>CAYUWQ010000009.1:1188-26653 GCA_964448455.1 uncultured Eubacteriales bacterium | reverse complement strand
CGGAAACGCCCCCGCCTTCCGTGCTTGAAAAGGAGAAGAATTATGAAAACAAAAACCCTTGGCATCGCGTTGTCCGTTTTGCTCGTGTTCACCTGCCTCGCAGGCTGCGCGCAGAAAACGGATGACATGACAACCACCGCGCCCGCAACCACTGCCCCGGCAAACCCCGTTCTGCGTTGCTCAACCACCACGTCTGTTAATGATTCCGGTCTCATGGAATACCTCGAGCCGCTCTTTGAGGCTGAAACCGGCTATGATTTACAGATAACATCCAACGGCACCGGCGCGGCGATCGCGCTCGGTGAAAGCGGCGACGCGGATGTTCTGCTCGTTCACGCAAAGGCGTCGGAAGAAGATTTTATCGCCAAAGGGTTCGGCCTTGAAAGAATTCCCTTCATGTACAACTTCTTTGTCATTGCCGGCTCCGCCGCAGACCCCGCAGGGATTGCCGCAAGCAATTCAGCGGCAGACGCCTTCAAGAAAATCGCAGCGAACAAAAGCGAATTCATCTCCCGCGGCGATGAGAGCGGCACCCACAAGGCGGAACTGAAGATATGGACTGCCGCAGGGGTTACACCAACTGCCGCTGCCGACAAATGGTATATATCCGCCGGCAAGGGTATGGGCGATTGTTTAACAATGGCCAGTGAACGCATGGCCTATGTGCTCACCGACAAGGCCACCTTCCTTTCCATGAAAGCCAATTTGGAACTCTCCATCGTATTGGACAAGGGCGACGATATGAAGAACACCTATTCCTTGATCGCCTGCAACCCTGAAAAAAATACAGGACTAAACACCGAGGGGGCGCAAGCATTCATCACTTGGATGACCAAGCAGGACACGCTTGATAGAATCGCTGATTATGGTATGGCCGAATACGGCGAAGGATTGTTCTTCGTCGATATGTAATTGATTTGCGGGGATGCTCCAATACAGGAGTATCCCCTGTTTTTTTTGAATGGAGATGTAAATGGAATCCTTCAAAGAGGCATTGACCCTCGTTTTTTCGCTCGACAGGGAGTTATGGCAAATCATCGGTGTAACCCTCCGCATGTCCCTGGCGAGCACCTCCCTGTCCTGCATCATCGGTATCCCGCTCGGTGTTTTTTTAGGCAGCGGCAGCTTTCGGGGTAAAGCAATGCTGATGCGGGTTTTATACACGCTGACCGGGTTGCCGCCGGTTGTGGCAGGTCTTCTTGTTTTTCTGCTGCTGTCCCGCAGCGGGCTGCTGGGCTCGTTAAAACTTCTTTTTAGCGTGGAGGCGATGGTAATCGCCCAGTGCATTCTAATCATCCCGATTGTAACCGCCCTGTGCGCTTCCGTCATCGCGATTAAAGCGCCTTCCCTTTTGGAAACAGCCGACGGGCTTCGGCTGCCGCGCCGGACCAAAACCAAACTGCTGCTGATTGAAAACAGGGTTCCGCTGGTCTCCGTCATACTCACGGGCTTCGGCCGCGCTATATCCGAAGTGGGCGCGGTAAACCTTGTCGGCGGCAATATTCAGTATAAAACAAGGGTAATGACCACCGCCATTATGCTGGAAACCAATAAGGGCAACTTCGAATTTGCAATCGCGCTCGGAGTTGTTCTTTTAATGATCGCTTTCATCATCAACTTCGCGGCATCATTTTTAAAGAAGGATATGCTGTAAAAAATACTTTTTTACAGCTGAGGTTTTGTGCTTTTCGGTCGGTAGTGATGACCGAAATACCGGCTGCAAGCCGTTACCGCACAATTCCCGGAAAGGTTTGTAGAGTTATAAATGATTACTGTTGACTCCGTAAAAAAATATGCCGGCGACAGGCTGATACTCAATATCCCGCGTTTAGAAATATCCGAGGGTCAAAAAACCGTGCTCATCGGCGCGAACGGCAGCGGCAAAACAACGCTCCTGCGGATAATGGCGGGCATTTTAACCCCGGATGAAGGGCGCGTAACCTATTCCGGCCCGGACATCCTGCCGTACTATCTGCCGCAGGCAAGCTTTGGTTTTTCAATGAGTGTCACCAACAATCTGCTCACCGCCCTGCCCAAAACGATGAACCGGGAGGAAAAGCAAAAGGCTGTTGATACCGTGCTCAAAATGCTCGCGCTCGAGCCGCTTGCCAAAAAGCGGGGCAGCCGCCTGTCCGGCGGGGAAACACAGCGCATGGCACTCGCCCGCCTGCTCATCACCCCGAAAAAACTTTTACTGCTCGATGAACCGGCCAGCGCCGCGGATATCAGCGGTGTTGATTTGATCGAAGCGGCACTGCTCGATTTTTGCCGGACAAACAGCACAACCTTGGTAATGGCAACCCATTCACCCAAACAGGCACTCAATATAGCCGACAGGGTCATTCTGCTGCAGGGCGGAGAGATTGCCGAAAGCGGCACCCCCGGCGAACTGCTGAAAAACCCCCGGACCGAATGGGGCAAGCGGTTTATGGAGCATTGGCAAGTTTAGACATTAGATGTTAGATTTTAGATGCTAGACATTGAAACATTTAAAGAATATATGCTTTAATTAATAAGCTGAAGACAATTGCTGAACTATCGCTCAGCAATCGTTCAGCTACTGTTCAACAAAATCAATTTCTAAATGGGGGAAAAACATGCTCACTGTCAAATCACTCGAAGAAGCGCTGAACATCTGCAGAACCGAATTCGGCAACAGCCGCACCATGGCCAAAACCGTCCCCCTCGGCGAGGCGGACGGCAGGGTGCTTTTTGCAGATATCATCGCGGATGAGTATGTCCCCGGTTTTGACCGCTCAACGGTTGACGGCATCGCGGTGATTGCCGCGGACACCTTCGGCAGCAGCGACAATATGCCCGCGCAGTTAGCCTTTAAAGGTGAAATCCTCATGGGGCAGGACAGCGAACTTGCCATTAACCCCGGCGAATGTGCCGGTGTTTCCACCGGCGGTAAACTGCCCGGCGGCGCGGATGCGGTCGTGATGGTGGAGTATACCGAGGATTTCAGCGATGGCTTCCGTTATATTGCAAAGCCCGTGAGTGTTCGGGAAAATGTGGTGCTCAAAGGCGACGATGTCCGCCCCGGCAAACCGGTGCTCAAACAATCAATTCGCTTGACCCCGAAAGAAATCGGTGCGCTCGCGGCGCTTGGTAAAACCGCGGTTGCTGTTTATAAAAAGCCCGTTGTCGGCATAATTTCAACCGGCGATGAGATTGTCCCGGTGGAACAAACCCCAAACGGCGCCCAGGTGCGCGATGTGAACACGCATTTGCTTGTTTCCGCTGTCAACGCCTGCGGGGGCGAAGCGCTGTCTTTCGGTATTGTGCAAGATGATGAAGCCTCACTTACCGCCGCTATCGAAGCGGCTTTGCCGCGCTGCGATGTGCTGCTGATATCCGGCGGCTCCTCCGCAGGCGAAAAAGATATGACCGCCAAAATCATCGGCAATTTGGGTGAAGTTCTGGTGCACGGCATCGCTATTAAACCCGGCAAGCCGACCATCGTTGGTTCTGTTAACGGCAAGCCGGTCATCGGTCTGCCAGGCCATCCGGTTTCGGCTTATTTCATCTTCTATCTGCTGGTTCGCCATGTCATCTGCTCGTTGAATAACACAAACCCCGCTCTCTATTCAAGGCAGGGTGTGTTGGGCGTCAATATTCCTTCAAATCACGGGCGTGAGGAATATGTGCCGGTTATAAGACAGGGGGACGGTTCATCTGTCTTTCCCGCTCCCGTAAAATCGGGGCTGATTACCTTGCTCAGCGAAGCGGACGGTTTCATCCGGATTGACCGTGACTGCGAAGGATTGATGAAGGGTGACGAAGTGCAGGTGTATTTGTTTTAACATGTGTTTGGCTATATAAAAACCCCGCCCGTATGGCAAATTTGGTGCCGCAGGGCGGGATTATTTTATCCATATCCATTAGTTCTATTGGCGCCCCGCCGGGATAAATTCAACCTTCAATTTCATACCCAAACCGGAAGCGAGACGCTGGAGCGTCCGCAAAGACGGGTTAGCGCTCCCGTTTTCCAGCTTGCTGATATCGCCCTGCGCAATCCCCGTTTTTTCCGCAAGCTGCTTCTGCGTCATTCCGCCGCTTTTGCGCGCGTCAATCATCGCCTGAATGATTGCGAATTCAGGCTCAAGCGCATCATACTCCGCCTTGAAGGCAGGGTCTTGCATTTTTTCCTTGAGGAAGTCATTAAACGCAGTCATTGTTATTCTCCTTTCTGTTCAGGTATTCCTCTCTATACATCTTTGCCCGTTCTATCTCTGTCGCGGGCGTCTTTTGTGTTTTCTTAATAAATCCGTTTGTCAGAACAATCTTTTTACCGACGAAAAAGAAATAAAGAACCCTGGATATGTCCGAACCAACCTTTGCCCGCAGTTCAAAGATACCGCCGTCCAATGGCTTTGAATAGGGTTCCCGAAGCGCTGTTCCGTTGTCCTGCAGTATTTTTATTGTGCGAACCATCTTTGCCTGCATTTTGGTATCCAAGGTGTTAATAAACTCTTTTGCGGGTTGAGACCCGTCAGATTTTTCATAGAAAACAGCTTCAAATTGTTGCATAGTCTGCCAACTCTCACAATTATGTTATGCCATATGTATATAATATAGGATTTATCCTATATTGTCAAGTCTTTTTATCATTTTGAACAAACGAAATTTAAACTCAAACAAACGCGCAACAGGAAGTTGTTTAATTTGCTGACAGGCATGTTTTATATTATCAGTTAAAACTCTCCGCCACCGCCAAAAACTCATTCACCCGCTCATCCGGTGTGGTATCCGTAATATCCGCCATCACAATATCGCACGGTGCCAGCTCATCGTAAATTTTTTGAATATCCGCTTTAATCTCATCCATTGACTTTTGCTCGAGTTCCACCGGCGGATAGAGTACCGCCCGTCGCGCATCCGGAAACACTTCCCGCACCCGCTTCATGTCGCTGACCATCCCCATATCGATGTAACCCATTTTGTCAATATCGCGCAGCACATCGATATACGGCGTGATGTTCCAGTTGCAGGTGTGCACACCAAAGCGCTCAAACTCTTTGGAGAGCCTTAAGTCACACGGCAGCACAAACTCCCGGTAGGTATCAGCGGACACCATGTTCATTACGCAGTTGCTCATGGACAGCAGATTGACCGCAAAGCCGGATTCCCGCTGCCTGGCCTGCACCAATTTGGATACCTGAAGGATTGTGTCGGCAATATGATTGAAAAGATGATGCGCAAAATCCGGGTCATCATACATATCCATGAAGATGTCCGTGCCCCTGAGCTTGACGGCGATATTCAAAATACCCTGATAATTGAGATAGCCATGGATTTGCCCGTATGTTTTTTCGATGGTGTCCATCTGTTCCAACATCTGCACAATAACCGGTGTTTTTGAAACATCGAACGGTTCCAGCTTTGCCAAATGCTCTTTGGCAAGAAACTGGTCTGCCAGGTTGTCCGGCCAGTTGTCTGCAAAATACTGTGTTTCCATGCCGTAAACCATCGGTATCAGCTTGATGCCGTACACGCCGGAAATGGTCGCGCAGGCCGGTTCGATGCCTTTGTCAATATAACATGGCTTGAAGTACGGCACTGTGGGGAAGGATTGATGCAGGTGTATTTTCATCCGAACCAGCGTTTCATACCGGTAAACCGGATCCGTGTGCCATTGCTGCGAAAAATCGATACCCAGGCGTTTGTGGTACCATCTGGGCACAAAGCCCAGCGATACGCGTAAATCCGCCTCGTCCCCGGTGTACGGTTCCCGGGTTGCCGGGGCGCTTAAGGGTATATGATTGCGCAGCTTGTATTCCACCATGATACCACCTCAGCAAATCTCGATTTCATCACCTGCTTTTATCTCGCCGCCTTTGATCACCTTAGCGAAAATGCCCTCCGTGGGCATGATGCACTTGCCGACGATTTTGGCTATCTCGCAGCCGGTGTGGCATTCCTTGCCGATTTGGGTGACTTCAAGCTCGGCCTCACCGATTTTCAGCACGGTGCCGACAGGCAGCGTATAAAGCTCTATGCCCGATGTCGTGATATTCTCCGCAAAGGAACCTTCACAGATGCCCTTCACGCGGTTTGGGTCTTTCGCCTGTGCCTTGGATTTTTCAACACTCTCAACGGCTAAAAGGCTCACCTGCCGGTGCCAGTTGCCGCCGTGCGCGTCGCCCTCCAGCCCGAAATTCTCAATTAAAACAGCTTTTTCAACCGTTTTTTTGACGGTTCCTTTTTTTTCGCTGATGTTAACAGCAACAACCTGCGCCATAAAGTTTACTCCTTTATTGATCCTACTATTTTTATTCAGAGAAGAGAAATTGTTCCGTATTTGGCACCGCCAAATTTGCGCCATTCTATACGGCGCAAAGGCACATTTTTTTAATGTGAAAGTCCTGACTTTCACGATTTATCCGCCAATGTTTTGCAGCGAATAACCGACCGCGCAGCCGCGCTCAAAGTGATGTCCCGTGGGTTTACCGCGGATTGCGGTTTTGATTGTTTCAACCAGTTTCTCTTCGTCATTGATATATGGTTTGAGGTCTTTTTTTTCCTCGCTGCCCAGACAGGTCATCAAACTGCCGTCCGCCAACACGCGCACCCGGTTGCAGGCATGGCAGAACTTCTCTGTCATGGGGCTGATAAAGCCGACCTTGCCCTGCCAGTTGGGCGCTGTATAATCAACCGACGGCTGCGCGCGCGAAAAGCCTTCCACGGGCGTCAAATACGGATGGCGCGCCAGGATTTCACTATTCGGGACGATCCCGCCGCCGTTATCGCCTGGGGCAAACGGCATCAGCTCGATAAAACGCACCGTCACCGGGTTTTTGCGGGCATACAGGATAAAATCTTCCGCCTCATCGTCATTAATACCCTTGATCAGCACCACATTGATGTGTAAAGGGGTTAAGCTTGCCACCAGCGCGGCATCGATGCCATTGAGCGCGTCGGACAGGCTGCCGCCGCCCGTAATCTCCTTGTATCTCAAGGGTTTGAGCGAATCCAGACTGATGTTGACACGCCGGAGACCGGTTGCTTTCAGTTCCCCCGCAAGGGCGTGTGTGAGCAAAATACCATTGGTTGTGACGCTTATGTCCCGCAAGTCTTTAATGGCGGCTGTATTGCCGACAATTTCGGTTAAATCCCGCCGCAGGAGCGGTTCTCCGCCGGTTAACCGCAGTTTTGTGATGCCGCAATGCACAAACGCCTGCACAAGCTGCTGAATTTCAAACGGTCCCAACTCATCTTTGACCGAAAGACAATTACGGTTGCCGCAGTAGCCGCAATTCAGGTTGCAGCGCTGTGTCAGCGAAAAACGCAGGTAATCTATTTTTCGGTTGAACCGGTCAAGCATTGATTATTTCTCCAAACTTTTGTATCAAGCCGTGTATGTTCCGGATTTTCCGCCTCTTTTTTCCAGCAGTTTGATTTCGCTCACGGTCATACCCCGGTCCACGGCTTTACACATGTCATACACCGTCAATGCCGCGACGGAAGCCGCAACGAGCGCCTCCATCTCGATACCGGTTTTGTAATTGCAGTTTGCTGCAGCCAATATAATCAGCGTGTCCGGCTCAACCGCATTAAAGGTGACTTCCACGCTGTCAATGGGGATGTTGTGGCAAAGCGGGATGAGTTCGTTGGTTTTTTTAGCCGCCATAATACCCGCAATGCGGGCGGCGGCAAACGCGTCGCCCTTGGGTAAACCGTTTGAAGTAATGAGCAAAAGGGTTTCCGGCTGCATTTTCAAGACAGCCTGCGCCAGGGCATACCGGGCGGAATTTGCCTTTTCACCGATATTAACCATCGAAGCCTCGCCCTGTTCGTTTAAGTGTGATAACGGCATAGTATCCTCCCCTTTCATTGTTTACAGTTTACAGCTGTGCTTTGATTGTTCCAGGGTTCTGCCATGTGTATCCGCCCATTTCAGTCAGCCGGTCTTTGAATTCCAAGCTCCGAAGAACTCGTAAAAACGCCTGCACGCCTTCGTTCTCCAACGCCTGCGTACGGCAGATAAAATCATACCGCTCTGTGGTTACCGGAACAAAATCCAATCCGTAAATCTTCGCGGCGGAATAAATGCCAAGTCCCGTATCCGCGCTGCCGGCTTTTACCAGCGCCGCGACACCCGTGTGGGTGAATTCTTCCCGGTTGTAGCCGTACACATTTTCCGGATTGATATCGTGTTTTTTCACAAGATAATCGCAGAGAATCCGTGTGCCGGAACCGCGCTGCCTGTTGACATAGGATATTCCTGCTTTCGCGACATCCGCAAAACCCGTTATTCCTTTCGGATTGCCCGCGGCTGTCATGAAACCCTGCGTTCTGCCGACACCCTCAATGAGGGTAATGCCGCCTTCGGGAAAATAGGTTTTGAGGTAGGAGAGATTGTATTCGCCCGCTTCGTCCAGCAGATGAATGCCGCCGAGATGCGCCTGTTTTGATTTAATTGCCATAATGGCGCCCATACTGCCGACATGGGCGGATGAAACCTCCCCGCCAGCGCCGCGTTTGAGGATATCGGCCGCTTCGTCAATAAGCGGGTCATGGCTGCCGGTGACAACCAACATGTTTTTGATCTCGCGAAAATCTTTTAAGAGTTGAACCTGTACAGTTTCGCCGCTTTCAATGCCCTCGCAGTTCTGGGGGATATCGATTATCCCGTGCGCGTTGGTAAAACTGGTGATAACGCCCGCTCCCCTGTTGAGCGGTATAGCGGTCAACTTACTATCCGCATAGCTCAGGCGTACCCGCACAAATTCGCGGTACTTTAGGGATGATGCGATTTTTTTTGAAAGAACAGCCTCTGCGGTTTTCGTCTCCCACGCTCCGCGGCAAAGCAGCCGGTCAATAACCGGACGCACAATTTTTTCCATCACCAGGATGGCCGACACACTGTAACCCGGCACCCCGATGCAGGGCACCGCGCCCAAATGACCCAAAGCAGCCGGCTTGCCCGGTTTGATGGCGATGCCGTGCAGCACAAGCGTCCCGGTGTTGTGTATCGCTGTTGCGGTATAATCCTCCCGCCCGGCGGAAGAACCGGCGATCACGAGAACGATATCGCATTCAGCGGCTGCTTTTTTTATCGCCTGCTCAATCAGCGGCAGCTTGTCCGGTGTGATCGGGTAGGTCATTGCCAAGGCACCCCATTCGCGGAGCATCCCGGTAAAAATAACCGAATTAAACTCAACAATGTGCCCGCTTTTCGGCTGCGCTGTCGGCGGCACAATTTCGTCACCGGTCGGGATAATGCCGACAACCGGGCGGCATAAAACATCAACATCCAAATTCCCGCCGGCTAACAGGACACCTGCCATAGCGGGTGTTATTTGTGTAAGGGAAGGCATAAGCATATCGCTTTCGCAGATATCCTCGCCGATTTGCCGCACATTCTGCCAAGGTACCGCCGCCGTATAAAGCAGCACATAACCGTCGCTGTCATCTACAACATCCTCAACCATCACGACACAATCCATGCCTGCGGGCAGCGGGTCCCCGGTGTCCACAACAGTAAAATCACCCGGGGAAAGACGCACCGGCGTCAGTTCCGATGCCCCGAATGTGCGTTTTGCCTCAAGGGCAATGCCGTCCATGGCACTCGCGTTGTAATGCGGTGAACAAATCTTCGCGTACACAGCGCGCGCGGTTATTCTGCCGAAGGAATCGGCACTTTGAATTGTTTCGGTTTTACAGGAAAGCCCCGCGTCTGTAAGCGCGGAGCTGTATTGTACCACAGCCTCGTCGAGAGGAATGTTATTCAGGTAATTATGCTTCATACAAAATCCCTCTGCTAACCACTATCCACCAATCACTGACCACTTCGTATATGATAATATCACAAATTAGCCCGATTATATTTTCAATTTTGCACTATGCAACATCGTCTCTCGTCAGGATTCTGATCCATTTGAAACGGTTCACCTTCACCACTGCGACAGCGCATTTGAGGATTTGGTCCGATTTCAGGCAGGCAAAGGTGACAATCACCGGCAGTTTAAACACAAACGCGGACAGCGCGGACAGCGGCAGCACAATACCCCACATAAAGACAATGTCGTTGAACAGAACAAACTTTGTATCTCCCCCGCCCGCAACGATACCCGTGAGCGAAGGCATCTGGTAAGCCGTGCCGATTACCGTCACGCAAAGCACCACAATAAACCAGCCCGCCAGCGCCTCGGTTGCCGGGGATACTTGATAAAGACCGATAATAAACGCTTTGCCGGCCAGCAGGGCAAGGCTTGTAAAGATACCGATACCCATGAATAAAACCTGCAGCGTTTGGGCGAATTTACGCACGCGCCGCATATCTCCTTCGCCGACGGCCTTGCCGATTATCACATTGGATGAATTGGACGAACCGCCCGCCACAACAATTGCCACCTGGAAAATCGTCGTCGCGATGCTTGAGGCGGCAATGGTCGATGCCCCCAGCCGTCCGAGAATAGCGCCCTGCACCGCCATCGCGATACCCCAGGATGTGGTGGAAAGCACCGTTGGCAACCCGGTTTTTTTGAAGTCCAGCAAATAGCTTTTTTCGACGCGCAGAATATCTTTTACACGGAGCTTCAATTTTTTGTCAATCAGCGCGGCATAGGTGAGCACGAACATCAATTCAAATATTCTCGCCAAAAGCGTTGCCAACGCGGCACCGCGGATACCCATTGCCGGCAGCCCGAGTTTGCCGTAAATGAGGATATAGTTGAGTGATATGTTGAAAAACAATGCCGAAAACGAAACCCAAAAGCCGATTTTCACCGTTTCCACGCTGCGCAGCACGCCGATGGTAACGGTCGTCACGGCAAAAATGCCATACGATAGCGCAATAATTTTCAGGTACTGCGCGCCTTCGGCAATAACAGCCGGTTCATTGGTCAAAAGCCCCAGTACCCTCTCCGGTATCAGCAGGGATATTAAAGCGAGTGTCAAACTCATCCCGGCAGCGAGCCAAAAGGCGACAGAAAATATCTTTTTGATCGGCTGTGTTTGCCGCTTACCCCAGTACTGGGCGGCAATGACCACCATACCCGCGACGATGCCGTTGAGGATCATTTGCAGCAAAAATTGAATTTGATTGCAGACCGCCGCGCCGCTGAGCGAAAGTTCACTGTAAGCGCCGAGCATGATGCTGTCCGCCAGATTCACGCTGAAAGCCACCAGGTTCTGCAGTGCGATCATAAATGTCAGCGTAAAAAATGTTTTATAAAATGCCTTTTCTTTGACAAAAAAATTCATCCGCGCGTACTCCCAAAGAACCGAAGATTGTCGGGATTTATAGTTCTTTACAGCGGCGAGTTTATCATATATACTGTTGTGTGTCAACAAAACAAGCCATTGAAATCCCGGTAACCGTAAAAGGAGGCAATCATGAGTAAAAGAACTTATTTTAACGGCAGTTTTGAGCAGCGGACAAGACAGTTTTTCTCCGTGCAGGAGGGGTTGCCCGCAGCTCAAGCAATCGCGCTCGCGTATGATAAAAAAGGCGTTCTGTATGCGGGCACCGTCAAAGGTCTGGCGCGCATTGAGGGCAACAAAGTCACCCCCGTCAACCTGAAGCTGCCAAAGGATGACTGCGCGGTTGCCATGCTCTTTGCGGACAGCCGCGGGTGTCTTTGGGCAGGGAGCGGCAATCTTCTTTTCTGTGTGAACGATAAAAAGGTCAAACTTTTCCCGGCTTTTGACAAACCGGTTGTTGCCATGGGCGAAGGCACAGATCATGTGCTTTGGCTATTGACAGAAGACTATTTATACAAGAAAGAAAACGATACCGCGGACTTTCAGCGGATTATTGATGTACCCGGCATTGGCTGCTGTATGACCATCAACGGAACAAGAGATATTTATGTCGGCACGAAAAAGAGCGGGCTGATGGGACTCATCGGCAAGCGGTGCCACTGGGCGGAATTATTCAAAGAGTTCACCGGCCTCATCAGCAACTGCGTCAACTGCGTATCTTTTGACTCCACCGGTTATATCTGGGTCGGTACGGACAAAGGCGTCTGCGTCTATGACGGTAAGGCGCACTGGCTTTCTTCCGCGGAAGTCCCGTCGCTGCCCAAGGGCTGTATCAACGATATGGTCTTTGGTGCGGACGGAGCCCGCTGGTTTGCTGCAACGACAGGGCTTGTTCTGTTAAAAGAAGGCGCGCTCAAATACTATGGTTTTAAACGCTGGGTGCCGTCCCCGGATGTGAAAGCGGTTGCTATCGCCCCGGACGGTACCGTCTGCGCGGCAACCGATGATGGCTTAAGCATTATTGAAACACAGATGATGACCCTTGAGGATAAAGCACGGTATTACCAAAAAACAGTTGAAAAATACCATGTTCGCAAGGACGGCTATGTGACTGTGCGCTTTTTGGACACCCCGGGCGACATTGAGCACGGGCATGTTGAAGTGTCGGACAATGACGGCACCTGGACGGCGATGTATATGGCATGCCAGACCTACCGCTGGGGCGTTACAAAAGAAAAGGACGCGCTGGAAAACGCACGCCGCACCTTTAGGGCCTTGCAGAAGCTGACAACCGTCACCGGCATCCCCGGCTTTACCGCTCGGGCTGTCCGCTATCCCGATGATCCGTCGGCGGGCTTCGGCAACGGCGACCCCGAGTGGCATCTGGACGCGAAAGGCGAGTGTGAGTGGAAAGGCGAAACCTCCAGCGACGAAATGGTCGGCGACTTTTACGGCTGGTCCGTATACTTTGATATCATCGCGAACGACAAAGAAAAAGCGGAAATCATCGAAACGGTACGGAACATAACCGACCATATTTTGAGAAACAACTTCAAACTGGTTGACTTTGACGGTCTGCCCACCACCTGGGCAAACTGGGCACCCGAGGATTTGAACTACAACGACCATTGGTTTGCGGAAAGAGGGCAAAACGCCCTGGAGATTCTTTCCATCCTTAAAACCACCTATTATATGACCGGTGACGAAAAATACAACGAAGTTTACCGCCGCTTGATAACCGAACACCACTACCTTATGAACACCATGCACTACAAGGTGGAAGATTACCACGCCTGCCACATCGATGATGAGCTCGGCATGCTGATTATCACCCCGCTGCTCAAGTACGAAAAGGACCCCGTTATCCGCTCCTACATCATGCAGGGTTTCACCCGTCACTGGCAGTATGAGCGAATTGAACGCACACCGTTCTGGAGTGTTATCTACGGTACGCTCACCGGCCGGCACTGTGATATTGAAGTCGCGGCGGAATCGCTTGAGCAATTGCCGCTGGATTTGATCCACTGGCCGTCCTACAACAGCCACCGCGAGGATTTGGAGTGGGTGACCGCGTCCGAGGAGTTCTGGATGCCCCCGCAGCTCAAAGCGCCACTGCCGTTTGACGAAAAACCGATGTGCAAATACGACTCCAACCCCTTCCACGCCGACAACGGCATCAAACTGACCGTCACAGAAAAACCCGATGGCAGTAAAACGACTCAAATTGAGATTAACGGCGATTATTGCTCCGATGACAGGCGGGTGGAAGACGGCACGGTGTTCCTGCATCCGTACTGGATGGCAAGGTATTACGGGTTGCTGGGGGACTGATATCGAGCGATTGTTGAGCAATGGCTGAACGATGGTTGAACGATCGTTGAGCAGTCGCGAGATTATAAAAACAGCAGTGCCTGCTTCTCCAACTGCTAACCGTGACGAAGTCACGCTGTTCAAATGCTGTGCGGCGGGAGTTTATCCCGCCTTTCAACTGAAAGTGTGATGATTAAATGACTAACCGTGAACGCTTCATCCAAACACTGACTTTCGGCAATCCGGACAAAATCCCCCTGCAGGCAGGCGGACCGCGTGAATCCACCCTGCGGGCGTGGCATACGCAGGGCTTGCCCGAAGACAAGAACCACACGGAGGCGCTTTGGGAAGAATTGGGACTGCCGCCCGAACCAAAAACCTTGAACATCAATGCGGGAGTATCTTTCCGCATGATACCCGAATTTGAGGAAAAGGTGATCTCCCACGAAAACGGGCATAAAATCGTGCAGGATTGGATGGGCGCAATCACGGAAATATCCGAAGAGTACGATGCCACTTACATCCGAAACGCGCGGGATTTTGTTACCCGCAAATGGCACAAATTTCCAGTCGAAAACCGTGAAGACTGGCAGGAGATGAAAAAGCGGTTCTGTTTGGATAGCGAAGGGCGTTTCCCGGAAGATTTTGAAGAGCGCGCGGCGCTGCTCAAAAACCGCGATTATGTCAGCGGCATCAATTTCAACGGACCTTTTTGGCAGATGCGGGAATGGCTCGGGATGGAAAATCTCTGTGTCCTCTTTTTGGACGACCCGGCGTTTGCCGGAGATATGGTTGAGTTTTGGACAACATTCATCGAATCGCTTTTAAAAAAAATAACGAAAATCTACCTCCCTGACTTTGTTCATATTTCTGAAGATATGGCTTACAAGGCGCATCCGATGATTTCACCGGCGCTGACCCGCGAGTTTCTCCTGCCGGCGTATAACCGCTGGATAAAAATATTAAGAAATGCCGGCGTGCCTGTTATCGATATGGATTCAGACGGTTATGTGGACGACCTGATTCCGATTTGGATTGAAGCCGGGTTTAATGTTTGCGACCCGGTTGAAGTGGCTGCCGGCAACGATATTGTCAAATTCCGGGGAAAGTACGGCAAAAAGATGGCTTACCGCGGCGGCATTGACAAACGGGCGATCGCGGCGGGCGGCAGAATTATGGAAGCGGAAGTGATGCGAGTCGTCCCCCCTCTTCTGAAAGACGGCGGTTTCATCCCAAGCTGCGACCACGGGGTGCCCCCCGACATTTCCTGGCCGCACTATGTTGCGTATTCCAGGCTGCTGGCAAAGTTGTGCGGATGGCTTTAACTTTTTATTGCATAACAAAGCATTCTCTGTTATATTGATTTTAGCATCAACTTCAGAATGGCTCGAAGTGTCCGTTTGTAACGGCGGATTTGAAAAGGAGGAGAGTTTTGTGAAAAAAGTCATCGCGCTTTCAGTGTCTGCAATGATGGTCCTATCGCTTTGCGCCTGCTCTTTCAGTTTTTCAACAGCAAGCATTCAAGACCTTGCAACAGCGTCCGAAATTGACGAGAACACTTTAAAACCCGTTGAAAAAGCAAGCACCTTTTCACCCTCAACACCGAAAATTTATTTGACAGGTTCATTGAACAACGCTCCGGACGATACCATGATAAAAGCAAAATGGATTTACCTGGAGGATGACCCGGCTGTTGAAATTGACAGCGCAACCTACGAGGCAAAAGACTCGGATAGTGATTTTCAATTCAGCCTCTCCATGCCCGATGACGGCTGGCCTGTCGGTAAATACCAAGTTAGGCTGTATATCAATGACAAGATCAAAGAAGCGGTTAAGTTTGATGTTGCGGCTGATGCCGAAACATCAGCGCCCGCAACATCAGCCGCGCCTGCTACATCAGTGACCGAGCCTTCATATGCTTATTTGCAAGATCTTGAAACAGGCGGAGACTTGGATTCGGATACTTACAAGGTAATAACCCCCACGGGTATTTTTGCAGCAGACACGCCGACAATCTATGTAAGCGGTTCGTTGATGAGCGCGAAATACGGGGACGAATTAACCGCGTATTGGCAATATACGGAGGATTATCCCGCGGTTGACCTTCACAACTCCAAAATAAGCATTGAACATGTTGATACCGATTTTTATTTCAGCCTTCAAATACCCGATGGTGGCTGGGATGCGGGCGACTACGAAATTCAGTTTTATATTAACGGCGTGTACGATACAACGGTTGATTTCTATGTCGAGTAGTATTTACTGCAGAATCCAATCCGCCTGAGTATTCGCAAAAAAATAAGCAGGGCTTGGCAAAGCTCTGCTTTTTTCGCTGCTGTTTTCGTGCATCAATCTGATTTTTGCTTATTTCGGGCTCAAAAAATTCACCGCGTGGTGCCTGTTGTGGATTTCGGCCGTTTTATGGTAGCCGGCGAACTCACCGTCTACTGTCCAGGGGATGAAGTCCGCGGATGTAATAACGGCGGACCCGGCGTGTTCAAAAATGATGCTGCTGTTGTTGTCGTTCTGTGTGAAAAGCCACTTGGCTATATTGGCAACATCCCGCGCATTGTTAGGTTTACGGAAGAATATCAGTTCAAAAACACCGTCATTAAGCACAATATCTTTATTTTTCAGCTTAATCATACCGCCGATTGATTTGGAGTTTGAAACACCGCCGAGGATAAAATCGCCTTCTATCGTTTTTTTATCATACTCAATTTTTGCGTGATAAGCGCGCATGTTAAAAAACGCCTTTGCGCCTTTAAGCGTATACGCAAAGTGCCCGAAGGTGTTTTTCATCCTTTGCGATGTCAGGTATGAAACATCAGACATCGTGCCGAAAGAGGCCACATAGGAAAAATAACTTTCGTCATTGAAAGAACCGATGTCGTGCGGCAGGTACTTACCGTCAATTACATCCTGCGCGGCTTTTTCAATATCGGTGGACAGTCCCAGGCTTGTGGCAAAATCGTTGGAGGTACCGGTGGGGATGTAACCGATGGGCAGGGGCGTTTCCAAGCTCATTACCCCGTTGATGACTTCATTGAGTGTGCCGTCGCCGCCGCAGCAGACCACGACATCATAATTCTTCGCGTGCTTTTTGACAATTTCCGTTGCGTCATTTTTCCCCTTCGTACTCATGGAATCCGTCACACAGCTGTTTTTCGCGAACACATTGAGGATGTCCGACAAGGTGGACATCGGTTTGATTTTGCCCGCTTTGGGGTTGATAATCAGCAGTATCCGCTTGCCGCTTTCACATATTTTATTCATCCGGTAAACCCCTATCCATTTCTGTATCAACAGTTTTCTTTGACTCGCCCGTTTCGCGTGCGTGATAATAATCATAACATACCGGCATTTATTGTCAACAAAAAATCAAGCGGCTTTCTGCCGGTCTTGCAAAAAAGCCTATAAATGCTATAATAATAAATAATATTAAACTCAAGAGGGAACCCTATGAATGTTTACGATTTCGACAATACAATTTACCGCGGGGAGAGCAGCCTGGATCTATTCTTTTTTTATCTGCGGCGGCATCCTTCGCTCATCCGTTATCTGCCCAAGGCGCTAACCGGCATCATCAAATACAAGCTGCGCATGGTGCCCGTTGACAGCCTGCTGAACAACTACGCGATTTTTGCCGAGGATTTTTTTAGAGGACTGAAAACCCTCGATGCCGATATGGAGGATTTTTGGGACCGGCACATGCATAAAATCAAGCCCTTTTACCGCGCGCAGCAACGGGAGGATGACTTGATTATATCCGCAAGCCCGGAGTTTTTCCTGGAGGTGCTCTTCAAGCGCATCGGTATTAAGAATCTCATCGGAACGACCGTTGACAAAGAAAAAGGCAAAATTGAATTTGTCTGTTTCAGGGAAAACAAGATACCGGCCTTTCAATGCCGTTACCCCGACACGATGATAGAAAATTTCTACACCGATTCCATGAACGACAAACCGCTTATGGACCTTGCCAAAAATGTTTTTCTTGTCAAGGGCAACCGGATCAAACAAATCAAGCCGTAGGCACACACAGGAGTTGATCCATTTGAAAAAAACGGGACCGGCAAGCATACAGCCGGCGCTGCCGTACCGCGGCTTTGCGGAAGCTGTCAACCTGAACAACTTTTCCGCGCTCGGCGACAGCGAACTGCAAGCCATATTGCGGGATGACACGGGAACAACGGACGAGGCTTTGACCGCCAAACGATATGCCGTCATCAAAGAAATTGTGCTGCGCCGCACCGGTCTGTGTCTTTTTAACACGCAGCTCGCTGCCGCGTACGCCATGCAAAAAGGAAACATCGCCGAACTGCCGACCGGTGAGGGCAAGACCCTTTCCGCGGTAGCAGCGGCGATTTGTTTTGTTTTGCAGGGCAGACAGGTTCACATCCTGGTTTTTAACGATTACCTCGCGAAAAGGGATTGTTTATGGTATCGTGCTGTTTATGACAGCTGCGGCGTGACAACCGGCTATATCGACCGCTTTACCCCCCGCGAACAGCGCAAAGAAATTTATACCCGCGATGTGGTGTATGTCACGGTAAAAGAAGCGGGCTTTGACAACCTGAAAGACTTTTTGTGTGATAGCGAAGATGCTTTAATTTCCCCCGCATATGACACAGCTATTGTGGACGAGGCGGATTCCATTTTTATTGACGAGGCCAAAACGCCCCTGGTACTCGCGGGTGACCTGCCGGAAGAACTCAATAGTAAAATGAACATCGAAAGCCTCATCGCGTCGCTGAGCGCGGAAGATGTTGTCACTGACATGGAGCAGAAGCAAGTTTACCTGTCCGACACCGGTATCAGCCGGATCGAAGACGCGCTTGACATTGAAAACCTCTATGACGAAAGCAATGCCGAGGCACTTTCCCTGATTAACGCGGGGATAACGGCGAGGTTTTTGCTAACACGCGACAAGGACTATATCGTCAAAGACAAGGCTATCCAGGTGGTGGACGAACTGACCGGAAGGGTAGTTCTCAGCCGTAAATTTCCGGATTTAATTCATCATGCCGTGGAAGTGAAAGAAAACATTGCAGAAAACGACGCCTCAATGATTTTCAACTCCACAACCGTGCGTTCTTTTCTGCTTAACTATGAACTGCTGTGCGGCATGACCGGAACCATTCGCTCCTCAAAAGACGAGATTCGGAACCTGTACGGTTTGGAAATCGATGTCATTCCACCGCACATCCCCTGCATACGCGTTGACCATGAAGATGCCGTATATCCTTCGGATGCGGACCGTACACAAGCGGTATTAGACGAGGTTCGCCGGGCGCATGCTAAAGGTCAGCCGGTTCTCATGGGCACCCGCAGCGTGGCGGAATCCGAATTGTATGCCGAAAAGCTGACCGCAATGGGCATTGCGCACAGTGTTCTGAACGCCCGCAGTGACGAGCAGGAGTCTGAAATCATCGCCCGCGCGGGTGAACCTTTCCGGGTGACGGTTTCCACCAACATGGCCGGGCGCGGTGTGGACATTAAGCTCGGCGGCGTGGATGAAAAAGAAAAAGCGGCTGTCGCTGCGGCGGGCGGGCTGTACATCATCGGCGTCGGTATGAACCGCAGCCTGCGCATTGACCGGCAGTTAAGCGGCCGCGCCGGGCGGCAGGGTGACCCGGGGAAAAGCCGGTTTTTCGTCAGCCTGGATGACGAGCTGCTGAAAGCTTACGCGGAAGATAAGCTTTGGTTTGATCTTACCGAGCCGGGTAAACCGGTGACCGAAAAGAGTATCCTTAAAGAAATCCGCCGTATTCAAAAGTATTCCGAGGGGGAGGATGCCGAGGCACGGTACATGTTGGAAAAGTATTCCATCATCATGGAACAGCAGCGCAAACTCATCAGCGAACGCCGCAAAAACATCCTCACAAGCGCGGACGCCCCCACCTTCATCCGGGACAGCGACCCGGATTACTATGAAGACCTGCTTGCCCGGCATGGTGAAAAAGGCGTAATGCTTGCAGAAAAGCAGCTGGCGCTTTACTACATCAACCGCCACTGGGCGGATTACCTGAACTCCATGGAAAACGCAAGGAACGGAATCCACCTGATGATTGTCGGCGGAAAAAGACCGCTGGACGAATATCACCGGATAGCGATTGCGGCGTTTGACGAAATGATGGAGGAAATACGGGAAGATGTTGTTGAGGCGACTAAAAAATTCCCGATTACCGAAAACGGTATCGATATGAAAGCGGCGGGGCTGCTCGGCGCGACGAGCACCAGAACCTATATGATTGACGAAAGCAAAAGCCAGTTCCGCAAAATCCCGCATTTAATCAAGACGGTTTCCAACCGCATCAACGGGCCGGTTTTTACGGTACAGGGGTTGCTGAAAAAGTTTAGGCAGCGGGGGAAGAAAGAATAAATACATCATTCAGATGATAGGCATACCGATTGTATGTCCTATCACAATTGTAAAAGAAATTAAGAATCGCCGGGTAAATGCTGTAAAGCGTTTTCCGGCGGTTATTTCATCTGTCCGCTTTAGCCGCATACGGTGGCGTGAAATTTTCGTTAAGATAGTTCTTTTTGTCTTTGTATGTATTTAACAAATACTCGCAAGTAACTTTGTTTATTATTTTAAATAAAAATCTATTGTGCGCCCCCCCGTTTATGCTATAATGATATTATTAAATTAACTTTATATCAAGGCTGAAAAGAGTTGCCGATATGAAAAGAAATATGATTATATGTTTTATTTCACATGTTGTTATTTCAGTGATATGTTTTATCAGTGAAATGCCGATATATCAATATGGATGGGACAATGGCAGTTCATTTGAAAGTGAAAACAAGTTATTGACATATGGTATATACGCACTGGTCGTGCTACAGTACATATTTATTCTGTTCTTATATTATTTAGCAGGTCGTAAGTTTTTAAAACTGCTTAAAAGCTGTAAATTGAGCTTTTTATCAGTCTGGTATCTTGCTATTTTTTATTTGTTTATAAACTTGGGCACATTGCTTTTCTTCGGTTTTGAAAATGCATACCAAATAATGACGTTTACGCTTTCTTTACCATTATTTATACCGTTTGGATATGGCTTTAATCTATCTTATATTGGCATTACTGCTGCTTCAGTATTACCTTCTCTTCTACTTTGGCTTGGCATGTTAAGCAAGAAAAAAAAGATTGCACATAATCAGAGGTCGGCACTATGATACAATTATTGACAATTGGAACCAATATAACTGACCACTGAATTATTTGCCGACCTTAACTTTACGAATATTAAATTAAAGGTAAAAGTAATGAAAAAAACAACTGTCATTGTGCTTTCTTTTCTTTTTCTTGGTGCGTTGTCATTAATCTTGGATATGCCCTATTATTGGAATGATTCAATGGGAGAATCAACCCTATGGAAGGAAATAGCTTCTGGCGTTTTCACTGTTTTCTTTATTGCGTTTTTGGTTTTCAGCTTAATGAGAAAAGACCGTAATGCAATAAAGGGTTTATGGATTTACAGCATTGTTTGTTTAGTGGGTTGTATTCCCTTTTTCCCTTGGTTTGTAATAACCGGTCTCGGCCTTTTTCAGCCTGCATTCAGTTTTTTGGGCAGGCTGGTTACGGGCGCTGAAAGTGATACTATCGGGGTTGCAGGACCAATCGGACTAATCTTTATTACAGCAGTTTCAACATGGATTCTCTTGTCTGTGACGCCTCTGAAAGAAAAAGCGATTGATGAGAAAGCTGATAATGCGGATAAAGCACTTGAAGTGAAATGATTTAGAAGATAGGTAATTATGAGAACTCAGGGTTCGGTACTGCGATTTAACAAAATTATAAAAAAAGATTGAGAAGAAAGGAGATCTCCATGACAATACTTTCCTTAATATGGGGGCTAAGCAATGCGTTTTACTGGTTAGAGTATTTTGCTGTCATTTTCTTTTTTTGTGCTGCGATTTTTTATATGATTCGATATGATATATTTTGCAGAAAATCTGTTATCTGCGCTGTTACAGGCATTCTCTCGGTAATTTGTATATTTGCTTTTGATTACAACAGACCGCCGAGGCTGAGTAATAACGATTTGAAATCTATCGAGGAGCTGCTTGTAACCAGTGGTTATGAACAAGCGCTGGCTCAAATCGATGTTTCAAATTCCGAGCGCGGATTAATTTTGAATAGCTGTGGGTATACTTATAAATTCAACCAAGACGGCTCTCTTCAATCAAGAACTGAAGGATACATCCATATCTATGTTGATGAGGAAAGCGCAATAGACGGTTTTGAATTATATACAGCATTTGATACTGATAATAATTCACTGATGGCACGGATTTATTCCAATAAATATCAGTCTGGCAACTTCCAAGCCTACACTTCAAATTATTGCCGTAATTATGACATCACTTTTTTACCTGTTGAAAACTATTTTTCTTGTGACACAACTATTCGATATAAAAATGCAGTCATTCATTTTTTGGAAATAACAGACATTGCCGGTAAGAGCAAAATGAAGCATGTGCTTTTAAATGAAGTGGACTTTGTTAGATTACTCACCGATAATGTCGGCGGCGGATCTGAGGATTACAAGCTTTTCTAAAAACAAATATAGCGGATTAACTGATAAAAGGGGGTGATCTTGTTGTTTTTAAATCCATATTGCATATTTTCTATTATTTTACATCACATTAACTCAATTTTTGTATAATATTCTTTGACATCCGTCTATTTTGGTGTATAATAATTTCAAAGCGGTTTCCGTCTTGACAAAATGAAATGCGAAAAGAGAAAGGTGATTTAAAATGGCAAAAAAAGATGTCAGTAAACTCCTCTGGGCACCTTGGATTCTTGCGATTGCGTTTGTCGGCCTGCTTGTTTTGATTGCATTGGATGTGCTTTTGGATGATGTGGAGGCGCTGGACATCATTGCTACCTTGCTTCCGGCGTTTTTGACCTTGGTCATGCTGATTTTATCCCGAAAAAAGCCGGCACTGCTCGGCGTGTTTTTCCTGGTATTCGCCGCGGCTTTTGCCGTCTATTTAATAGCCACCGGCACCTCTTCCAGGGATGCTTTTGCACTCATTTGCGGTATTCCCGGTGTCATCGGGATTCTGTTTATTCTGCTGACCAAAAAGGCACCGGCCAAGGCTGTCCCGGCTGCCGCGGCGCCGCAGCCGGTTGAAGAACCCGCAGAAGCACCCGCGAAGGAACCCGCGGAGTAATTCGGGTAAGTTATAAAAGCACAAAACAGGAGCAGCGTTATAACTGCTCCTGTATCTTTTTGTCTTTTGCCGGTAAATCAGGCCATTCTGCCGGGTAAATAGTTGCTGTAAAAATCTTCAATCGCCGCGAAGAAATCTTCAGCAGAACCGTCGTTTTTAATCACATAATCGGCCATTTTTTCCGTTTCGCTGGTTTGGAAGAGTTTTTCTTCGCCCATATCGTTTTCTTTGAGTTTTTCCAAAGAAGTGCCGTCCCGGTCCGAGCCCCGCGCGAGCATTCTGTTGTAACGCACCATGTCGTCGGTTATCACAACATCAACCAGCACAAACTGATCCCCGAATGCCGCTTTTAAGAACATAACATCCGACAGCGGACGGACACCGGATACCAGATAAATCTCGCTGCCCGACTCCTTGATTTTGGAAACGATCTGCTCCGGGAAAAAGGTCTGCCCGTATTTGTCCATATATTTTTTTGATGTTTTGTGCAGGTTGTCCCTCGTCAGGTCCAAGCCGTCCTTCGCCGCGAGTTCCCGCACCACATCGCCGATAGAAATCATGGGCAGGTTATATTTTTTTGCCAAGTACTCGAGAAAATAATCTTTGCCGGTTCCATTCTTACCGACTGCCGCCAATACCATTTTTTTGTACCTCCAATAAAATTATCTACGCTATGCTATAGCAAATCCGTTCATTTGTCAACTTTTTGGGGCTAATTGATTTCAAGCAGCTTTTTGATGGACCCGTCGTCCTGCACAATTTCATTGTAAAACACATGCGCCCAATAATTATGCCGCTCGCCCTTTTTGTGCGCATAGGCAAAGTATATTCTGCCGTTCATCATCAGTTTTGCCACGGCATAAAAGGCCGGGAACATATCAAAGGGCAGGTTTTCGATGGTGAATACATAGTCCGTTCTTGTGTCCGGCTTTACAACCACCTTCTGCGTGCGCGGCGAAATGTCCGCAAACGCGAACGGGTTATGTCCGTTTAAAGACCAGGTCTCAATGGGTGTCGCGAGCGAAAGCTCGCCGGAGAGCGTTTCGGTTGTGTTGTTGCCGACAGTGGCGATGATTTTATTGCCGGTTATCTCGATGGTAATCTCCGGGTTAAAGCAGCCAACCTCAAAAACATCTTCAAAGAGCTGCCCGTCGTCCTTATAAAGCAGGCGGAGCATGCCTTTCGCATCCGCGGAAGGTTTGGTGATGATGACCGGGAAAATCTTATAGCCGCCTGCTTCCACATTATAATTTAATTTTTTTGCATCGGATGCCCAGCCCTTCGGCAGGGTCAAATCCAAAGTCCCCTTCGCCGGCATATCCGGCCGGTTGTTCGCGACGCTTACTTCCACTTCAAAGCTGAGATCGTCGATATATTTCACTTTTTTGCCGATCACCGCCGCGACGGCTAGATAGCCCATGGGCATCGTACCCAAGTCATGCTCCCAGCTGCGCACAGTTGTCGGCTCGACATCCTCTTTATTCGCGCCTAGTACCGCGGAGCCGATTTGTTCCGCCGGCAGCACAGGTGTCAGGGCATATGTTTCGATGGAATGCGGGGAAATGGCTGTCTTGAGCGAATTCTTACCGCAGGAGATTGCCGTGCGCTCCTCGTCAAGCAGATTGGTGCTCTCTGAGCCCTTAAGGTCAAAGCCAAATTCAAATTTCGCGCTCGCGTCTGCCCCGTCCGGCTCAAAGCCCCTGAGCGTCAGCCCGCGGCTGAAGACATCGCCGGTTTTGCCCTGCATAGTCGCAAGCGGATAACCGCCCAACTTGAAGGCGGTCACAATAAAACCGGGATTGGATTTTAAAAAGCTCTTGCTTTCCGGCAGAGGCTGACTTGCAGCCGCCGCCGCGCCGGTAAACCCGATAAGCCTGTCGTTAAACTCGAGTGCTCTGCGGTAAATTTCGGCCTCCCGGTAGCTTCCCTCATGCGGGCAGAGCGCATAGGTGAATACATGTGTTTTCTGCTCCGGTATCAGTTCGCCGTGCCCCGTGGTTTTGCCGATATTGCCGTAGAATTCCGCTGTGTGGAACAGCATCATGTTCAGCAGTCCGCCGCGCTCGACACTGCAGGCCAGGTTGCCGGTGTTGAGTATGGCCGTGCCATAGTCGTCCGCGGTCTTCAGCGGCGATGCGGCAACTATGTTTTTCAGCTCCGCCATTCTGCCTGTTTCAAACTTCGCCGCAAAGTCTTCCACAAAAGCATTCAAATCAGCAATTTTGCCGGCCTTAATCAGGAAGGTGTCTATGGGCTTGTTCAGCACATTGTCGCTGTCGATTACATAAAGCACCGCGACACCGTTGGCCGCCAGTTTATCGTTAAAGCTTTTTACCTGGGCGGGTTTGCAGGCTGCGAGCAGCTTCTTTTCATATTCGTTTTTAACGCTGGCGGTGCTGAGCACAAAACGGGTATCCGTGTTCATCAAGTCTTCGTTAAAGTGGATGAGCTGCGTGGAATGCGCCTGTCTGGTTTTATCCGGATAGCAGGTGACCGGAATTGCCTTTTTGGTGAGGGCTTTCAACAGCACATCTCCGGTGTTTTTCAGGTTATCATTTTCGCTGCGGATGATTTCGGTCATCCCGATGTTGACGCTTCCCTTGCCGTTGAGTAAAAGGGTTACGGTTGGCCCGTAATCGAGCCACTGGTTGGCGGCATACACCTGGCAGCGGGAGAACATCGCATACTGATGTGTTTGAAAATCCAGCTTTTTGTCGCTCTCACAACGCACAGCGGGGGCAAATCGGTCGTCAAA
>CAYUWQ010000009.1:0-1088 GCA_964448455.1 uncultured Eubacteriales bacterium | reverse complement strand
AGCATTTTTTGCCCCGTTGTGTAAAACTCGTGCTGTGTTTCCATCCGGTCGTGTATCTCTTTGAGGACAACCACCCTGTTCGCGGGACCGTCCTCGCCGTTTTTGAGCACTTCACGCTTCGCTTTTTTGTCATAGATGGAGATGATGCCGCCGCCGAGCGCGGGGTCCACCTTGATTTTATAAAAACTATTTTCAATCACACAGTCATCCACGGTTGTTTCCGGTTTTGCCGGTGCTTGTTTAAGGTAATAAACGCTATAACCCATTGCCGGGACCTTTGGAATAAACACAGCCTTGGTAAGCCCGTCCGAACCTTTTTTATCTTCGCATTTCTGCAGCGGGTATTCCCTGCCGGTCGAATCAATTAAAATATAATTTCCCGCACCTTTTGCGAGCGGGAGACTGACCTCGCAGGGCTCTGTTCTGTCCCAAGTGTGGGGATTAAAAACAAACACCGGGTATTCTTCTCTGCCAAGCTTGACACCCGAAGCGATAAACGCAATTGCCCGGTCGGCTACATCCGCCGCGAGCTCGACCGCTTCGCGGTATTCAATCATCAAATCCACAAACGATATTTCATTGTTGGTGCCGGTGATGGAATCGTGATGCTGGCCGCAGAGCAGCTGCCGCCAGGCTTTATCCAGCGCTTTTTCCGGATACTCCGCGCCGTACAGGCAGGCGATGGACGCGAGCTTTTCCGCGGTGATCAGCAGATTTTCACCCAGACGGTTGGCTTGCTTAAAGTCCATACGCGTCAGCGAAACACCGGCGTGGTACAGGGATATATCCCTTGAATTACGCTCTATCAGCGGTCTGCCGGTTTTTTCCTCATTGTCGTTGTCATCCTCAATAACGCCCTTGTGCAAATCGGACATCACGGAAAATTGGGCGTGTGTCAGGGTATCTTTCATCCACTCGCTCTTGCCGTCGCGGGGATACGCCGGCACCTTGTGCTCAATATCCGAGCTTTGGTGGCAGTGTTTGAGCCCTAAGCGCAGCGCGTCGGCGCGCGAGGCATGGCCCCGGGAATGAATCAGTTCGGTGCCGTCCGGCGACACATGGCGGAACAGGCAGTCCAGCCCTAAAAT
>CAYUWQ010000008.1:15312-27559 GCA_964448455.1 uncultured Eubacteriales bacterium | reverse complement strand
ATTTGACCGGCACCGGTGTGCCGATATCACAGCCGGATTATATTTGGACGATGCTTACCAGGTTGTTAAGCGTTGTAATTAGTACGGTGAAAGCGCTGATTCAAATGTAGTGTTTTAATATATTACAAATAGTATGATGAACAGTATTTGGAGGATGACTTAAACATGAAAAAATACCCCATCAGTTTCTGGAGTAATGTCAGCATGCAAAGCATGGTGCCGGACGCACCCGGTATGTGGCGCGATTTAGGCATCACACTCGCGATGTCGCCTAGTTATTCCGCCGCCGACAAGGATGAAGTTCTCAAACTGCTTGACCGCTCCGCGGAACTTGACATTAAAGTGATTATGCGCGATTACCGCACCCACTGGCGCAACTTAACAAAGCTCGGCGAAGCCGGGTACCGGGAACTTTTTCAGCAGGTTCTTGATGATTATGGTTCTCATCCCGCTGTTTACGGCTTTTTCGTTGGGGACGAGCCGGACGCCGCTGCCGCTGCGGACGCGCTTGCTGCGCTGAGAATTCAGGGCGAAATGGCGCCGCATCTGATTGCCTATCTGAATCTTTTGCCCTGGTTTTCATGGATTGCGCCGCGCATCGGGGCGGACAGTTTAGCGGAATACCTCAACCGTGTGGTGCTCGAGGGCAACTGTAAACTGCTGTCGTATGACTGTTATGCGCAGATGCAGTCGGAATTTGACGGGTTGGATGTATATTTTGAAAATCTGAAGGAGTACTACCTTGCCACGAAGCGCCTCGGCGTGCCGTTCTTTAATGTCGTTCTTTCCTGCGGGCATTACCGGTACCGCTGCCCGAGCAAATATGACATTCAGTGGCAGCTGGGCACATCTGTGGCACATGGAGCGGCCGGGATTTCCTGGTATGTGATACAGACGCCCGGCATACACGACAATTACCGGGAGGCGCCGATCAATCAGCTTGGCGAGCGTACGCAGGCGTTTACGGATATGTCTGAGGTTCACCGGGTCTTCCAGAACTATTGCGGCGAAATCATCACTCAGCTTAAAATCGACACCTGTTACCATGTCGGCAAGGCATACGGCGGCATGCCGCTGTTTGAGCCGTTCGGCAATGTGCTGGAGATTGACTCAAACGATGATGTACCGCTGATATTTTCCCGTTTTTATGACAGCGAGGGCAATACTTATTATGTTGTCTGCTGCAACTCACCGGTGGAAACGACCTATGTCAGCATCACGATGAAAACCGGATTCAACCTGATGCGTTGCGTTTACGGCAACCGGTTCAGCGCGATTGGGACGCATACTGACCCAATCGGTATAAAAGATGTGCAGATGGGGCAAACAGCGGGGATTTGGCTCTCACCGGGTCAGATAGCCTTGCTGAAAGAAGAATAATCAACACACATAAAAAACAAGACCGCACCGTGGGCCTTCGGTGCGGTCTTTTAATTTTCATTATTCAACATCGATTTGAACGGAAGTGTCGACTTTCTCTTTTTTGGGCACATTGATTTTCAGTTCGCCGTTTTCCAGCTTCGCCTTGACCTGTGTTCCATCGGCATCTGCCAGATACATGCTGCGCTGCATGGAGCAGTAGCGTCTTTCCCGGTGAATATAATTCTTCTTCTCTTCATCAACCTTTTCGTCGCGGGTAACGGTTATGAGAAGTTTTCCGTCATCTAGCGAGATGTTGATCTCCTCTTTCTTTACCCCGGGCAGCTCCGCTTCTATGGTGTAGCCTTTTTCATCTTCTTTCACATCAACCTTGAAGGTGTCGCTTGCGAGACTTCTTTTAACGCCCCAGCCGTCCGTAAAAAAGTCATCAAGCATGTTGTAAAAGTCTTCAAACCCTGTGCTTGTCAATTCGCCCTTTCTGCGGTTAAAAGGTACTAATCCTGCCATGAAAAACAACTCCTTTACTTTTTTTAATTTAGCACTCCCGGCCCGTGAGTGCTAATCTCAATTCTTTTATATCGCAAATTAATTATGTTGTCAATATCGTGAAAAAACAGTTTACAAATATTTAAAAAACAATGCAAAAACAGTTAAAAAACAAACGGCCGGGCATTGAAGCGCAGCCGTTTGAACGCGTATTTCGGTTCTGCCAAATTAAACCCTTTTCATTTTCGCGGCTTTAATAAACTCCCTGAACAGGGGGTGTGCTCTATTGGGACGGGATTTGAATTCCGGGTGGAACTGTACGCCGACAAACCACGGGTGATCATTCAGCTCGACCGCTTCTACCAGCTTACCGTCCGGCGATAGCCCGGAAAGCACAAGGCCTTTCGCGGTCATACTGTCCCTGTACGCGTTGTTGAACTCATAGCGGTGGCGGTGGCGTTCACTGATTAAATCCTGCCCATAAATATCCGCCAGCTTTGTGCCTTTTGCAATCACACAGGGGTATTTGCCCAGGCGCATGGTGCCGCCTTTGTCGGAAATGTTTTTTTGATCAGCCATGATATCGATAACGGGATTTTCGGTTGTGTCGGAAAACTCACCGCTGTTGGCGTCCGCAAGTCCGAGTACATCCCTGGCAAATTCGACTACAGCCATCTGCATGCCCAGACAAACACCAAAGAGCGGTATTTTATTTTCACGCGCGTATTTAATGGCCTCTATTTTCCCTTCAATACCCCTGTTGCCGAACCCGCCGGGCACAATGATACCGTTGCAGTCTTGAAGCAAATCATGAACGGTTTGCGCGTTAATATCCTCGGAATCAATCCAGCTGATTTCAACCTTGACGCCGTTTTCGATGCCGCCGTGGAAAAGCGCTTCGGCAATTGAAAGGTAGGCGTCGTGCAGTTTGACATATTTACCGACCAACCCGATTCTTACTACGGATTCGCACTGCTTGATGTTTTTTACCATTTCAGCCCATTCTTTCAGTTCGGGCTTGCCGCAGGATAGGCTGAGCTTTTTGCAGACGATTTCGGCGAGACCGTTTTTCTCCAGCATCAGCGGGATTTCATATAGAGAAGAAACAGTTGTATTGTCCACAACGCAATCTTCGCTTACATTGCAAAACATCGCGATTTTCCGCTTCATACTGTCTTCCAGCGGCTGGTCACAGCGGCAGACAAGTATATCCGGCTGGATACCGATAGAAAGCAGTTCCTTGACAGAGTGCTGGGTAGGTTTTGATTTGTATTCGTCCGAACCGGGGACATAGGGGAGTAGTGTGACATGAATAAACAGGCAGTTGCCCGGCCCTTTTTCCCGAGCAACCTGCCGGATAGCCTCTAAAAAAGGCTGGGACTCAATGTCACCAACCGTACCGCCGACTTCGACTATGATTACCTGCGCGTCAGACGCGTCCGCCGCAGAGTATATTCTCGCTTTGATTTCGTCCGTGATATGCGGGATCACCTGTACGGTCTGCCCGAGATACTCGCCCTTCCTTTCTTTGGAGATGACATTCCAGTAGACTTTGCCGGTTGTCGCGTTGGAGTTAACATTCAAGCTTTCGTCAATGAAGCGTTCGTAGTGCCCAAGGTCGAGGTCGGTTTCCGCGCCGTCGTCGGTGACGAAGACTTCCCCGTGCTGAAAGGGGCTCATGGTACCGGGGTCGACATTGATGTAAGGGTCGAGTTTTTGCATTGTTATTTTGATACCCCTTGATTTGAGCAGCCTGCCAAGCGATGCCGCTGTTATTCCCTTACCCAAGCCCGACACGACGCCGCCCGTGACAAAAACAAACTTCTTCATTCATCAACACAACCCTTATTTTAATTATAGTTTACACGGTATCAATATTTACAGAACACTTCACAGCCATTCGATTGTTGAGGGCGGCTTCGCGGTAATATCGTATACAATACGATTAACATGGCTGACCTCATTGACAATTCTGGACGATACTTTTGCTAGAACTTCGTACGGGATACGCGCGAAATCGGCCGTCATAAAATCTGTGGTGGTAACCCCGCGCAGGGCGATGATGTAATCATAGGTGCGGCTGTCGCCCATCACACCGACCGTTCTGATGTCCGTGAGAACGGCAAAATACTGGTTGATACTTCTTTCAATGCCGGCACTTGCGACTTCCTCACGGAATATCGCATCAGCCTCCTGCAATATGTTGATTTTATCCTGAGTAATGTCACCGATGATGCGCACCGCAAGCCCCGGACCGGGGAACGGCTGCCGCCATACAAGTGCCTCGTCAATGCCGAGTTCAAGGCCGGCTTTTCGCACTTCATCCTTAAACAGCAGCCTCAACGGCTCTATAATCTCGTCAAAGTCAATCACATCCGGCAGGCCGCCGACATTGTGATGCTTTTTGATGACATCCGAATCGCCGAGTCCGCTTTCGATAACATCCGGATAGATGGTTCCCTGTACCAGAAAGTTTACTTTGCCGATTTTTTTGCCGATAACCTCGAAACAACGGATGAATTCTTCACCGATAACAGTACGCTTCTCTTCCGGGTCGGTAATGCCGGCCAATTTGGAAAGAAACTGTTCCTGCGCGTTGATTCTGATAAAATTCATCTTGAATTTGGAACGGCACATTTCCTCAACCGTGTCACCCTCATCCTTGCGCAGTAAACCGTGGTCGACAAATACGCAGGTGAGGTTTTGACCGACAGCTCTGTGAACCATAACAGCGGCAACTGTGGAGTCAACCCCGCCGGATAGGGCGCAGATAACCTTTTTATCACCGATTTTTGCTTTTAGTTCCGCAATAGTGGTTTTTACATAGTCCGCCATGTGCCAGTCGCCCGTAAAACCGCAAATGTTATACAAGAAATTTGAAAGCAACTTGGTACCGCAATCTGTGTGGGCGACTTCCGGATGAAATTGAACCGCGTACAGCTTTTTGTCCGGATTTTCCATTGCCGCGCACGGACATGTGGCGGTGCTTGCGGTTGTAGTAAAGCCGTCCGGTATGGTGGATATCTGGTCTGTGTGGCTCATCCAGCAAGTAGATACGAGTTCCGCTCCTTCAAACAACGGGCTTGATGTAGTCGATATATGCAGTGAAACGCCGCCGTATTCCCCCCTGGACGGCTTTGTGACCGTACCGCCGTTGAGGTGAGCGGTCAACTGCGCGCCGTAGCAAATACCGAGAATCGGGATGCCGGTTTCAAACAGTTCCGGCGAGCAAAGCGGGGAATCATCCGCGTAAACACTTTTTGGTCCGCCTGTGAGAATTATACCCAACGGACTCATTTTTGCAAGCTGGGCAACGGATTTTGTATAAGGCATCACTTCGCAGTAAACGCCTAATTCACGAACCCTGCGCGCTATCAGATGCGAGTACTGACCTCCGAAGTCCAAAACAATAGCAAGCTGCTTTTCCATGTAGGCACACCTTTCAATAAATAATCAAATGGTCTGTTAATCGGTCAGTATTCGTAGGTTTTTAAAATGTTTTCCGCAATTGTCGTCTTGGGAAGACGCATATCCATAGCCTGTTTCTCGATATAACGGTGCGCCATCGGTTCCGTCATGCCAAGGTACTGGATGAGCACACATTTTGCCCTGTCTACCAATTTGATTTCATCAATTTTTACTTTCAATTGAGTGTTTTCGCTTTTTAGCCCCATCATGCGGCTATGCAGGGAACAGGCAAGTTTGAATGACTGCATGAAGATCGGCTTTGATATTGGTTTCGGCAGCACGATAATACCGATACTTTCGTATTTAGCGGAAAGTTCACATAATAGTTCCGCTTTTACTAACATAATCACACATGCGGCAGTTGTTTGCGCAATGTACTGTGAAAGAGCAGCACCGGACTCGTCCGACAGCGGTGTGTCAATGATCACGGCTCCGAATTCCTCTGCCGTGGCAATATTTCTCGCGCGGGCGCCTGTTTTAACGGCAAATATTTGAGATTCGCCTGTTTCGCTGATGAGTCCGTTGAGCGCTCTGGCCGTTTTATCGGAACTCGAAACGATCAGTACCTTATCCAAACAATCACCGTCCTTATTAAAAAATATCCTGCCGGTTTAAGGCCGGCAACACTACGGAGCATCAGTTGAAAACATACAATTGATGATACGGATTTTTGCTGTCCGGTGTCAAGACATGAAACGGTTTATAAAAGATTTTTTCTTTCGCAGTGCCGAAATAGGCGCAGTATTTGTCGATATACGGCATAATCAGCGCCATATCTTCCGGTGAGGCTTCATTGACTTCAACTTTATCCGGCAAACGCAGGGGAAGGACACCTCTGATAAAAATTTTTCCCCCATGCATGCCGGTCGCGCAGAAATTGCTGATAGGGCATTTGTCAGTATTGAGTCCGAGTATAATAATATATCCGCCGGCAAGGTACTCTCCCAAAAAACTGCCGGCGCTCCCGCCTACAACCAGCACAGGAAGCTTGTCTTTGTATTGTTTCATGTGGACACCCGCACGGTAACCGACGGAATCCCGCACAAAAATTTCGCCGCCGCGCTGCGCGAGGCTGATACCGTCACCTGCGGAGCCGTGAATGATTATCTCACCGTCATTCATCGTGTCGCCCACGGCGTCCTGGGCGTTGCCGTTTACAACCAGTCTGGCCCCATTGAGGTAACTGCCCAAAGCGTTGCCGGGTATTCCGTTGATTTCTATGGTGATGTCTTTTGCGGCGCTGCCGATGTAGCGTTGACCGAGGCAATTATTAATTACAATTTTATCGGAGGTCGATTCACGAAGTTTTTCATTAAGTTGCTGAAAATCGAGTTCAGCTGCATCAATTTTGATCATTTTTATGTCCTCCGAGTTTCTGCTGCCTTTGCGAAATTGAAAACGCCATCAGCTGTGGTTTATCTTTGATTAATTCAAAATCAATTGTGTCCAGCGGAATTCTGTCGGTTATGAGTGAGGTGTAAATGCCGGCGCGTTCAATATTGCCAACCAAAATAAAACCTTTAAACAGGTTGTCTTTTGTAAAAAGCTTTTTGTATTGGTTCTCACTTGTCACGGTATAAGCATCGCCGATATAGCTGCCGGCCGTCACAATCGGCAGGCCGAACAGTTTGGTGGAATTCATAGGGATGGGGTTGTCGTAGGTTTCGCTGCCGCCGGCCATATTGATGCCGGCTGTCTCACCCTGCATATAAGCGTTTGGCAGCAGCGCGAGCACTTTGTTGTCTCCGCTTGAAATGTCCAGGCTGAGCGTACAGTCCCCTGCGGCGAAGATGTCCGGGCATTCTGTTTCAAGCCTTGTGTCGGTGCGGACACCTTTTTTGGCGTCGCAGCCCAGTGCACAAAGCAGGTTCGTGTTGGGGCGTACGCCTGCGGCGATAACGACTTCATCGAAAATGACCTGCTGCCCGTTGGACAGTTCAGCGCTGTTTTTATCAAAGGAGGAAACACCGGTGGACAACATAAAACGAAGCCCCTTGTTTTCTAAAAACGATTGTACCATCTCAGCGCTTTCCACATCAAGTACATTGGGTAAAATTCTGTCCGCAACATCAACAATTGTAACTTCCGCCACACGGTTGAGGATACCCTCCGCGCATTTTAACCCGATAAGCCCCGCGCCGACGATTAAAACTCTGCTTTTTTCGTCAATTACATCATTTATTGCCTGCGCGTCCGATCTGGACATGAAGGTGAACCATCTCGCCAAGCTTTCAATTCCTTTAATCGGGGGGATAAAAGGTGAGGAACCTGTTGCAAATAAAAGCTTGTCAAAATTGACACTTTTACCATTATCTAAAAGGACTTTTTTTCTTTTTTTGTCGATGTTAACCGCTTCACAGCCGGCTAATAGTGTTACACGGTTCTTTGAATAGAAATCATCCGGACGGTATTTCATTTTTTCCAAATCGGTTTTTCCTTGCAGATAGTAGGAAATCAGCGGACGGGAATAGGTGTGATGCGGTTCTTTTGATATCATGGTAATCTCGCCGGAAGAATCCAAATGCCGGATACCCTCGACACAGCCCACCGCTGCGGCGGAATTGCCGATAATGACATATTTCATAGTGTTAATCATCCTTTCCCGTTCTCTATCCTCTGTCCTCAAAAACAATGGCGCCGTTCGGGCAGCCGCTTACACATGACGGTACTCCGCCGGTGTTTTGCGTGCACAATTCGCATTTCTGCGCCACACCGGTGTCTGAAGGCATTACGGCGCCGTAAGGGCAAATCATGATGCAGGTGAAGCATCCGACGCATCGATCGGGGTTAACGGTGATAATGCCGTTGTTAACGGTTAAAGCACCGGTGATGCACGCCTTGACACAAAGCGGATTGTCACAGTGCCGGCAGGCGACGGCAAAAGAAATTTGATTGGCTTTTTCTATTTTTATCCGCGGGTTAATGGTGATGTCTTTTAACGCCTTTGCCATGTTGTCCTGCCCGCTGTTGGCAAAAGCGCAGTTGTATTCGCACAAATGGCAGCCCAGGCACCATTTTTCATTAACATAAATTCGTTTCATAAATTCCATTCCTCCCGTATATACACGGGACGGAAAACCCGTCCCCTCAAAGCGTTATTCTCCGGCGTGGAGTACGCCGAGCGTGTCAAGTTCTTTTTGGGTGATTCCGATTCCTCTGAGCATAAGCCGGTTGCCGCGCAGCGCTTCGATTGAGTTGATGCCCATGCCACCCATCATCTCGCATATTTCATGTTTCCAGGCGGTGATGAGGTTAACAAGCCGCTGATATCCCAAATCCGGATTCAGCCGTTTAACCAGCTCGGGTTCCTGCGTGGCAATGCCCCAGTTGCATTTGCCGGTGAAACAGGTCGCGCAAAGGTGGCAGCCGAGCGCGAGCAGCGCGGCAGTTGCTATATAAACGGCGTCTGCGCCCAAGGCGATGGCTTTCACCACATCCGCGCTGCTTCTTATACTGCCGCCGGCGACAATGGACACTTCCGACCGGATGCCTTCCTGCCGCAGTCTTTCGTCAACGCTGGCCAGTGCCAACTCTATCGGAATACCGACATTGTCACGGATGCGTGTCGGCGCGGCACCCGTACCGCCGCGGAAACCGTCGATAGCAATGATGTCCGCGCCGCTTCGCGCGATACCGCTTGCGATGGCCGCCACATTATGCACTGCGGCTATTTTGACGATAACAGGCTTTTTATACGCGGTCGCTTCTTTCAGTGAGTAAACAAGCTGCCGGAGGTCTTCGATGGAATAAATATCATGATGCGGAGCGGGGGAGATAGCGTCGCTGCCTTCGGGAATCATTCTTGTCTTGGCAATATCGCCGACGATTTTCCCGCCCGGCAGATGTCCGCCGATGCCCGGCTTCGCACCTTGCCCCATTTTAATCTCGATTGCGGCGCCTGCCTCCAGGTAATCTTTATGTACACCGAATCTGCCCGAAGCTACCTGAACGATTGTGTTGGCGCTGTATTGATAAAAATCGTCATGCAGACCGCCTTCTCCGGTGTTATAGTAGGTGCCGAGTTGTGTTGCTGCCCGTGCCAGGCACTCGTGTGCGTTGTAGCTGATTGAACCGTAGCTCATAGCTGAAAACATAATGGGCAGCGCGAGCTCCAGCTGCGGGTCTGTTTTTGTAAGAATATTGCCGTCTTCGTCCCGGCTGATTGTTGTTTTTTTCTTACCCAAAAATGTTTTTGTCTCCATCGGCTCGCGCAGCGGATCAATAGACGGATTGGTAACCTGAGATGCGTTGATGAGCAAACTGTCCCAATAAATCGGATGCGGCTTCGGATTTCCCATGGATGACAGCAGTACGCCGCCGCTTTTCGCCTGCAAATAGACCTCGGAAATGTTTTCAGCGCTCCAATTGGCGTTCTTTTTAAAGGTATTGTCACTTTCAACTATTTTCAGCGCTCTTGTCGGACAAAGCGATACACAGCGGTGGCAGTCGACGCACTTGCTTTCATCCGCTGTCATGGCGTTTAAGTCACTGTCGTAAGTATGAACCTCGTTGGCACATTGCCTTTCGCAAACACGGCAGGTGATGCATCGCTGAGTGTTTCTGGCTATTTCGTATTTGGGGTATAAAAAATCAACACTCATTTCAGAAACCTCCTTTCGCCGTGATGATGATGGCTTCCCCGCCTTTTGGGGAGTAAAGATTGCCGACATCGGGCTCAACGGCGCGTATCGCCGCTTCCTCGCTCGCAAAGTAGACCATATCGTCTTTCTCGCCCATTACCATTGAACGGAGCTTCAGGCGGTCGTTAAGCATCATAATCCCGCCGGTAAAACCAACCAGGATTGAAAACGGACCGGTTATGAGCATACTGGAAAACATATTTCTCAAATAGGTAAATTTCTTCCGCTCGGCTTCATCCTCTTTTGCGTCAATTGTGCTCCAGAACGGGGCTGCGATCACATTGGAAGCCTCTTTGAAAGTCAGCCCTAAAATCCTGGTCAGATAATCCAAAATATAAGTGATGACTTCCGTATCGGTTTGGAGCGTGCATTTGTAGCCGTACATTTCAATGTGTCTGCGGTTCGCGTCGTAACTGGATATTTCGCCGTTATGCACAACGGAAAGGTCGAGCAGCGCGAACGGGTGAGCGCCGCCCCACCAGCCGGGTGTATTGGTCGGATACCGGCCGTGTGCTGTCCAGCAATAGCCGGCATATTCCTCCAGCTTGTAAAAATCGGCAACATCCTCGGGAAACCCCACGGCTTTGAAAACACCCATATTTTTTCCGCTTGAAAAAACATAAGCACCGTCTATTAATGTATTGATTTTAAATACACAATTCCGCATGTACTCGTTTTCATCCAGCTGAGAATCGGCCAGTCTGGTTGGCAGCGGATGTACGAAGTAACGCCAGATAAACGGCTCGTTTTTAATCGCTTTATTTTTTCTTACCGGGATTTTAGATAAGTTAATAATGTCAAAGCGCGAATCCAGATATTTTTCACATGCTTCGCGTGCTGTGACATTGTCATAAAAAACATGCAGCGCGTATTCATCTTTGTACTCCGGATAAATACCATAACCGGCAAAACCCCCGCCAAGCCCGTTTGAGCGGTCATGCATAACCGAAATCGACCGGCGAATAATATCCCCGCCGATTCGGTTTCCGTCACGGGATATCATGCCCGATATAGCGCAACCCGACGGTATTCTGATTTGACCTTCTTTCAGCATCGCGATTCCTCCCACAAAAAACAAAAGACGATATTCAAAAAAAGGAGCTGCGTCCTCCCTTGTTTTGAACACCGTTGTTCATGTTGAAAAGTATATAGCAACTATCACACATTGTCAAGGACTTTTTTTGTGAAAAAGAAAGGATAACAATGAAATCTTGCAAAACAAAGGTGAAACATCAACAATTGCAGCGAAATGCACACAAAATTGCAAGAGGGATGACTAATAATTTCATAATTCAATGAAAATATTGACGAAAAAAATCTTGACAGATTCTGCCGTATGGTGTATAGTATGCATAACAGCAAAGGCGCTGCAGGTATTTTTATCTGCGGCGCTTATTTTTTAATGTTGAAGGGATGGTTTATATGAACAATGTACCGGGCATTTTCGGGAGCAATGTTTTCAATGACAAGGTTATGCGTGAAAAACTGCCGAAGGATGTATACAACAAACTTAAGAAAACGATTGAAAAAGGCGCAGACTTGGACATCGATGTCGCCAATGCCGTTGCGATTGCGATGAAGGACTGGGCGGTTGAAAAAGGCGCGACTCATTTCACTCACTGGTTCCAGCCGATGACAGGGATTACTGCTGAAAAGCATGACAGCTTCATTTCACCTTCCGGCGAAGGCGAGATTATTATGGAGTTTTCCGGCAAGGCGCTCATTAAAGGTGAGCCGGACGCTTCGTCTTTCCCGTCCGGCGGTCTAAGAGCAACTTTTGAAGCAAGGGGTTATACCGCGTGGGACCCGACTTCCTATGCTTTCATCAAAGACGGTGTTCTTTGCATACCGACGGCCTTCTGTTCTTACAGCGGTGAGGTGCTGGACAAAAAGACGCCGCTGCTGCGCTCCATGGAGGTTATTAATGAACAATCCCTCCGGATTCTCAAACTTTTCGGCAAAAACGATGTCGGTGCTGTACATACTACTGTCGGTCCGGAACAAGAGTATTTTTTGATTGACAAGAGCGTTTATGACAAGCGCCGCGACCTTATACTTTGCGGCAGAACGCTGCTTGGCGCGAAATCCCCGAAAGGTCAAGAGTTGGAAGATCACTATTTCGGCGCGATTAAACCACGCGTTCACGCTTTTATGAAAGAACTTGATGAGGAACTCTGGAAGCTTGGGATTATGGCAAAAACCGAGCATAATGAGGTTGCCCCGGGTCAGCACGAACTCGCGCCGATTTTCTCCACAACGAACATTGCCTGCGA
>CAYUWQ010000008.1:0-15212 GCA_964448455.1 uncultured Eubacteriales bacterium | reverse complement strand
TTCGCGTTCACCGGCAACAAGTTTGAATTCCGTATGCTTGGTTCTGCCCAGTCGATCGCCGGTCCGAACATCGTGCTCAATACAGCAGTTGCCGATGTTCTTTCACAATTCGCTGACAAACTTGAGAAGGCTGATGATTTAAACGCTGCAATAGCGGAAATCATCAAAGATACTGTTAAAAAGCATAAAAGGATTATCTTTAACGGCAACAGCTATTCGGAAGAGTGGGTAAAAGAATCCGAAAAACGCGGGTTGCTCAATCTTCGGTCCTCCGCCGATGCCCTTCCGCTTTACAAATCGGAAAAGAATATCAGGCTGTTTTCCAAACACAAGGTGTTTACAAAAGCCGAGGTCGAATCAAGATGCGAGCTTATGCTGGAGAACTATATCAAGGTGCTTTCCATTGAAGTACAGACCATGATCGGTATGGTGAACAGGGACATCCTGCCCGCAGTCGTGGCGTATTCCGCCGAGCTCGCAAAATCCGGACTTGACAAAAAAGCGCTCAGCAAAAATATATCCACCGTGTACGAAACCGCGCTCGCGGATAAACTTTCAAAACTCTGCGAATGCCTTTACAACAGCGTAACAGAACTTGAATCAGCCCTCCTCAACGCGAAAGACATTGAAGATACGGACGAGTGCGCTAAATACTTCAGCGACACGGTATTTGAGAAAATGTGCCTCGTCAGGCAAACGGCCGATGAACTTGAAACCCTTGTCGCCGCAAAATACTGGCCTTATCCGATTTACAGCGATATCCTGTTCAGCGTCTGATTTACCACAAAAGATTCGTTTTGCAAAAAGCAGCAGCGCCGGTTTTATTCCGGCGCTGCTGCTTTGTATCACAGTTTTAATTGTCGTTATAGTTTTCAACAATCACATCGAGTTCTTCCTCAATAATCACCCTGGGCTGCGGATTGACAGGCGGCGTTGTCGGGGGGGCATCGTTATAATCCCTCGGCCAGATTTCCTGCACAGGGGGAGGTGCCTGAGGACTTTGGCCCGGGTCAAGCCCGAAATCGGCGTAATTGTACGCAACGGGTTCAATCGGCGGGATGTCCGGGTAGGTATAGACCGGCTGAACGATTGAATTATTCGTCTTATCAAAATTGCGGAATATTCTTCTGACAATGGCAATCAGGATCAAGGCGAACAGCGCCGCGGCAGAGATGTACAAGCCAGTATACAGCCCTGTAGGCAAATATTTAAACTCTACGGTATTGGAGCCTTCTTTGTCAAGCTTGACGCCGAGCAGCGCGTCGCCAATTCTCAGCAGTTTATCGGCAGCGAGTATTTCACCGTTGAGTGTTACACGCCAGCCGATATCGTAGGGGATGGAGGTATAAAGAATACTATCCTTCGGCGCTGTCAGGGTACCGGCAATTTCGGTTTCATTGAAATTTGTTACATCAAGCCTGCCTTCGTTGAGCTTGTTGTAGCCTTCGGCAAACTTTGCCGTGTCAACACCATAGGCATACAAACTGATATTGCCGGAATTGCCTTTGGCTATGGGCAGTTCCACGCGGATTTCCTCGCCCGCTTCACGCACGCCGATGTCGATGATAGACTCGCGGTCATCATTGTGGGTAAGTATGTAATCGCCGCTGCGAACGATCACCTTGTCCACATTAGAGGATTTAACATAGATATAACAACTCTGCGTGACTTCCGGCGTAATAACGAAGGTTACACTCGCATCACTGTCTTTGGTTGTTTTGTAGTAATAGAACTCACCGGTGTCAAACCCATAATAAATATCATCAACATTATTATATTCTGCCCCTGTAATCGGCAGACGGCCGAACGGGGTTTCACTGCCTGTTGCCTTGGTGAAATAGTCAGCCTGAACAGCGAACGGGTTTGAATTGGTATGATCCCAATCAGTCAATTCCGTGTTCGCGCAATAAGCGATAGGCAGATAATAAAGGTTTTTGAAAGCCGTAAACTTGTCTTTGCTGAACAAGGGTTCATAAAAAATGGGGTTCATAACGATGCTTTCGTTGTTGTTGACAATGTATTTGAGCGAATGCATGGCGTTGTAGACGGGCGTTTGCGAATTGTATGTATAACTGTTGATGAAATTGCCGGCCATGCCTAAGCGGCTTTGCAGGTTGGAAAGTTTCTCGTAAGCCATGGAAGAAAAAGTGGAAACGCCGTTGTAATCATACCAGCTCGGGTCCATCCTGGTTCGCAAAGATGTGAGTTCCATACGGTAGAAGTCGGTGCCGTCATATTCATCCAGGCGGGATTTGAGTGTCTGAAAATCGGGGAGGTCCTGCGCGTAATCAACCTTTCGCTGATTCATCGAGTATCTGTCTGTATTGGCAATACAAGCCTCCGCTGTAAAACTGCACAGAATCAGCAGCGCGAAAGCCGCCGCCGGGAATCTGTCCCGGCTGTGCATAGTAAAAAGCAGCGTATAAAGCACAATAAACGATATGCTGGTGATAACGGTGAGGTCGCTGACATTTTTTGACCCGATTTCCTGAATCAGCACAACGGCAAAAAGTACGGCTATTCCGGTGCCGAGCACCTCTTTACCGGTAAATTCTTTCAATCGGACAAAAGCCTTATATGCCATAACAAGGAGGATGAATGAATACATAAAAGAAAATCTGTACGGCAAATCATTCGGGAAGTGAAAACCGTGCCAGACAAAATTAGCAAAGTTGATGTTGAAACTGAAGAATAAAAGACCGAGCAATCCGACATAAACCGCCTTTTGCTTGATACTGATTGATTTGGCAAAAAGGAACAAAGGCACAAGAATAATGGCCGCAATTCCGCAATAAACATTCGGCAGTACATCTGTGCCGCTGCTGCGAATGGTTGGCTCAACACTTGCAAGGTGGTTTGCAAAAAAATCGAATATTTTGTAATAGGATGTAAAAGTGGTGGGGAACGGGTCCGCGGTTGCAGAACAAGCTTTAAGTATATAGTATATCGGCAGCAAGGCAAAGGCGGCCAGGCACAGGGAGATTATGCCGCTGAAAGCAAAAGTAATCCCGCTGCCCAACAACCTGGAGTGCTTGAGCCGGTGCCACAGCCCGGCCTTGCCCGGTGACGACGCAACATCCGTTTCGTTATAACTGCTTGTTAAAGAATAACTGCCGATATAACTGACTAAATAGAACAAAACGGAAAAAATACACAGCATATACGCCATGTAGTAATTGGTCAGCATTGTCATGGTGAGCGCGAAAACAAACAAACCGAACTTCTTTGATTTAATAATCAGCTCGATGCCAAGCATTGCCAGCGGAAATAAAACCATTGCGTCAAGCCACATCACATTCCAGTAATAGGCGATGAAAAAACCGCAGAAGGAGTACAGTACCCCGAACGCCGCGATAGAGGCATCGTTTTGTCCTTGGCTGCGTTTAAGGTAATAGGCGAAAGTCGCGCTTGCAAATGCGCCCTTGAGCAGTATGATTGTTGCGATTGCCTCCGGAATGTTTTTATGCCCGAACAACAGCACAAGCAGGGACAGCGGACTGGCCAGATAATTGTAGAAATTACCGAGGAAACTGCCGCCTAAACCTGAGTTCCACGAATACAGAAAGCTTTTGGCCCCCACAAGTCGTTCATACAATTCCGCAAACAACGGTCCATATTGGTGGTATAAATCCATTCGCAAAATGGTTTTGTCCCCAAAAGGAAACAAGCCGAAACAATAATACACGAAAATCATAACGACCGAAGTGAACAAAAAGGCGAGTATAATATTTTTATTCTCGGTAAGTAAATGCTTAAAGGGGGATTTCTTTGTGCCGTCGCCGACGGTCAGCCTTTTTCCCATAGAATCTGTTCCTTCCTTTTTTAACGGTTGAACATGTCAAAAAGAAGTTTATCATATCACAGCCGTGTTTTCAAGGATAAGGTTGTTAACACTTTACAAATCCGCGGCCGAACAATATATAACCCGGAAAAATGTATAAAGTTTATAATTATTCATTTTTATATTGAGTATTTTTTTCATTGTGTTATAATATAGCAAAGAAGGGGGTGAGCTGTTTGGATAATGAGCTGAAAACCGACAACGATTTGGGTGGACTTGTCATATCCGATGAAGTTATCGCATCCATCGCGTTAAATGCCGCCAGGGATGTTGACGGCGTCGCTGGTTTTGCCGCGAGGCCTCCGGATGTTCATTCCCTGCTCAAGATTGGTGAAAGCCCGCTTAAATCCGTCAAAGTATGGTCGGGTGAAAACGATATTAAACTGCAGGTATACATCATTATCAAAGAAAACAGGAAGATACCCGCCGTTGCTGCCGAGGTTCAGCGCAGTGTAAAAAGTGCCGTCCAGAGCATGACGGGCAGGGTAGTCACAAAAGTAAATGTCAGCATAGCCGGTATCGATTTTAAAGAATTATCTGACGGTCAATCATAATATAATTCCAACCACTTGGACTACGATTCATACGGAGGCACAAGAATGACCAGACGGCAGGCAAGAGAGCAGGCGTTCACGATACTGTTTGAAAAATCTTTCCATCCCGAAACGGATTTGGATGAGATTCTTGAAATCAGTATCGAACAGGAACTGATGCAGGAAGACGAATACGCGACAGCGCTTGCGAAAACCGCATGGGACAATCTGATAAAAATTGACGAACTGATTGAAAAACACTCAATCGGCTGGCGGATCAACAGGATATCAAAAGTTTCGCTCGCGATTCTCCGCTTGGCAATTTGCGAAATGCTCCATGTGCCGGAAGTGCCGGTGAGTGTTTCGATTAATGAGGCGGTCGAATTGTGCAAAAAATTCGGCGCGGAAGAAGACGGACCTTTTGTTAACGGCATTCTCGGCAGCATCGCGCGCTCGCCTGATATGCCCGGGGGCGGAGGAAACAACACCGCTGTGGAAGAATGACGGGCATATATCTGGGCATTGATACAAGCAATTACACAACCTCTGCCGCATTGTATGATTGCGGAGAAGGGGTTGTTTTGCAAAAAAAGATGCTTTTGCCGGTGAAAAAGGGCGAAAAAGGGTTGCGGCAAAGCGACGCGATTTTTCACCACACGGTGATGCTGCCCGTACTGATGAAACAGCTGATGGATGGAAATAAAGCCGTTCTATCGGCAGTCGGTGTTTCGTTTGCTCCGCGTGACGCGGAAGGGTCGTATATGCCGTGTTTTTTGGCAGGCACAAGCGCCGCCGGCTGCATCGGGGCGGCTGCGGATATTCCGGTTTATCGTTTTTCCCATCAGGCGGGGCATATTGCCGCGGCCATTTATTCCGCCGGCAGGCTTGAACTTCTGAAAGAAAAATTTATTGCCTTTCATGTTTCCGGAGGAACAACTGAAGTTCTGTTGGTTGAGCCGGACGATAATAAAATATTTAACATGCGAATCATCTGTTCAACGCTTGATTTGAATGCCGGCCAAGCAGTAGACAGAGCCGGTGTAATGCTCGGTCTTCAATTTCCCTGCGGTATAGAACTTGAAAAACTGGCGCTCCAAAGTTCAAAAACCTATCGGCCTGATCCGGTTGTCAAAGGCGGGGATTGTTGCCTATCCGGGTTGGAAAATAGATGCGCGGCGATGTTTGCGGCAGGTGAAAACGCGCCGGATATCAGCCTTTACTGTATCGAGTACATAGCGGCGGCGCTTGTTAAAATGGCAGATTTCGCGCTCGAAACCAACGGCCGCCTCCCGCTTGTTTTCTCAGGCGGGGTGATGTCTAACAGTATCATCAGGCGGCGGTTAACTGCGAAGTTCGATGCCTGTTTTGCGGAGCCTGCTTTTTCTTCTGACAACGCGGCGGGTGTCGCTGTTCTGGCGAATATCCGGCACCGCGGCCGGTAACGGCATATCCGCCCGGTAAAAGCCGGAAAGCGAGGATTGATATCAGATGAATAACCCTGCCGTTCTAACGGTCAGCCAGCTGAATACCTATATCAAATCAATTATTGACGGCGACATCAACCTGAACAATGTTTTTGTCTGCGGCGAGATATCTAATTTTACCGACCATTACCGCACCGGTCACTACTATCTGACCCTGAAGGATGAGGGGGCGTCGGTAAAGGCGGTTATGTTCCGCACGGCTAATCAACGGCTGAAATTCAAGCCGGAAAACGGTATGAATGTTATCACCCGCGGCAGAATTTCAGTTTATGAGCGGGACGGGCAATACCAATTATACATTGACGACATGCAGCCCGACGGTTTGGGCGCGCTGAATTTAGCATTCGAACAACTAAAAAACAAACTTGCGCAGGAAGGGCTTTTCGACCAAAACCGTAAAAAACCGATGCCGAAATATCCCCGGCGTATCGGCGTAGTCACTTCACCGACCGGCGCAGCTGTTCGTGACATTATCAACATAATCGCACGCCGTTTTCCGCTGGCGGAGGTTGTGCTGTGCCCTGTGCAGGTTCAGGGTGCCTCCGCCGCGGGGCAGATAATCGACGCGATAAAAAGGTTTAATGCCGGACAATATGCCGATGTGCTCATAGTCGGCAGGGGCGGAGGGTCTATCGAGGAGTTGTGGGCATTCAATGAGGAAACGGTTGCGCGCGCCGTGGCGGCGAGCAATATTCCCGTCATCTCCGCAGTCGGCCACGAGACCGATTATACCATCTGTGATTTTGTCGCTGATTTACGGGCACCCACTCCGTCGGCTGCCGCGGAACTTGCCGTGCCGGAAATGTTTGAACAGCGTGCAGCCGTCAGCGGCGCAATCATGCGCTGCGGGAAGGCACTGCACAGCAGGCTTCAGACCGAACGCGCCAAACTCAGGCAGCTTCAGATGTCACGCGGGCTTGTAAGCCCAGTTATGAGCATCAATATTCACCGGCAAAAACTCGACGGCTTATTTGCGTCACTGAGCACCCTCGTTATGACGGATGTTGCCGCGAAAAGAAGCAACTTATCACTTGTCGCAGGTAAACTTGATACCCTCAGCCCCCTGAAAGTGCTCGGCAGGGGATACGCGCTTGCTTATGCCGGGGGGAATTTGCTTCATGACGCATCAAAAATCAGTATCGGAAGCGATGTGGATTTGCTGCTTGAAAAAGGCAGGCTTCTTTGCACGGTCAAAGATAAATTGACCGGTTTTTAATGACCTATAAGGGGTGAACAGCGTGAAAAAACAAACTTATGAGGAATCTATAAAAAAATTGGAAGAAATTGTGCAGGCACTCGAAGACGGCAGCAAACCGCTTGAGGAAACACTGAAACTTTTTGAAGAGGGTACAAAACTGGCTGCTTTTTGCAATGCCTGCCTTGATAACGCGGAGCAAAAGATCACAGAACTGTCCTCTTTGGAGCAGGGGGAACCCGATAATGCCGAATAACACCGGAACAACACAAGCCTACGCGGAGCTTGTCAACAACGCGTTGGAACAATTGCTGCCGCCTGCCCAAAAAAGCATTGTCTGTGAAGCCATGCGTTACAGCGTGTTTAACGGCGGTAAACGCGTCCGTCCGGTTTTGACGCTTGAATTCTGCAGACTTTGCGGCGGGAAACCGGAAACTGCAATTGCTTTTGCTTGCGCGGTTGAAATGATTCACGCTTATTCTCTTATCCACGACGATTTGCCTTGTATGGACAACGATGATTTGCGAAGGGGCAAACCTGCCTGCCATATCCGCTTCGGCGAAGCCAACGCCCTTTTAGCCGGCGACGCATTGCTGACGCTTGCGTTTGAAACGGTTTTCACAGCAAGGTTGGCACCGGAACTTATCGCAAAAGCGGGAGCGCATCTTTCCGCAGCCGCCGGTTGGGACGGCATGATTGGCGGTCAAGTGATGGATTTGTCAAATGAAGGCAAAGATACGGAGCTATCTGAACTGCTTGAAACCGATGCCAAAAAGACGGGCAGGCTTATTACTGCCGCCTGCGTTCTGGGCTGCACAGCAGCCAACGCCGGAAAAGAAAAAACGGATGCCGCCGCTGTATATGCCGCCAATGTCGGACTTGCCTTTCAGCTGGTCGACGATATACTGGATGTTACGGGCAGTACGGGGGCATTGGGTAAACCTGCCGGCAGTGACGCCGGCAATAAAAAATCGACTTATATCGGCTTGCTTGGGATTGATGCCTCAAAAATGAAAGTATTTGAATTAACTCAGCAGGCAAAAGCTTCCCTTTCTGTCTTTGGTGGAGATAGCGATTTTCTTATCAGCCTTGCGGACAGTTTGGCACAGCGGGAAAACTAAGGAGTATACCAATGAGCGACAGCAGCTACTTAAAAAATATCACATCGCCGAAAGATGTCAAAAAACTCAATAAAGATGAACTTGATATGCTCGTGCGGGAAATCAGGGAGGTCTTAATTGAAACCGTTACCCGCAACGGGGGACATCTGGCCTCTAATTTGGGTGTTGTAGAGCTTTCAATAGCGCTGCACAGAGTCTTTAATTCGCCGTATGACCATATTATCTGGGATGTCGGCCATCAAAGCTACACGCATAAACTTTTAACGGGCCGATATGACAAGTTTGACACCCTTCGCACGAAAGACGGACTGTCTGGTTTTTCCAGACCTTGCGAGAGTGAACATGACTTTTTCTTCAGCGGTCATTCCGGTACGGCTGTTTCTGCGGCGCTCGGTATTGCGGAGGCCAAAGCGATAAAGAAGGATAACAGTTATGTTGTCGCGGTTGTCGGTGACGGTTCATTCACAGGCGGTCTTGTTTATGAAGCCCTCAACAATGCCGGGCGCACAAACAGCCGGTTAATTGTGATTTTGAACGACAACGAAATGTCAATATCGAAAAATGTCGGTGCGATGGCGCGTTATATGACGACCATCCGGACAAAACCGAGATACTACAAATTTAAGGCGAAAACAGAAAGTATATTGAACCGTATCCCATTACTCGGCCGGCATATTGCGAGCGCGATTTTTAAATTAAAATCCTTCTTAAAGAGTGCCATCTACAAGAGTACATGGTTTGAGGAATTGGGTTTCCGCTACATCGGTCCGATAGACGGGCACGATATAGAGCATTTGACCCAGGCGCTTAACAGCGCAAAGATTGTCAACCACCCGGTCATTTTGCATATCAATACCATAAAGGGCAAAGGTTATGATTTAGCTGAACAGTCGCCCATCCAGTTCCACGGGGTACCAAAGTTTGACCTCAACTCCGGCGACCCGATACCAAGCGGTAAAAACTATTCCGCGCAGTTCGGCGAGTTTTTGTGCGAAGTTGCGGAAAAAGACCGGCGGATTTGCGCCATCACGGCGGCCATGTCTGTAGCAACGGGTCTGGAAGATTTCAAGCTAAAGTTTGCCAACCGTTTTTTTGATGTCGGCATTGCGGAATCTCATGCCGTTACCTTTGCCTCCGGCCTTGCTAAATTTAATATGCTGCCGGTTTTTGCGGTTTACTCTTCATTTTTACAGCGGAGCTATGACCAGCTAATTCACGATGCCGCGCTTCAAAAGCAAAAAATTGTTTTGGCGATTGACAGGGCAGGCTTTGTCGGGGAAGACGGCGAAACCCATCAGGGACTGTTTGATGTGGCATTTATGAATGGGATACCGGACATCATTGTGTATGCACCGTCAAGTTATGCGGAAATGAAAAGATATATGAACAACGCTTTATATCACGATAAATATGTTGTCGCCGTACGCTATCCGCGGGGGGAGGCGAACTGCCTGCCTGATGATTTTGAACCATCTTTTGGCGCGTTCGACTTATACGGTGATGAAACAGCCGACAAGGTTATTGTAACCTATGGCAGGGTGTTTTCCGCAGCCTGCGCAGCACTAAAAATACTTGCCGAAAACGGTATTCGCGTAAAAGTGCTAAAGCTCAATCGCATCAAACCGGTTGACTGCAAGGCTTTGGACACGGTTGCAGGTGCTGAGCAAATATTCTTTTTCGAAGAAGGGGTTCGCTCCGCCGGCACCGGGGAAAAATTTGCGCTCATGCTGCTGGAAGCCGGCTACAAAGGCGCTTACACATTGACTGCGGTGGATGACTGTTTCGTCCTGCAGGGAACGGTCAAGGACCAACTCGAAAAATACCGGCTCGATGCGGCCGGAATTGTTAAAACAATACTCGGGAGCGCGTGCGATGAATCCGAAAAAGAGACTTGATATCGCCGTTTATGAGCGCGGCCTTGCCCCCTCGCGCGAGAAAGCACAGGCGCAAATCATGGCAGGGATTGTCTATTTGAACGGCGGTAAGCAGACAAAGGCCGGGCTTCAGGTTAAAGAGAACGATGTTATTGAAGTTAAGGGCTGCGGCAATCCCTTTGTCAGCAGGGGGGGCTTAAAACTTCAAAAAGCAGTCGAACGATTCAACATTGACTTAACCGGCAGTATTTGCCTGGACATCGGCGCTTCAACAGGCGGCTTTACGGATTGTATGCTTAACCGCGGCGCGGCGAAAGTATACGCGGTTGATGTCGGTTACAGCCAGCTTGCCTGGAAACTGCGCACAGACGCGCGTGTCATCAACCTGGAACGCACCAATTTCCGCTATGCGACCGCGGAACTTATTCCCGATGAAATTGATTTTGCGAGCGTGGATGTTTCTTTTATTTCCCTTCGCCTTATTCTTCCGGCATTGCACCCGCTGCTCAAAGACGGCGGGCAGGCGGTATGCCTGATAAAGCCGCAGTTTGAGGCCGGCAGAGATAAAGTCGGCAAAAAAGGGGTTGTCCGGGATGTTGCTGTCCACGCGGAGGTCATCCAAACCGTGTGCGGCTTCGCGCTCGCGGAGGGGTTCGATATACTGGCGCTTGATTACTCCCCCATTAAAGGGCCGGAAGGCAACATCGAATACCTCATGCACCTGGCACAATCATCCTCGCCTGTCAACCGCTGTACCGACACGCCCGCTGCCCTTGCCGAACGCTCACACCAAGAACTTGACGGAGGTGAAACCCTTTGAGATTTGCGCTGCAGCCGAACTTAACCAGAGAAAACGCTTTTGAAGTCACGCTCGAAGTATGCGCCAAACTGGATGAATTAAACGCCCGTTATATTTTTGCGCTGGAAAACAAAGCAAGCTTCGCCGGAACAAAAGCAAACTTCTTACCTTATGATGATATGCTTAAAACCTGTGATGTACTCATCACCATCGGTGGCGACGGTACCATCATTCACGCCGCAAAAAGCGCTGTACTTTGGAGCAAACCGATTTTAGGCATCAATGCCGGCAGGCTTGCGTTCATGGCGGGGCTTGAACGCCACGAGATCAGTCTTTTGGGCAACCTGCTCAACGGCAATTATTCGGTGGATAAACGCATGATGCTCAAAACACAACTTGTCAGGGGCAGCGAAATTCTTGCATCCGAGTATTGCATCAACGATACCGTCGTTTCGCGGGCAGGCAGAACAAAACCGGTTGAACTAACAGTCGAATGCCGCGGCAGACATCTCATTAACTATTTTGCGGACGGCTTGATTATTGCGACACCCACCGGTTCCACCGCCTATTCCCTTTCCGCCGGAGGACCGATTGTTGACCCGGTGCTTGAAAGTATTTTACTCACACCCATCTGCGCCCATTCACTGTTCGCCCGTTCCTTTATATTGAACACGGACTCCGAATTCTCTGTCAAGGCATTATCCGGCAGCGGTGTGTCTTTTTCCTGCGATGGCGAGGACCCCGTCGCCATACCCGAAGACTGCTCTTTGAACATCGGAAAAGCGGAAGTATCCGCTGAATTTATCCGAATTAAATCGGATACTTTTATGGATGTGTTGAACAGTAAACTGATTCAATGGAACGAATGAAATGTCTGCCGGATGCAGTATTAATAAACGCCTGAAAGGACATGGATTGCGATGAAGAAAAAGAGGCTCGAATTAATTCAGAAACTAATTGAAAAGTACAGCATATCAACGCAGGAAGAACTGCTGCGCAGGCTGCAGGAAAACGGGTTTGATGTGACGCAGGCAACGATATCCAGGGACATCAACGAGCTCAGAATCGTAAAAATGATGGGATCCAACGGGCAATACCGTTATGTCGCAAACAAGACCGATTCGGATGAACTCATCGCAAAGTTTAACGCGATTTTCACACAGTCTGTTATTTCTTCCGATTATGCCGGCAATACGATTGTTATTCGCTGCTACACCGGTATGGCACAGGCTGCCTGTGCCGCATTTGACTCCATGCACTGGGATGGTTTGGTCGGTACGCTTGCGGGGGATGATACCATTTTTGCGCTTTGCCGCACGGAAGGCTACGCTTCACAAATGAAAGACGCTATTCAGAGACTGCTCGGCAAATAACAGCGGTTGGTGATGAAATGCTGCTCAGCCTAAAAATAGAAAACATCGCGATTATCGAAAACGCGGATATAGAATTTGATGCCGGTTTGAATGTGCTCACCGGAGAAACCGGCGCAGGCAAGTCCATCATCATTGATTCTATCAACGCGGTTTTGGGCGAGAGAACCTCACGCGAACTAATTCGTACAGGGGCACAGGCAGCGAAGGTATCGGCCCTGTATTCGGATGCCGGCTTGCGTGTGAATGCTAAACTGGTCGAATTTGATATTGAACCCCAGGCGGACGGAAGCCTGATCCTGCAACGGTCCATCAGTTTGGACGGACGGAATGTCTGCCGGATCAACGGCAGCCCGGCAACCGTTTCGATGCTTAAAAGTATAGGCGGCGAACTGATTAATATCCATGGTCAGCACGACAATCAGGCGCTGCTTTCGCCGGAGGGTCATTACATCTTTATTGACGCCATTGCCGAAAACGGTGAGCTTTTTTATCAATACAAAAACGCTTATGCCCTTTTGCGTTCTCTCGAAAAAGAACTGAACAACATCACTATTGATGAGGCGGAAAAGTCCCGGCGTCTTGATTTGCTCAACTATCAAATCAGTGAATTGGAAGCAGCCGGATTGCGCGTTGGTGAACAGAACGAGCTCAATACCCGTAAAAATCTTTACCAAAACGCCGAAAAGGTAATCAGCCGTCTGCGTGAAGCGTATGAAGCACTCAACGGTTCGGAGGACCTCAGCGGGGCGAAACAGCAGCTGGAATTTTCCGCCGGATGTCTCGACTCCGCCGCCTCCTATTACTCGGAGCTGCAAAAAGCAGCCGAATTCATCCGGAGCATGAGTTATGACATTGAAGACTATGTTGAGCTAATCAGGGGGACCCTTGATATGCTGGACTATAACCCGAAAGAACTTGAGCTCATTGAAGAAAGGCTGGACACCATTTACCGTCTTTCACGCAAATACGGCGCGACGGAAGAAGATATGCTTATTTACCTTGAAAATGCCGTCAGCGAGCGTGAAAAAATAAACCTGTCGGATGAACGGAGTGCTGAGCTTAAGAAAGAAATCAGGGCAGCAGAGACGAATATGGAACAGCTTGCATCTGCGCTCAGCGAAAGCCGCCGTAAAGCCGGGTCGCTTTTTGCCAAGAGTGTTAAAGCGGAACTCGACTTTTTGGATATGCCGGGCGTTGTCTTCGTTGTCGACCGTCAGCAAGCGGACTATACGGCAACCGGTGCCGATAGAATTGAGTTTTTAATTTCCGCAAACGCCGGTGAGGCACCCAAACCGATTGCTAAAATCGCGTCCGGGGGCGAACTGTCCCGCATCATGCTTGCTATTAAAAATGTGCTCTCGGCCAAGGATGATGTTAACACGCTGATATTTGACGAAGTTGACGCGGGTGTGAGCGGCAGAGCAGCCCAAAAGGTCGCGATGAAGCTTCGGCAGGTCTCAAAAGGGCGGCAAGTCATCTGCGTAACCCATTTGGCGCAAATCGCCGCTCAGGCGGACAGCCATCTGCTCATCAGCAAATCCGTGCATAACGGCAAAACCTACACACAGGTGGACAAATTGAATCAAGACGGCAGAAAGAACGAGCTGGCTAGAATCATCGGCGGTCTCAAAGTAACGGAGCTTCAACTCCAGAGCGCTGAAGAGATGCTAAAGGAAGCCAATAATAATTGAAATAAAGGGGAAATTGGAAATGAAATTCGGAGCATGCGTCGGAACGGACGCTGAAAAAATCAAGGTGATTAAAGATGCGGGGTTTGATTATGCTGAAACCAATATGACGGAAATCGCTACCATCAGCGATGAGGAGTTTGAAGCCTTTTTACTGGCGTTGAAAAAAAACGATATCCCTTGTGAGGCATCAAATTGCTTTATTCCGGGGGAATACAAACTTGTCGGCGAAAATGTTGATTACGCAAGCATTTCCGCTTATGTCGCCAAGGCGCTTGAAAGAGCGTCGCGCGCGGGTATACAATCTGCTGTTTTCGGCAGCGGCGGCGCAAGGCGCGTACCGGACGGTGTTTCAAGGAAAGATGCCCATAAGCAGCTTGCCTATTTCCTAAAAGAGATAGTCAGCCCCGAGGCCGCCAAATACGGCATTCAAATTGCGATTGAGCCGTTGAATAAAAAAGAGTGCAACTGCTTGAACTCGGTACTGGAAGGCGTTGCGCTGGCGGATTCTATCGGGTGTGACAATATCAAGACCCTTGCCGACCTGTATCATGTATTTTTAGAAAATGACCCCCTGGATGAAATCGCCGCGCTAAAGGGAAAAATCATCCATTCCCACATTGCGAACCCGGTTGGTCGCTGCTATCCCGCCCCCGGCGACGGTTTTGAATATGCGCCGTTTTTGAAAGCTCTCAGGGAAGCCGGCTGCACCCGCTGCTCGGTGGAAGCCGGCACAAAAAATTTCGAAAAAGAAGCGGTACTTGCTTTGGCGGTGCTGAAGGCGCTATAAACGAAAAAAAGCCTGCCAGACTACCCGGCAGGCGTTATAAGACTCAATTTAACTACATAATATGAAAGCCAGTTAGATACTGTAAATATACAAGAACATCGATAATGTTAAAAACTCCGTCTTTGTTGGCGTCTGCCAAAGCGGCTTGCTCAGGGGTAAATGGTATTAACCCGCAAACGGCTTGTAAAACCATTAATGTGTCAATCATGGAGATGTTGCCGTCACCCGATATATCATTGGGTGCCCACGGATCCGGGAAAATCGCATAAGTGCTGACAGGGGTAATCGCAAAACAAAAAACCAATACAACAGCAAGAATCGATATGATTCTCTTTTTCATCATTCACACTCCTTTCAAATCCTTAAAATAATATTTATCTGCAATTACATTGTAGCTCTGATATTTATATTTGTCAATATCAATGTTAAAATAAATATTGACAAACAGAATTTAATCATTTATAATCCTCACAATGGCAATGACGAGAAAGAGTAACACCGCAGTTCAGCGCAG
>CAYUWQ010000007.1:26932-29677 GCA_964448455.1 uncultured Eubacteriales bacterium | reverse complement strand
TCGTCCGTGTAACATTTGAAGGTCGGGTCTTCCTCACCGAGTTTTTGCAGGGCAATACCCATTTTTTCCTGCCCGGCTTTGGTCTTGGGCTCGATGGCCACGCGGATAACCGGATCGGGGAAAACCATGGATTCCAGAATAATCGGATGACGCACATCACACAGCGTGTCTCCGGTCGTCGTTACTTTAAGCCCGACGGTGGCGGCGATATCACCGGAATAACAGCAGTCAATATCCTGCCGGTGATTGGAATGCATTTGCAGAATACGGCCTAAACGCTCATTTGCATTTTTAGTTGAGTTGAAAACCGAGCTGCCTGTTTTAACCATACCGGAATATACCCTGAAAAAACACAATCTGCCGACAAACGGATCGGTCGCGATTTTGAACGCGAGTGCCGAAAACGGCTCTTCGTCCGATGTATGGCGCTGCTCTTCGAGTTCGGTCTTGGGGTTGATGCCGGTGATAGAGCTGACATCCGTGGGTGCCGGCATATAATCGACGATGGCATCAAGCAGGGGCTGAACGCCCCGGTTCCGGTAGGATGTGCCGCAGGTGACGGGAATCATCAGGTTGGCAAGGGTTGCTTTGCGAATGCAAACCTTGATTTCCGCAGTGGACGGTTCCACGCCTTCCAGATATTTTTCGAGCAGTTCATCGTCCTGTTCGGACACATGCTCAATGAGTTCGGTGCGGTACTTTTGGGCAAGTTCCCTGTAGTTTTCCGGAATTTCTTCGATGTGCGGTTCCAGCCCTTTTTCATCGTTGTAAAAAACGGCGTTCATTTCCACAAGGTCGATAATTCCCTTAAATTCCGCTTCGGAACCGATGGGCAGCTGAATGGGGACGGCGTTGCACTTGAGGCGGTCCTTCATCATCGCGACCACATTGTAAAAATCGGCTCCGGTGATATCCATCTTGTTGATGTAAGCCATGCGGGGAACTTTGTATTTGTCCGCCTGCCGCCAAACGGTTTCGGACTGTGGTTCCACGCCGCCTTTGGCGCAAAGCACGGTGACCGCGCCGTCCAGCACACGCAGGGAGCGCTCCACCTCAACGGTGAAATCGACATGCCCGGGGGTGTCAATAATGTTGATGCGATGGTCCTTCCAAAAGCAAGTGGTAGCCGCAGAGGTGATGGTGATTCCCCTCTCCTGCTCCTGCTCCATCCAGTCCATGGTGGCGGCGCCGTCATGCACTTCGCCGAGTTTATGCGTAATTCCGGTATAGAAGAGTATACGCTCGGTTGTTGTCGTTTTCCCGGCGTCTATATGTGCCATTATTCCAATGTTTCTGGTGAGTTCCAGTGATACTTGCCTTGGCATGTGAACCTCCGTTTGTCCTGTTGCAAATTTTGGGGCAGGTCAGGGGATTACCACCTGAAATGCGAGAACGCTTTGTTGGCTTCCGCCATCTTGTGGGTGTCTTCGCGTTTTTTGTACGCGTTACCCGTTCCGTTGACGGCATCCATAATTTCGTTGGCCAGCCTGTCTTTCATCGTTCTTTCCGAACGGTTGCGGCTGTAGGTTGTTAACCAGCGTAAACCGAGCGTCTGCCTTCTTTCCGGGCGGACCTCGATGGGTACTTGATAGGTGGCACCGCCGACACGGCGTGCCTTCACTTCAAGTACGGGCATAACATTTTCCATTGAAGCTTCAAAAACCTCAAGAGGATCCTTACCTGTCTTTGTTTTGATCGCGTCAAAAGCATCGTACACTATTTTTTGGGCTACGCCCTTTTTGCCGTCTAACATAATGCTGTTAATCAGGCGCGTGACGAGTTTTGAGTTGTAAAGCGGATCGGGCAAAACATCTCGTTTTGCTATTTGGCCTCTTCTTGGCACTTCGCTTCCCTCCTTCATAATAATGATATCATAGGTACTCGAGTGACAAAATTCCCGTGGCGCCAATGGTGAGGCGTATCTATCATACACTCTCACATTGTGCAAAAAGCGTTGCTTTTTATGCCTGCAAGAAGATTCTGTCGTTTTTTCCGGCCTTTCCGGAATTACTTTTTCGCGGCCTTCGGGCGTTTCGCGCCGTACTTGGAACGCGACTGCATTCTGCCGGTAACGCCTTGCGTGTCGAGCGTGCCGCGAATGATGTGGTAACGGACACCGGGAAGGTCTTTGATACGGCCGCCGCGGATCATCACCACGGAGTGCTCCTGCAGGTTGTGGCCGACGCCGGGGATGTAGGAAGTGACCTCGATACCGTTGGTCAAACGCACCCTTGCGATTTTCCTGAGCGCCGAATTCGGCTTTTTGGGTGTCGCCGTTTTTACCGCTGTGCAAACGCCGCGTTTTTGGGGTGAATTCTTGTCAGTCATGACATTTTTCTTGGAATTCAAACCTTTTAACAAAGCGGGTGCCTTTGGCTTTTTTTCGATCGCTTCCCTGCCATGACGGACTAACTGGTTAAAGGTTGGCAAACAATACAACTCCTTTCTTCAATAATATATTGTTACCGCGCGCGGACTCCTAAACATGGAAGGAACCGTTTGCGCGAGAGCAACCGGGGCATGCATTGCGGCAACTTCAGCGCCGCAAGCAGGTATTTTAACACGGGGGAACTTGTTTGTCAAGGTTACAGATATTCGTCAAAGGAGATGACGGGGCTTGGCGCGTCTTCATCTTCATCGGGGGCGGCTTTATAAATGAGCACATCGCTGTAGCATTTCATACCGGTGCCGGAAGGCAGCAGTTTGCCGATGATAACATTTTCCTTCAAGCCGAGCAGCGGGTCA
>CAYUWQ010000007.1:9905-26922 GCA_964448455.1 uncultured Eubacteriales bacterium | reverse complement strand
GTCGTTTCCTGGAAGGAGGCGGCGGACAGGAAGGAGTCTGTGGCGAGGGATGCTTTGGTGATACCCATGAGAACGGGTTCGCTGGTCGCTTCCCTGAATTCGCGGCCTTCTGTCTTTGCGAACGCGCGGCCGGCTTTATTTTCGGAAAGCAGTTCGCTCTTTTCAACCACCATGCCGGGCAGAAGGGATGTGTCCCCGGCTTCGACGATTTTGACCTTCTTCATCATCTGGCGGACAATAACCTCAATGTGCTTGTCGTTGATATCAACACCCTGCATGCGGTAGGTACGCTGCACTTCACGGATGAGGTAATCGTGGACAGGGTCAACGCCCAAAATCGCGAGGATATCGTGCGGGTTGCGCGCTCCGTCGGTCAGGTTTTCGCCTTTTTCCACAGTCTGTCCTTCTTCCACCCTGGTGCGGAAGCCGTATGGAATCAGGTAACTCTTCTCTTCAAGATTCTCGCGGTCGGTTACGATAACATGCTTGCCGTTCTTGATGGTCCGGAAGGTTATGTCGCCGGAGATTTCACTCATGATGGCGAGCGTCTTGGGTTTTCTCGCTTCAAAGAGTTCTTCAATCCTGGGCAGACCTTCCGTGATATCGGACTGGTCTTTTGTACCGCCCGTTTGGAAAGTTCTCATGGTGAGCTGCGTGCCGGGTTCGCCGATGGACTGGGCTGCGATAATACCGACCGCTTCACCGACGGTTACGGGTTCACCCGTCGCAAGGTTGGAACCGTAGCATTTGATGCAAACGCCGTGTTTGGCAGCGCAGGTCAGCAGCGAACGAATGGGTATTTTCGCAAGTTCATGCTTTTCAACAGTTCCTTGTTCAAGTTTTTTCTTGTGTTCCTCAATGACATAATCGGCCACCTTTTTGGCTTCGGCTTCCCGCATCATGGTATCCTTGCTCATAATCAGTTCGCCGGTTTCGGCATTGACCAAATCATTGAGCAGATAGCGGCCGGTCAGACGCTCGGTGATACCGACGATACGCCTGTTGCCGTCAAAGATGTCATACACATCCATCCCTTCCGTGCAGGCGCAGTCTTCCTGACGGATGATCACATCCTGTGATACATCGACAAGGCGCCGGGTGAGGTAACCGGAGTCCGCCGTACGCAGCGCCGTGTCGGCAAGGCCTTTGCGGGCGCCTCGGGACGAGATAAAGTACTCCAGCACATTGAGCCCTTCGCGGTAGTTGGCGCGGATGGGCACTTCGATGGTCCGGCCGGCCGTATTCGCGATGAGTCCGCGCATACCGGCAAGCTGCCTTAACTGGCTGTCATTGCCGCGCGCGCCGGAGTGAAGCATCATATTAATCGGGTTGTACGGGTCGTAGTCTGTTTTCAGTTCCGCGGCAACCAGTTTTGTGCACTCGTCCCAGGTTTTGATAACACTTTCGCGGCGCTCTTCGTCGGTAATCAGACCGCGGTTGAAGTTGATGCCGATTCTGTCGATTTTCTTTTCAGCCTCGGCGAGCAGTTCCGGCTTTTTCGCGGGGATAGTGGCGTCGCTCACGGCGGCGGTAATACCGCTGCGTGTCGAATACTTAAAGCCCTGCGCCTTGATTTTATCCAGCACATCGGCGGTGACGGCAGTGCCGTGCTTGCTGATGCATTTGGCGACGATATCGCCGAGTTTCTTTTTGTCAACAAGGAAATCAATTTCAAGCGCGAACAGATTGTCCGGATTCTTACGGTCGACAAAGCCCAAATTTTGGGGAATCGGCTCGTTGAATATGACCTTGCCGTAAGTGGTTTCAATGAGCTTGGAAATCTTTTTACCGTTGATTTCTTTGCTCATACGGATTTTTATGGTTGCGTGCAGCCCGATGACGCCTTCTTCATAAGCCATTGCCGCTTCATTGATATCCCGGAACACCTTGCCTTCGCCGGGTTCGCCTGGTTTAAGCAGCGTGAGGTAGTAAGAACCGAGCACCATGTCCTGCGTGGGCACGGTGACGGGGCGTCCGTCAGAGGGTTTGAGCAGATTGTTAGCGGCCAGCATTAAGAAGCGGGCTTCCGCCTGCGCTTCCGCGGAAAGGGGCACATGCACCGCCATCTGGTCACCGTCAAAGTCCGCGTTGAACGCGGTACAAACAAGCGGATGCAGTTTGATGGCGCGGCCTTCAATCAGTACGGGTTCAAACGCCTGGATACCGAGCCTGTGCAGTGTCGGCGCGCGGTTAAGCATAACGGGATGGTCCTTGATAACAATTTCCAGCGCGTCCCAAACCTGGGGTCTTGAACGCTCAACCATCTTGCGGGCGGACTTGACATTGCCTGCCGCTTCCGTTTCCACAAGGCGTTTCATCACAAAAGGTTTGAAGAGTTCAAGCGCCATTTCTTTGGGCAGACCGCATTGATACAATTTGAGTTCCGGACCGACCACGATAACAGAACGGCCGGAATAGTCAACACGCTTGCCGAGCAGGTTCTGTCTGAAACGGCCCTGTTTACCCTTGAGCATATCGGAGAGGGACTTGAGCGCCCTGTTGCTCGGGCCTGTGACCGGACGGCCTCTTCTGCCGTTGTCTATTAACGCATCGACCGCTTCCTGCAGCATCCGCTTTTCGTTCCTGACAATAATCTCGGGCGCGCCGAGTTCAAGGAGCTTTTTAAGCCGGTTGTTCCGGTTGATAACGCGGCGGTACAAATCGTTTAAGTCCGAGGTCGCGAAACGGCCGCCGTCGAGCTGAACCATCGGGCGGATTTCTGGCGGGATAACCGGTACAACATCCAGCACCATCCACTCCGGCCGGTTGCCGGAAGTACGGAAGGCTTCAGCCACTTCAAGGCGTTTTAAGAGTTTTACTTTCTTTTGGCCGGACGCTTCCTGAAGTTCTTCGCGCAGTTTCGCGCAGAGGTCTTCCAAATCAATTTCCGCCAGCAATTCTTTGATTGCCTGCGCGCCCATGCCGGCTTTAAAGGAGTCTTCATAATACTCGCGGTACTGTTCATAATCTTTTTCATCAAGCGCCTGATATTTTTCCAGCGGAGTGTCGCCGGGATCAATGACGATATGCATGGCAAAATAAAGCACTTTTTCAAGAACGCGCGGCGATACATCAAGAATCAGCCCCATGCGTGAGGGTATCCCCTTGAAATACCAGATGTGCGACACCGGCGCTGCCAGCTCGATATGCCCCATGCGCTCGCGCCGAACCTTTGCCCTGGTGATTTCAACACCGCAGCGCTCGCATATTTTACCCTTGTAGCGGATGCGTTTGTACTTGCCGCAGTGGCATTCCCAGTCCTTCGTCGGCCCGAAAATCTTTTCGCAGAAAAGGCCTTCCTTTTCGGGCTTAAGGGTACGGTAATTGATGGTTTCCGGCTTTTTCACTTCGCCGCTGGACCAGCTTCTGATGGTTTCCGGTGATGCGAGCCCTATCTTAATTGATTCAAAGATGTTATTTTCCATTAACATTTCTGCCCCTTTTCGAATATTTTGCCGTGTTTCAAAACGGTGCTTGCCGGGCTTCGCGGTCAGCTTTCATCTTCCGTTTCATCAGTAGGGTCTTCTTCAAATGCCAATAAATCCGGGATATCCTCGTCCCCGTCGATGAGGTCATCGTCCTCATCCTCTTCCGGCTCTTCACCCTCAACAATAAAGTTATCCGCTGTTTCGGCGTCGTTAAATTCGGTGAATGCGCGGTCGTCAACGGGGTTGAGCCCGATATCGTCGTTTTCAAAACTTTGCTTCATGTCAATTTCGTCATCGTTTCTGTCGAGCACCTTGACATCAAGCCCGAGTGACTGGAGTTCCTTGATAAGCACCTTGAAGGATTCCGGTATGCCGGGCTTCGGCACATTTTTGCCCTTCACGATGGCTTCGTATGTTTTTACCCGCCCGACAACATCGTCCGATTTGACGGTGAGTATTTCCTGCAGGGTGTAAGCCGCGCCGTATGCTTCCAGCGCCCAAACTTCCATTTCCCCGAAACGCTGGCCGCCGAACTGTGCCTTGCCGCCAAGTGGCTGCTGGGTTACAAGGGAATACGGACCGGTGGAGCGCGCATGGATCTTATCGTCCACCAAATGTAATAGTTTCAAGAAGTACATGACGCCCACCGTAATGGGGTTGTCAAACTTCTGGCCGGTCCGGCCGTCGGTCAGTTCGATTTTTCCGTCTTCACGCAACCCGGCTTCACGCAGCGCGTCCCGGATGTCCGACTCGTGCGCGCCGTCAAACACAGGGGTCATCACCTTGATGCCCAAATGCTTCGCGGCAAAACCGAGGTTGACTTCCAACACCTGGCCGATGTTCATGCGCGAAGGCACGCCGAGGGGGTTGAGCACGATGTCAAGCGGGGTGCCGTCCGGCAGGAAAGGCATATCCTCCTGCGGCAGAATCCTGGACACAACACCCTTGTTGCCGTGGCGGCCTGCCATTTTATCGCCGACAGAGATCTTGCGTTTTTGCGCGACATAGCAGCGCACTACTTTATTTACTCCGGGAGATAATTCATCGGAATTATCTCGTGTGAATACTTCCACATTAACCACAATACCGTACTCGCCGTGCGGTACGCGCAGGGAAGTGTCCCGAACCTCTTTTGCTTTTTCGCCGAATATCGCGCGCAGCAGGCGTTCCTCCGCGGTCAGCTCGGTTTCGCCTTTCGGCGTCACTTTACCAACGAGGATGTCGCCGGAATGAACTTCCGCGCCGATACGAATAATGCCCCTGTCGTCGAGGTCTTTGAGCGCGTCATCGCCGACATTGGGAATGTCCCTGGTGATTTCTTCCGGGCCCAGCTTGGTGTCACGCGCCTCGACTTCGTATTCTTCAATGTGAATTGAGGTATATACATCGTCGCGTACAATCTTTTCATTAATTAAAACGGCGTCTTCGTAATTGTAGCCCTCCCAGGTCATGAAGCCGATCAGGGCGTTTTTGCCCAGACTGATTTCCCCGTGGTCGGTCGCGGGACCGTCCGCGATAACATCGTTCGCCTCAATCCGCTCACCTATTTTAACAAGCGGTGTTTGATTGATGCAGGTGCCCTGATTAGAGCGCATAAATTTAATCACTTCATAACTTTCAGCCATACCGGCATCTGTCATGATCTCGATTTTATCCGCCGCCACATGTGTTACCGTGCCGGAATTCTTAGCGATAACCGCAACGCCTGAGTCAAAAGCGGCTTTGTATTCCATGCCCGTGCCGACAATCGGCGCTTCTGTCTTTAACAGCGGTACAGCCTGGCGCTGCATGTTGGAACCCATCAGGGCTCTGTTGGCGTCATCGTTTTCAAGGAAGGGAATCATCGCCGTGGCGACGGAAACAACCATTTTAGGCGAAACATCCATGTAGTCCGTCTTGGACGCTTCCACTTCAAGGAATTCGTCGCGGTAACGGGCGTTGACTTTCGGGTTTTTGAAACGGCCTTTTTCGTCAAGCGGTTCATTGGCTTGCGCGACGATGTATTCGTCCTCAAAATCCGCGGTCATATAAAGCACTTCGTCGAGCACGACGCCGCTCTCTTTGTCAACCTTGCGGAAGGGTGTTTCGATAAAGCCGTATTTATTGATGCGCGCGAAAGTCGCGAGATACGATATCAGGCCGATGTTCGGACCTTCCGGCGTTTCAATCGGGCACATGCGCCCGTAGTGGCTGTAGTGCACATCGCGGACTTCGAACCCGGCCCTGTCCCTGGAAAGACCGCCCGGCCCGAGCGCCGAGAGACGGCGTTTGTGCGTAAGTTCCGCGAGCGGATTGGTTTGGTCCATGAACTGCGACAGCGGCGAAGAGCCGAAGAATTCTTTGAGTGCCATGAGTACGGGGCGGATGTTGATAAGGGACTGCGGTGTGATTTTATCCTCGTCCTCCTGCGCTTGGATAGTCATGCGCTCGCGGACAACCCTTTCCATGCGGTTGAGGCCGATTCTGAACTGATTTTGCAGCAGTTCGCCGACGGAGCGGATGCGGCGGTTGCCGAGATGGTCGATATCGTCCGTTGTGCCGACATGGTGGGCGATGCAGTTGATATAGTTGATGGACGCCAGAATATCGTCCACAATGATGTGTTTGGGAATCAGGTCGTCGCAGCGGGCTTTCATCTCATCGAGCAGCATTTCTTTGCTGCTGCATTTTTCCAGAATTTCCATCATAACGGTGAAACGGACTTTTTCGTTGATGCCGATGTTTTCAAGTTCTTCCGCCGTAATTTCCGGTACGAACTCCGCCGCGTCCACCATTTGGCTGGATACGATATTGATCAGGCGGCCGTTGACATTGACCACCGCTTTTTTAACGCCGGCCTGCTCGATTTCGTACGCCTTGGCTTTTGTAATCACTTCGCCCGCTTCCGCGAGCACTTCGCCGGTAATCAGGCTCGCCACCGGCTCCGCAAGCGTGCAGCCCGCGAGGCGGGCGGAAATCGCCAGCTTTTTGTTGTATTTATAACGGCCGACTCTGGAAATATCGTACCGGTGCGGGTCAAAGAAAAGGTTGTCCAAATTGGTCTGCGCCGCTTCAAGTGTCACAGGTTCACCCTGACGCAGTTTTTTGAACACTTCCATAATTGCCTCTTCGGCGTTGAGTGTTTCGTCTTTTTCAAGCGTGGCATTGATTCTGTCATCATCGCCGAAAAGGTCGATAATCTCATCGTTTGTGCCAACACCGAGTGCTCTGATGAATGTTGTGATGTATATTTTACGGTTTTTGTCGATCCGGACATAATAGAGCCCGTTGGGGTCCGTTTCATACTCCAGCCAGGCGCCCCGGTTGGGGTTGATGGTGCTGGAATAAAGTTCGGTGCCGGTTTTGTCGTGCGTCATACCGAAGTAAACGCCGGGGGAACGCACCAGTTGGGATACGATGACGCGCTCCGCGCCGTTAATCACAAAGGTGCCGCTGTCCGTCATGATGGGGAAATCGCCCATGAAGACTTCCGACTCCTTGATGGCGCCGGTTGCTTTATTCATCAGACGCACCGTAACGCGCATGGGCGCCGCGTAAGTCGCGTCGCGCTCTTTGCATTCGCGCACGGTGTACTTCGGCTTGTCTTCAATTCTGTGGTCCACAAAACTGAGCAGCCAGTTGCCGGAATAGTCGGTGATGTCCCCTATTTCCCTGAATACTTCCTTCAGCCCCACATCGCAAAACCATTTGTAAGAGTCCTTCTGGATTTCAATGAGGTTGGGCATTTCCATCACTTCATTGATTTTTCCGAAACTCATACGCTCGCGGTTGCCGCGTTTGACGGGTACAACATTCAGCATAGGCCTTTATCACTCCGTTTCATAATTTTGCGCTTTTCAGGGCCGGTGCCGCGCAATTAAAACACCGAAAAAGGTTGAGAAAGAACTGTAAAAAAACGCTTGATTTTTGTGCAACATATGCTATACTGTGTTTGTTGGAATATGTGTTGCGACAAACTGCTCCATTTTAACGTGCAGTGTAATAGTATATAGGACAATGTACAGGATGTCAATATATTTTTGAAACTTTTTTATATCATTATATGTAAAAGTTTTTCGAACAAGCCAGCAGGCGGTTTTCACATTGAAAACCGCCTGCTTTTTTTGATATTCTCCTTTAATTACCCTGTCAGGTTGGATGATGTCCCCCGATAACTTGTTCAACAAACGCCTTAACCACATCCGGGTCGAATTGGGTACCGGCGTTCCTTTCCAACTCGGCTATCGCTTCTTCTTTAAAAAGTTTTCTTTTATAGGACCTTTCCGAAACCATATCATCGTAAGTGTCGGCGACGGCAATAATTCTTGCCGGCAAAGATATTTCTTTGCCCCTCAACCCGTTCGGATAGCCTTTGCCATCCCATCTTTCATGATGTTCCAATACGGTGTCAGCAACATCTGACAGTTCATAAGCTGATTCAAGAATTTTACAGCCTGTTTCCGGGTGTTTCCTGATTGCTTCCCAGTCATCCGCAGTGAGTCTGCCTTGTGAATCCAGAATAATTTCGTTAATACCGATTTTTCCGATATCGTGCAGCAGCGCCGCCAAGTTCGTCTGCCAAATCTCCCGCTCGCCGAGATTCATCGTTTTCGCGATCGCGGTGCTGAAAGCGCTTACCGCCCTTGAATGGGCTTGTTCTGTTGCATTATTGGCAAAAAGTGTATTCATCACGACAAAGATGATTTTGCTTTTAACACCCAAGCTTTCCGTCTTTATCCGGGCACAAAGATCCTCCTGCGCTTTTTCCAGCAATGGGTCTATTCCGCTGTAAATGTCGTTGTTAAGCGACAAGTCGACCGAGAGAGTGAAAACAACATTCCTGATACTTTGTTGCGCAACCGCTTTGTTTAGACGGGCAATCAGAATATCCGCATATTTCGCGTCACAACTCGGCATAAAAATAACGAATTTAGCCTCACCGATTTTTACAACAATGTCATCGGGGCGGCATTCGGTTTTTAGGATATTGGCTAATTTTTTCAAGAGCAGTTCGCTGTATTTACTGCCAAAAATATGATTGGTCAGCCCCACACCGTTCACATCCGCGACAACAAAAGCGAACGGCAAATACTTGTCTTCGCCGAGTCTCCTGAGCTCGTTGTCGGAATTCCGCCGGCTGTAGCGACCGTTAATCTGGTCAAAGTGGTTTAAAAACTCAATTTTTTTAAGTTTTTTTCTCTCTTTCGCGTAATTTCTGAACACAAGCAGCGCACCGTCAATCATGCCGTTTTTGAGAAACAGCGGAACAGCGCTAACCTCCGCGCGCATTTCATTGCCGTCTTTTGAAACAATCGCGACGCTGCCCGCGGCCTCATAAGCCCTACCGGTTTCCAGTATATTTTTCACAACATCTTCATATTTTTCCCTTGTCGCTTCATCGATAAGCCTAAACACTTTTTCCGCCGGTTCACCGGTTGCGTCTTCCAGCAGCCAACCGGAAAAGTTTTTAGCCGCTTCATTCATCATGGTTATTTTGCCGGCAGAATCCGTACAAATAACACCGTCCGCAATTGTCTGCATAACGCTTTTGAGTATGCTTTGGATTCGATCTTTTTCCGACCGCAGCAGCAGTTCGGTTTGCTTTTGCCTTTCGATTTCACCCGACAACTTTTCATTTTGGTCTTTGAGTTCCTCTTCGAGATTCGTCATCGCAGTCACCGTCCCTACTATTCTTCGTTTCGTTCTGTTCGGCTGAGTGCCGGCCGTATGCCGGCGGCATGTTTTAACTATACGCGCTTGTAGACCTGTTCAACAAAAACCTTTACAATATCCGGATCAAACTGCGTGCCAGCGCACCGGATAATTTCCGCGACTGCCGCCTCTTCGGAACAGGCTTTTCGGTATGAACGATCGGAGGTCATCGCGTCAAAAGCGTCCGCGACGGTGATGACCCTCGCTTGCAGCGATATCTCCTCGCCCCTGAGCCCGCGCGGGTAGCCTTTGCCATCCCAGCGCTCATGGTGTTCGAGTATACAATCCGCGATTTCCGAAAACTCGTTAACGGAACTGAGAATCCGGTAGCCGATTTCGGAGTGCCGCCGGACTTCCGCCCATTCGTCTTTTTTCAGTTTCGACCGGTTATTCAGAATTTTTTCATCAATACCGATTTTACCGATGTCATGCATGAGGCCGGCCAAGCGGAGTTGATTGACCTCATTTTCGTCAAGATCGATTTTTCGGGCAAGCGACTCACACAACTCGCTTACACGCTTCGAGTGCAGCATTTCCCTGTTGTTTTTTTCATACAGTGTGTTCATGATGACATTGATTGTCTGACTGCGCAGACTTGAACTTTCGGCGAGCTTGTGGCGGTACATGTCGTCCTCGGCCTTTTTAAAAACTTCGTTGATTTCTTCGTTCGCCTTGCCCCTGACCGCGAAGCCGATGGAAACGGACATTGTAAAGTTTTTCTCGCGCTCGGCGGCGATGGACTTGTTAAGCCGCTGCAGGATGGCTTCCGCCGTGACGGTGTCGGTTGCCGGCATCAACAGGACAAATTCATCCCCGCCGATACGCACGGCATAGTCGCCGTCGCGGCAATGCTTTTTCAGGGTGTCCGCCACTTGTTTCAGTATTAAATCCCCCGCTTTGTGTCCGAAGGCGTCATTGGTCAGCTTTAAGCCGTTGACATCCGCCATAATCAGTGTCAGCGGTATGCAATTTTCGTTTTCCAGGTCCTTGACCAGTTCGTCATAATACCTGCGGTTTTTAAGCCCGGTGAGCTGATCATGATAGCTCAGGTAGAGGATTTCGTCCTCTGTTTTTTTGCGGTCTTCAATATTCCGGGTCACACCCACGATTTCAATCTCGCCTTCGGCATTATACCGGTATTTGGTGGATTCTTCCACCCAAACCGTGCTGCCGTCCTTGCGGGTCTGCTGCAATTCGTTGATATAGTGGTTATCGGCTTTCGGGTTTGCTTTAAAATGCTCCAGATTCTTGACGACGGAATACTGCACCACCTGCATAGATTCGGGGGTGAAGGATTTGACAACACCAAGGGCTTTTGCCTCTGCCGGCGTATACCCGCGCAAATTCATCACCGAGGGGCTGATGTAGGTGTATTCATTTTTCGTCAGGTTAAGTACCCAGATAACATCCGACGCAAACTCGGTAATCAGCCTGTATTTCGCTTCGCTTTCCATGAGGTCACAAACAGCTTGTTTGCGCCCGGATATATCGGTCAAAAAATTGAGTGTGGCTGGTTTTTCGTCCCATTCGATAAAAATGGATTTGATCTCCACCCACTTCACGGTTTCGTCCTTTGCCAGCACACGAAAATCATATCGGTTGACGGCATTGTCGACTTCAGGCCGGTCCTTGTGGCTCTTGATGACAAACTCCCTGTCATCCGGATGGACAAGGCTTAACGCCGGCATCTCCAGCAACTCCTCGCGCGTATATCCGGTAAGCGCTTCGGCAATCGGATTGCACAGTTTAATCGTCGAATCCTGTGCCACAAACACAGTTTCCACGGCATTTTCAAACAACAGATGATATCTTTCTTTTGCTTTTTTCAGGTTGTCTTCGGCAAGTTTTCTCTCGCTGATGTCGCGGATAACACAGGTATCATGGGGAATGCCGTTGAACATATTCTTTTTTGAAGAGATCAGAGCGGTAATGATACCGCCGTCTTTCTTGTTGATATTCGTTTCAAAGTTTTCGCATATCCCTTGCGAAACCAGTGCGTTGTAAATATACTGGCGATCGGATATGTTCTGGTAAAGATTGAGTTCGAGACTTGTTTTGCCGATTGCTTCTTCCTGGGTGTAACCGGTAAGCCGTGTGAAACCTTCGTTGATGTTCCGAATGATTCCATCGGCAATACTTGTGATAAAAACACCGTCCGGACTGGTGTTGAAAATTAACTCGAACCGTTCCTTCACGCTTCGGTTCTCTTCCGTCAAGCGCCTGTTGTTTAAACTTAAAAAGCCGAATGTCCAAACCGTACTGACAAAAAAAGTACCGGCGAACATCGCTGTTTGCAGCAACTCGGCAGAGTCGGGTTCCTGGAGTTGTTTGAGCAAAATTGTACCTGTTAAGCCTGCCAGAGAAAAGATGCCGAAAGCAACGAAACCGGCGGTAACTGACCTTGTCCAACGCATTGAAGGAAAGTTTTTATGCCTTATGATCGACAGCGCCGTTGCGAAGGACAGCACCGTAATCGAGCCAAAAAGAATAACCCTGCGGGCGGAATAACTTTGCGAGGCAGTCGCGGTAAAAAAGATGTTTAAGAAAAACACCGTGATCCCGAATACCGCGAGGGCAGCGCCGCCGCTATGCAATCGCTGAAAATGTCTGACGCCGATATAAACAAAAATCATGGCCGCCATCAGGAATGAATTGTTAAGAATAATCGCGACAGATCCGAACGGCACCGCAGCATGACGGAAAGCGTAAAAAGCGAAACCGAGCGCCGCGCAAGCCCCGCCAAGCGTCCACCAACCGGGACCTTCGTTGGTCTTGTTCCTGCGGAACTGTGAGAGCATCAGGGAAACCTGCATAACATTCGTAATACTCAGCACAATCGCAAGCGCGTTGATATTGAAGTCCATGTTTGCCCTCCCGGTTCAGGATTGTTGATGATTTTTGATTGGTTCAAACACAACTGCGAGCTGTTTAATCCAAAAAGTCACGCAGGCGTTTGCTCCTGCTCGGGTGGCGCAGCTTGCGCAGCGCCTTCGCCTCGATTTGCCGGATGCGCTCCCTGGTCACATTAAACTCCTTGCCCACTTCCTCAAGGGTGTGCGACTGTCCGTCCGCAAGGCCGAAACGCAGTGCAAGCACTTTTTCCTCCCGCGGGGTAAGCGTTTTGAGCACATCACTGATTTGCTCTTTCAAGAGCAGCATGGAGGCGGCGTCCGCCGGGGCTGGCGCGTCATCATCTGGAATAAAGTCGCCGAGGTGGCTGTCTTCCTCTTCGCCGATAGGCGTTTCCAGCGATACGGGTTCCTGCGCGACACGCAGAATTTCACGCACCTTTTCGGGTGTCATGTCAAGTTCCGCGGCGATTTCCTCCGCGGTCGGATCCCTGCCGTTAAGATGAAGCAGCTGGCTGTTGGTCTTTTTTACTTTATTGATGGTTTCGACCATATGCACAGGGATTCGGATGGTGCGCGCCTGGTCGGCGATTGCCCTTGTAATGGCCTGCCTGATCCACCAGGTCGCGTATGTGGAAAATTTAAAGCCTTTTGTGTAGTCAAATTTGTCAACCGCTTTTATCAGCCCGAGGTTGCCTTCCTGAATCAAATCCAAGAACTGCATACCGCGCCCGACATAGCGTTTGGCAATGCTTACCACAAGGCGCAGGTTCGCTTCCGCAAGACGCTGTTTGGCTTTCGGGTCATTGTCGGAAATGCTCTGCGCGAGCGAGATTTCCTCCTCGGCGGAGAGCAGCTGCACATTTCCGATTTCTTTGAGATAAACTTTTACGGGGTCGTCCATCGCCGCGTTTTTTTCAACACCGCCCATGTCGGCAGACTTTGGAATGTCCAAATCAAGCGACAGCCCGTCCAGCAAATCATCACTTAAATCGTCGACAACTTCGATGCTCTGACTTTCGATGATGTCGTACAGCTTGTCGAGTTCCTCGATGTCGTAATCCATCTCCAAAATCACCGCGTCAATTTCCTGCGCGGTCAGTTTACCGGTTGCCCTGCCCTTGTCCAACAGGATTTTTACGGCCGCTTTTTTATCCAGCATGTCCATCTTTTTTCTCCCTCACAAATTCCATATTTTCCGTTCCCGGTCTATTGGTTCTTTTTTTGAAACAAGTTTAAAAACTCCTCGTCGCTTAATTCCGCGGGATTAACAACCGATTGGCTTGATTGCTCCCGTTCCAGGACGCTTATGCAATCCCCGCACTCCGCAAGGGTATTGGCCAGTTGCCTGCCTTTGACGAAAAGCCCGGTAATCCGGTTCATCTCATCCGCCGAAAATTCATTGGAAAGCAGCGTCAGCTCAATTCCTTTGCCCGCCCCGAGCCGCCGCAGCAGCAGGGTAAGAACCCGTTTGTTAAAATCGGTGACAAAGATGTCCGGCGTCAGTTTGCCGCCGAGTTTTTTATAATAATCAGGGTTGTTCAGCAGCGACGCGAGAATGATTTCCTCCGCCTTGACCGCCAGGGTGTTCCTGCTCCTTTGCGGATTGATTTTATCCCCCAGCCCCTGCAGCTCACGCTGCGCCGCCTTGAAACGCTCCTTTTCTTTCACTTTGCCCTGCTTTTTGCCGTATTCCCTCACCTGGGTTAAAATTGCTTCTTTATTCACGCTGAGTTCCGCCGCCATGGCGGAAGCGTATATGTCAAGTTCCACAGCGCTGTAAAGCCCGGAGAGCACCGGTATGGCGGCGTTGATATAATTCAGTTTGCCGTCCGGCGTTGTCAAATCGAACTTTTCGCGCTCACGCAGGAGTTTGTATTCCGTATCGTTCGCCGCGCCGTCAACGAGCATTTGAAAGCGTTCACGGCCGTGCTTTTTGATGATTTCATCCGGGTCTTTGCCGCCGGTTAGGGTTAGTACACGAATTTTTATGCCGGTGTGGCCAAGGACATAGATGGCCTTTTTAGTTGCTTCCTGCCCTGCCGCGTCGGAATCGTAAGCTAAAATAACTTCCGTCGCGTAACGGGTAATCAGCTGCGCCTGCTCGCGGGTGAGCGCTGTACCCAGGCACGCAACGGCATTGGTGAACCCTGCCTGATGCAGGGCGATAACATCCAGATAACCCTCCGCCAGAATCAGTTTGCCGTTGTTTGCGTTCTTGGCAAAATTAAGCGCAAAGACACCCTGGCTTTTTTTATACACCAGCGTGTCCGAGGTGTTGATATATTTTGGTTTTGAATCGTCCAGTACGCGCCCGCCGAAGGCGATAACATTGCCGCGCAGGTCGATGATCGGAATCATGATGCGCTTGACAAAGTTGTCGTAAAAAAACTCCCTGCCCTCTTTCACGCTTTTTCGCACCAGATTGGCTTCAAGCAGGTCCGCGGCGTTGAATCCGGCGGCGCGCATATGCCCGAGCAGCCCGTCCCAGCCGTCCGGCGCGAAACCGAGCCCGAAATGTTTGATCATCTCCGGTGTAACCCCTCTGTTGAGCAGGTAGTCAAGCGCGCCCCTGCCCTTGGGGCTCATCAGGGTGGCATTAAAATACTTGGCAGCCTCGCGGTTCGCGGCAAGGATATCCGCGCGGCGCTTGGATACCGTATCATCAAAACCGTCATCCGGCATCTGCATACCGGCTCTTTGCGCCAGGCTCTTCACAGCCTCAACAAAATCCAGGTTCTCAATACGACGCACAAAGGTGATTATTTCTCCCCCCGCACCGCAGCCGAAACAGTAGAAAGACCGGCTGTCCGGATAAACGGTGAAGGAAGGCGTTTTTTCGTTGTGAAACGGGCATAGCCCGGTGAGCAGCCGGCCGCGGCGGCGCAGACTGACATAAGGGGAAACCACCGTTTCGATGTCTATTTTTTCGCGCAGCTCCTGCAGGAATTCGTCACCGATAGCCAATTACTCACCGCCCAAATAGATATTAGATGTTAGATTTTAGATGTTAGACATGGAATATCGAGGATGCCTTTTTTATATTTATGCTTTGCTTGCACCAGAAGAAGTGACAGGCGATAGCTTGACGGAGAGATCAAATCCTCAGTCACCTGCGGGTGCCAGCTCCTTTGAAAAAGGAGCCTTTTCAGGATGAAAAACCCGTTACCGGCAGTCCGCCGTTCTTGTGTCTGACATCTAATGTAGCCACTGACTAATCCTAAAACCCCCAGGATTTTGGAATATAGAGGTCTGTAAATGTTTTAACGGCGAAACGGTCCGTCATGCCGGCAATATAATCACACGCGGCGCGGGGAATGTTTTCCGTCGATGCGATTTTCGCGTAGTCGGGCGGCAGTTGGTCCGGATTTTCGACAAAGTTTTCATAGAGACATTTAACCATCGCCTTTGCTTTGCCTTCCTCGCCTTTGCATTTCGGGTTTGTGTAAACACGCTCAAACATAAAGTCATGCAGTTCGTCAAAAGCCGACTGTATGTCCACGCCGAGCTGTATGTCCTCACCGCTGTTTTTGATAGTTGACAATACTAGTGTACTGATCCTTTGGGACTTGTCCCACCCCAGTCTTTCACGGATACCGGCAGGGATCATCTCTTCCGATAAAACATCCGCGCTGATCGCGTCATCAATATCATGGTTGATGTAAGCGATTCTGTCCGACAGCCGCACAACCCTGCCTTCGAGCGTGTCCGCCTGTCCGTTGGTGTGCGTTTCGATGCCGTTCCTGACTTCATAAGAAAGATTCAGGCCTTTGCCGTCCTTCTCCAACAGGTCAACCACCCGGAGGCTTTGTTCGTAATGCTTGAATCCGTGCGGGACAACTTCATTGAGCGCTTTTTCCCCCGCGTGCCCGAAAGGGGTATGCCCCAAATCGTGCCCGAGCGCGATGGCCTCTGTCAAATCCTCATTGAGGCGCAGTGCCTTGGCGATGGTGCGGGCAATTTGGGAAACCTCCAGCGTATGTGTCAGGCGGGTACGGTAATGGTCCCCTTCCGGCGACAGAAAAACCTGTGTTTTGTGTTTGAGCCGTCTGAAGGAGTTGCAGTGTATGATACGGTCCCTGTCCCGCTGAAAAGCGGTGCGGACCGGACACTCATCCTGCGGCATCTGCCTGCCCCTGCTGTTTTCGGAAAAAGCAGCGCGCGGGGAGAGGATTTGCCGCTCAAGTGCCCAGGTCTGTTCTCTGATTGTGATATCCACACAAATCGCCCCCATAAGACTGAATCGGTTGGGCCAATGAATAATGAGTGATGAGTAATTGCGGAAATAATCGGATAATAAAAACGATATGGTGCCGCATATGTCTTGAAGAGCGTCACCGTTAAAAAATGTCTTCATCAGCTATATACGCATAACGAAAACAAATCCCTTTATTTTTTATCCGGTTTATTCAAATTTTCTTCGTTTCCGCGAAGATTTCGCCTGTTTTTTCGCAAACGGCACGCCCGAGGCTCAAATCGGCGAGCTTCGCGTTGAAATTTTCAAGCTGCCCGACAGGCAACCGAAAATTTACGCGCACATCCGCAGCAAATGCGGTATCGTCAATAACGCCGCCCGATTCCGGTATAAGCGAAACGAGTCTGCCGTATAGATTATAGTCACATTCTACACGCAAAACCGCGCAGAGCGACATGGTAACAATGCCGCCCGCGTCCACAGCGATTTTTGCCGCGTGCGAGTACGCGCGCACGAGCCCGCCGGCGCCGAGCATCACGCCGCCGAAATAGCGTGTAACAACAACCGCGCAGTCGGTCAGGTTTTCTTTTAGCAGCACATCCAATGCCGGCACACCGGCTGTACCCTGCGGTTCTCCGTCGTCCGAATAGCGTTGGATCCCGCCTGCCCGCAGCACATAGGCGGACACATTGTGCGCGGCGTCCCAGTTCTTCGATTTTATTCCCGCGATAAATTCAAGCGCCTGTTCCTGAGCCGTCACCGGTCTTATGTGTCCGATGAAGCGGGAACGCTTTTCGATAAATTCGGCCTGCGCCTCGCGGGCGATGGTTTTGTAGTCCATGGGGTGCACCTCG
>CAYUWQ010000007.1:0-9805 GCA_964448455.1 uncultured Eubacteriales bacterium | reverse complement strand
AGAAAAAATCAGACGGTGCTGTGTTGGCACCGTCCGTTTTTTTATTCCGTTTCGTCTGACTGGATGTTGAAGCGTTTTTTGAACCGGTCAACCCGGCCGCCCGTATCAACAAGCTTTTGTTTGCCTGTAAAGAACGGATGGCATTTGGAACAAATGTCAACACGCATATTCTGCCTGGTGGACGCGGTTTCAATCACCTCGCCGCAAGCGCAGCGGATGCTTGTCTTTTCGTAATTGGGATGGATTCCTTCCTTCATTTCTGTCACCTCTTTTTGGTTCACTGAACATAAGCAGATGAATTCTATCACAACAAAGAGACGAATGCAAGCATTTTTTTCGGCGGATGATGTGATTTACGGTAATTCGGCGGTTGATTATTCACACCGTTATGCTTAACCCCGCCTCAAACGAATACAGCAAGGTCTCTTTAACCGTCATGCCTGTGCACGCCGCAAGCGCCCGGCGGTAAACGGCAAGCTGCCCCGCGTACCGTTCTGCAAGCTGTTCAAGGGTAATGCCCCTGTCCGTCTTGTAGTCCAAAATCACCAGTTCGCCGTTTTCGACAAACGCGCAGTCGGCAATTCCCTGCACCACAACGGTTTCCTCCGCGGCGTTTTCCGGCAGCTCAGGGTATAGTTCGCGCGCGGGGATTTGAATGGCAAACTTCTGTTCGCGCATCAGCTTTTGCGACGCGAAAATCCGTTCAGCAATGCTGCTTCGGAAAAACGCGTTGATTTTATCCAAATCAACTGCCTTGCCCTCAATTTCGGTCAAAAAGCCCCTTTCAATCAAGCGGTCACGCTCCGCGGCGGCGGCGGCACGGGCGGCGGCGTAATCGGCGTACTGCATATATTTGTGGATAGCCGTACCGCGCTGGGCGGGGGTCAGCCTGTCCCGGCTCAGAAACGCGGGGCGCGACGCGGCGAAGAACGCCCGGCTGATGCCGGACTCCTCGAGTTCGGAAGCCGCGCGTTTGGCGACAACGGCAGACAGCGCGGCGTAGGGGTATCGGTAGGCAAGGCGTTCTTCAATCAAAGCGATCATCTCCGGGTTCGGCTGTGCCGCCTCCCCGGCAGAATCATCTTGCGCCATAATCGTTTCTTCCTGCCTGCAGGCTATTTTGAGCGTGAACCCGGCAGGCAGGGTTGTTGTATTTTCCGTGCCGGCAAGCCTTCGCAGCAGCACCGCATCCGGGTGCCGCAGGGCAGCGGTCAAAATCCAATCGGCAGGGCTGCCGGCTCCCCGCACGGCAAAAGGCGCGATTTTCGCGGTGTTGCCTGCTGCGCCGGCAAGTGCCGCCAGTTTTTTCGGGGGGTCGCTTATGCTCATGACGGTTATCAGCCGCTCCTTCGCCCTGGTCAGCGCGACATACAGTACCCGGAGTTCTTCGGAAAGTTCCGACTGTTCGGTTGCCAATATGGCCCCCCTGCGGCTGAGGGTGTCAAACTCCCTGAAGGTGGCAATGTCCCTGCGGTAAAGACCAATCCCTGCAATCGGATTGATAACAATTTTCCCTTTCAGCGATTCCTTGTTGAAACCGGTGGAGCAGCCGGCAAGAATGCACACGGGAAACTCCAGCCCCTTGCTTTTATGGATACTCATCACCCGCACCACATTCGCCGCTTCGGACAATTCCAACGCCGGACTCAGGTCGCCGTCACTGACGGTGAGTTTGTCGATAAAGCGGATAAAACCGGAAAGGCCGATATGCCCGGCAGCTTCGTATTTATTGGCATAATCCAAAAGAAGATGCAGGTTCGCCCGGCGCTGCGCTCCGCCGTCCATTGCGCCCGCGATGGCCAGGTATCCGGTTTCTTCCAGCAGATGACGCACAAGCGCGCCTGCCGCGAGTGTGGAAGCGAGCCGGCGCAGTTCTTCGGTTTGCTTCAGAAAGTCCGAGCACTTGGTGTCTCCCTTATCCCGCGCGGTAAGCAGGCATCGGTACAGGGACGACTTTCTGTCATTGATACGCAGCCGCGCAAGATCGTCCGGTGTAAAACCAAAAACAGGCGATAACATCACCGCAAGAAGCGGCACATCCTGCAGCGGATTGTCCAGTATCCGCAAGAGCGAGAGCATAAACGCCACTTCCCGCGCCTGGAAAAAGCCGCCCGACAGTTCGGTATAAGCCGGGATGTTTTGTTTGGACAGTTCTTCGATATAAGCCGCCGCTTTATTTTTCACAGACCGCATCAGGACGCAAAAATCGCGGTATTCCGCAGGGCGCTCCCCGTTTTTGCCGCTTACTGTCAATCCGGAAGCGATCATTTCATGGATCATCTGCCCGATATAGCGCGCTTCGGTGCTTTCTTTGCTGTCTTCCACACCATCGGATATGTCGATGATATGTATCTCCGCGTCCGGCGTTCGGGCCGGCGGGTATTCGGCAGCGGGTACGAGTTCTTCATGCTTGTCATAATCCAGTTCGCCCACAGCCGTGCTCATAATTTGACTGAACACAAAATTGACAAAACCCGTAATGCCGGCGCGGGAACGGAAGTTCTTACCCAGCACGACGCGTGCGGGATAGTTTTCATTCTCATAAAAGGGCAGCCTGCCGCGGCGGGCTAAAAATATTTCCGGCATTGCCTGCCTGAAACGGTAGATGCTCTGCTTGACATCACCGACAAAAAACAGGTTGTTTTCTTCTTTAGACAGCGCGGTGAATATCATATCCTGCGCTTTGTTGATGTCCTGATACTCATCGACAAGTATTTCCGTATACCGGCCGGCAAGTTCGGCCGCCAGCGGAGTTTTGGAAACACTGCCGTCCGGATTTTTTTGTACCAGCAGCCGCAGTGCCAAATGCAGGATGTCCGCAAAATCCGCGCTGTTTGCCGCGGTCTTGCGCTGCGCGTATTCTTTGCCGTACATCAGCACCGCCTGTATAAGTTTGCCGACGACAGGTTTCAGGTAAGCCATATCCTCCAGATGCTCCGCGGAGTTGGCGCACAGCATATCCGGTAACTTTTTTTGCGCGATCGGTTTCAGATTGCCCCGCAGGGCTTGCGCGCTGTCTTTAACCGCACTGGAAAAACCTCTGGGTAAAGTACCGATTCTGTCAAATTTAATTTCTCTGACAGCATCCAGCATTTCGTCCCACGAACCGTTTTGTACCACGGCAAGCGCTTTTTGATAAACGGCAATATCCCCTTCAAATGTCGGTGTATAGGCTTTCCGTACGATTTCATCTTTCCGGATGTTTTCCAGCGCGTCTGTGCTCGCGGCGATGCAGTAGTTCAGGGCATCCGCGGCGTATTGCCGGATCAGGCAGCCCCACGCGCTTTCTTCAGCGGCGCGGGGATGTTCAAACGGTTCAAGCAGACCGCTCAGCCACTCTTCCGGAAAGGGGTACGCCTCCGCTTCGCTGTGCAGCCGGATAATCGATTCTGTCAGCACACCGTCGGTATTGTTTTTCATGAGCAGCTCGGCGAGTTCCCGGGTTTCCGGCGCGTTTTCCTCATATAAGGCTTCCACCACAGCACCGGCGGATTCCCGGCGCATGATGGCGGCCTCGCTTTCGTCAAGTATCTTGTAGTCCGGCCCGATGTCCAGCAAATGAAAGTGTTCACACACCAGCTCGTTGCAAAAACTGTCAATGGTGCAGATACGGGCAAACGGCAGCAGCATCTGCTGGCGAATCAGCCGCGCGTCTTTCGGGTTTTCGGCGATACGCCGGGCGAGGGCATCGCCGATTCGCTCGCGCATTTGCGCGGCCGCCGCTTTGGTAAAGGTGACCATCAGCAAACTGTCTGCCCCACAGGGGTTCTCTTCGTTTGTCAGGCGGCGGATGACGCGTTCAACAAGCACGGCGGTTTTACCCGAACCAGCCGCGGCGGAAACGAGCAGGGTACCGTTCACCGCCTGTATAGCTTTAAGTTGTTCATTCGTCCATTGCATCACTGTCACCTCCTTCGCCTTCAAGCAGTGCCAGCACTTCTTCGTGTTTAAGCTTTGTCTGCGGGCGTACGGGCATACCGTTTTCATGACCGCACGCGGGGGCAAAGTCGCAATATTCGCACGCAATCTTGTTACCCCCGATTTCTGCCGGATACGCGGGTATGCCGCCGTCCTGCAGCACCGCCGCCATACCGGTGAGGATTTCATCGGTCTTTGCCTTGAGTTTGCCCATCTGTTCGAGGGTGATCAGCATGCCCTGCAGCCCTTTTTCGCTCTGATAGGCGGGAATAAAAACGCCCTCGCCTTCACTTTCCATCCCGAGGATTACATCCGTATTTTTGAGCAAAACACCGCTCATTCTTGATTTCTTGAGCTTTTCTTTTTCAATCTCGTGTGTTTCCGCATGCCGCTCAAGTTTTGCCGTCGGCGCGTTTGCCGCCATGTACAGTACGCCCGCGGGCACAATATTGCCGTACAACGGCGCGCCGTTCTGCCACAGGGCAAACAGGTAAATCAGCATCTGCATATTAATGCCGTCCAACACACGGGCAAGGGAAAACTCTTTGCCGCCGGATTTATAATCCACAATACGGATATAGCTCACCCCGTCTTTTTCCATTCTGTCCACCCGGTCAATCGAGCCGGTGATGGTGAGTGTGCCGCCGTTTTCCAGCGCTAATTCGTAAGGCGCGACATCGCCGTCCTGTCCGATTTTAAGTTCAAAAGCCACCGGTTCAAAACTGCCGGTTTCAAACTCTTTGGCCAGCCGCGCGGCAACTTCCTCCAGTGTATCCGCCAAGCGGAGGTAAAGGTAGGCAAATCGCTTTGGTTTTTCGCTCATGCCGCCCATTTTCTCTTTGAGATAATCGTCCAGCAGCGCCCGAATAAACGCGCGGATTTCGTCCCGGTTCACTGCCGCGAGCGCTTTGGCCGGATACTTTTCCAGCAGTTTTTGCAGCACATAATGGAGTACCGTCCCCGTCTGCAAGGGGTCGAGTTCCGCGGCTTTGCGGGGGCGTGCCCGCAAACCGTATTGGCAGTAATAAGCGAACGGACATTTTGAAAAGCTCTCCGTCCGGGAGGCGGACATAAGCATTTTTTGACCGAACAGTGCCTTTGCTGTTTGACTGTCCCGTATGGCAAACGGTTTGTTTTCCGCCGCGCGGTCAAGCGCTTCGAGCCTGTCCGCGTAGTCAGGTCTGCCGGCAAAACAGGCACGCAGCGCAGTGTAAAGTTCATCGCCTTTACGCCACAGTTTTGCCGTCAATTCAAAAGCCGGTCTTGTCCCTTCCACATAATCGATATCGGGTATATCCGCGGTATCTTTCATCCGGCAGTTCGGGAACAGCCGCTGCATCTGACTCACCAGCTCAGACGGGGAAAGCCCCGCGCCCGCGAGGTCCTTGCGCGCGTAGGAGACAAAAAGCTTTTGCGTCGCGCTGCATAGCGCGGAGTAAGCAATGAACCGTTCTTCCATGATCTTATACTCACCCGGTTCGGAAACCTTCAGCCCCAGGTCAATGAGTTTTTGGCGTTCCGAATCGTTGAGAATACCGGCTGTTAAAGGGCTGCGGGGGAAAACGCCTTCATTCGCGCCGACAATGAAAACCGCTTTGGGTGACGCGGTGCGGATCCTGTCCGCGCTGCCGATGGTTATTTCATCGAGCCCCTGCGGAATACTGCCCAGTGAACGGGTGGAGATAATCAGATCAAAAAACTCCCGCATACGCTTTGCAGGCAAAAGGCTCCCCTTAAGGGCGGTCGCGATGCTGTCCAGAATCAGCATTAAATCGTCCCACAGCCGTTCCTGCTCAAGCGCCAGCACCGGCTCCCCGTTTTCCTCAAGTTCCACTGCAAGATTTTTTAGATTTTCGCCGGCATGCACCGTTTCCAACAAATCAAAAACTGCTTTTGCCGCCGCTTCCCCCCGGGCATTTTCGAAACCCGCGCGCAGCGCTGCTAACGGTTCAACAGCGCGCGCCCGTATAATGTTAATGTCTGCCAGAGTATCACGGTCATCGGCGGTCATTTCGCTGCCGTAACCGCCCGGGTGGTTTATAAAATCCCGCAGCCACCGGTTGCCGTTGATGTTCCAAAGCAGGGCGTAGTTTTCCAGAGTGGAAATCTCCTCCACCGAAAATCCCGCTAAACCGGTTTTCAGGTAACGCATTGCCGCATCGATTGTGAATCCGACGGCGGCAATTTCCAGCGCCGAGCGCACGAGTGTAATGAGCGGCTGGGTGATGACCGGCTGGCGTTTGTCAATAAACACGGGCACATCGCATTTTTTAAGCGCGGATTTCAGCTGTGCCTCGTAGGTTTCCGCCGTGCCGGCGATGACAGCGATTTCCCGGCAGCGCAGCCCCTCTTCACGCAGCAGTTTTTTAATCGTGACCGCAACAAATTCGCACTCGCCGACAATGTCCGAAGCCGCGGTTAAAGTGACAGATTCCGCCGGCTGTTCATACACCGCGGCGAACGGATTGTAAAGCCCCGCTTCCAGCGCGCACAGCGCCGCGTCCGTACAGCGGCTGAATATGGGCGGTGAATTGCCGGGATTGTTCCCGCCGGAGAGCATCAACGGCTGAGCGATTGGCACGCTGAGCTTTTTGGCAATGTCGACAATTCTGCCCGCCGTGCGTTTTGTATGGCCAAAAACGCCGGTATCCCCCTGCAAGGGGTACAGGCCATCGGCGCAAATGGTAATATAGGTGTCTTGCGCCTGTGCCAGTATGCGCTCGATAATCTTCAGTTCCTGCCCGGTAAACCCCCGGAAGGCATCGACAGCGACAATTTTACCGCTGAAATACTCGTGTTCGAACAAGGTGTCATACAAATTGGTCAACTCGTCGTATTCATCAAAGTAGCTTTGGGCAACCAGCGCGTCATACGCGGAAAGGACCAGGGAAATCTCCCTCGTCTTTTTTTTGAGCAGGCAATCCGCCAGGTTATCCGAAACGGTCATCATTTGAGCCGGGGCAACAGCCCCCTGCTTAAACTCCGCAGCCAGACCGAGCATTTCCGTAATCAGCGCCGGGCTTTGCCGGTGGCGCCCGTACACTTCGAGCTCATCTCCCACGCTTTCGAGCGCGAGGCTCATGAGAATCGCGCGCCCCGCGTCATCAATCGGCCTGCCGTTTTTTCCGCCGTACAGCCGGAAAACGCTGTGTGCCAGCCGTGAAAAACTGAGCACTTCAATTTTGCCCGCGTCCGCCGGCCCTAAGCGTTCAAGCATTGCCCGCTCGGAATGGAAGGAATACTGCTCCGGCACAAGCAGTATCATTTCCTTCCTGCCGGCGCGCGCAAAATCTTCCAGCAGCCGGTGCACATGCGTGGTTTTGCCGCTGCCCGCTCTGCCGAGGATGAAATGAAGCATAGCTTTACCCCGTTTAATCCGTTATTTTCCATGATGAATACGCTGATATGATTATAGCACACAGCGGAAGCGATCGTCATTATTTTTTTGCTGATTTTGACACAATTCTGCTGTCATGTCCCAAAATAATCCCACTTAAAACAACATTTGCATTTGCAGGGTTGATATGTTAAATTGATATCAATCATTTTATATAAGGGGTTGATTGATTTGGCTCATACGGACAATAAACCAGGTGCGCCGGCCGCAGCGGATCAATCGTCTCATAAGAGCTTTCTGCTCACAAGAAGTTTCCTCGGCACGCGGGAAATCGGCGCGCTGGGGCTGTCCAACTTCGGGGGATCATTAGCCGGCGGCTATATGGGTTCCTTCTTGATGTACTTTTTCACGAGTGTTTTCCGCATTGATTACCGCTATATCAGCCTGATGTATTTTGTTGTCACCATTTGGGACGCGGTTAACGACCCGATGATGGGCATCGTTTTTGACCGCACCCGCACACGCTTCGGCAAGGCGCGGCCGTATCTGCTTTTTACACCGGTTCCGTGGGCTGTCTGCGTCGGCCTGCTTTTTTTGGGGCCTGTCTTTTTCCCGGGCGGCAGCCTGCTTGATATGCGCAAAGTGGTCTATATGTTTGCCACCTACTTTTTATGGGAAACCTTCAACACCATCAACAGCGTACCCAAAGGCAATCTGCCCCTGCTGATGTCCCCGAACCCGACGGAGCGCAACAAACTGTTCGCGGCTTCGAACTTTTTAAACGAACTCGGCCGCGGCATGCCGAGTTTGATAATTGCCCCGATGATTGATTTGAGCAAAGCGGGGTTGATTAAAATATCCGTCACCAACAGCTTCGCGGTCATCGGCGTGAGCGTCGCGGTCATCGGCGCGATCCTTTCCCTTTTCGCGTTTTTCGGCACAAAAGAACGGGTCTTCCTCATCCCCAAACAACCGCCCGTGCTGCAGGGTGTTAAGTATGTATTCAACAATAAGCCGCTGCTGCTGCAAGTGCTGGCCGGCGTGATGGGCTGCCTGGGCGGCATCGGCGGGATATATGTAAACTTCTTCTATATCGATGTCATGGGCTCCGCGACAATGTCCCTGGTTTGCGGCGCAGTTGGCACGGTCATCAAGTACGCGTCCTTCGGGCTGATTCCCTGGTTCTACAAGCATTTCTCCACAAAACAGATGTTTTTCGGCTTCAAAATATACATGACCGTCATGAAGATTATTCTGTTCCTCGTCGGCCGGCGGTTTTTGAACAATCTGCCGATGCTCGCCGTCACCGTGATTGTCGTGCAGGCGCTGTATTCGTTTATTGACGGTGCAGAAAGCGTTGTCAACAGCGAACTCGGCGCGGATGTACAGGATTATATGGAGTGGCAGACCGGCAGCCGGCAGGAGGGCACCACCGGCGCGGTGGCGGGTGTTATCGGCAAGTTCGGCAACGCCATCAGCTCTTCCGTTAGCGCTATTGTGCTCAACAAGGTCGGCTACCGTCAGGGGGCAAAGGAACAATCGGACGAAACGAAGGCACGCATTTTCGCCATGTTTGCCGTTATCCCGCATTTGCTCGGGCTGCTGGGCTTAATTCCCTGGCTTTTCTACTCCCTATGGGGTGACAAGCGCGAAAAGATGCGCATGGAGCTCGCGCAGATGAGAGAGGCACGGGCGAAGATGTATTTTGAACCGGTGGAAACGCAATAGTTTACATACCCCGCGAATTATGGTATCTTTATAGTTGTAATTTTTTGAAAAGAACGGTGTTGCATTATGGAGTTTTCAACTCAGTTCATCACAGCCGCCAGGGAATACACCACCTTTGAAAAGCACATCCCCGCCCCGTATTTCCGCAAGAGCTTCCAACTGTCCGGCAAGCTGAAAAGCGCGGAAATCACGATTTGCGGCCTGGGCTTTTATGAGCTGTTTATCAACGGCCAAAAAATTACCAAAGGTTACCTGGCGCCCTATATTTCCAACCCGGATGACATCATCTATTATGATAACTACGACCTGAAGGATTTGCTCTTACAGGGCGAAAATGTGATTGGCGTGCAGCTGGGCAACGGGATGCAAAACGCGCCGGGCGGGCAGATTTGGGATTTTCACCTCGCCCGCTTCCGCGGCGCGCCGAAGCTGGCGCTGACCTTTGAGGCGGAGTTTAACAACGGCGATGAGCTGATATTTGAGGCGGACGAGAGCTTTGTGACAGCCCCCTCCCCGATTTGGTTTGATGATTTGCGCTGCGGCGAATTTTATGACGCCCGCAAAGAAATCCCCGGCTGGTGCGAACCCGGTTTTGATGACAGCGGCTGGAGCAGCGCGATGCTTGCCGATAAGCCGCGGGGCGAGCCGGAACTATGCGGGGCGGACCCGATTGTATGCGGCATGGAACTCGCGCCAATTGCTATCAGTCCGGCGAAACTCGCGCCTTATATCCCCCGCTCGGATATGAGCGGTATAGACACCGCATATAAACCGAACCATACGGAAGGTTATCTGTATGACTTCGGCGTGAATACCGCGGGA
>CAYUWQ010000006.1:15291-30647 GCA_964448455.1 uncultured Eubacteriales bacterium | reverse complement strand
ATGACACCAAATCCGAAAGAACGCATTTCATTTATCTCCACCTCCCGCCTGGTGCACTCCATCGGCGGTGTGCTGCCCATGATAATCGCTCCTGTACTTATCGGCGCGTTCGGCAGTAAGAACGGGTTTACCGCCGCCGGCATCGCCATCGGTCTGGTGGGCGGCGCGCTGTTTACGCTGGCTTTTTTCGGCACGGAGGAGCGCAGCCAAAGCAAAGACAAAGCGCCGACCTTGCGCGAATGCTTCGGCTTTTTAAGAATCAACAAACCGCTCCAATGCGTTGTCGGCGCCAATGTGCTGGGCTTTACCCGCGCGGTGCCGATTGTCGCGGGGATGTATATCGCCACTTATGTTTTGGGCGAGCAGACATTGTCGGTTCTTGGTAAAAGTTTTACGCTCAACGGCGCGGCGCTGAACACCGTGCTGATTGCCGGGTGGGGCGTCAGCGGGTATCTCGGGATGATTTTAACACCAAAAATCTGCACAAAACTCAATTTCCGTCAGATTTATTATGTGTCTGCCGCTGTCGGTATCGCCGCGTGTCTGATGTTGTTCTTTTTGGAGAAAAATCTTGTTTCAATTTTCATTTGTATGCTCATTATCGGGCTGCCTTACGGTGTTGTCGCCAATATTAACTACTCCATGATTGCGGACAGTGTGGATTTTGTGGAGTGGAAGACGGGCAAACGCAGCGAGGGCGTGACCGTATCCTTCCAGACACTCATGAATAAAACAATGACAGCTCTTCAATCCGGCGCCGTCTCGGTTGTTTTGATAGCCGTTAAGTTCATTCAGCCGCAGGAGATAGGCGGCGAACTCATTGCGCAGACGCAAACACCCTTTGCGATCAACGGGTTGGTTATGCTTATTACCTTGATTCCCGCGCTCGGCTGGCTGGTCAGCGTGATTCCGATGAAGTATTATACCTTTATCGGGGAAGAGCGCGCGCGGGCACACAGGGAGATTATGCAGCAGCGTGAAAAAACACAGTCAGCTCAACCTGAAAATAAAGTGAATGCAGAATCGCAATTGCCGTAAGATAATACAGAAGGGTGGAAACATGTCACAAATCACCAATATAAAATACATACTCAAAATGATAACAACCTATCTTGTTTTATTTGGCACGCTAATCTCTTCCCTGTTTACGGGCGGGGATGTAATTGATTTGTCCAAAGTCACAGCCGGGGATTATGCGCATATCAAAAGTACCTACAGGCAGATGATTTTAGGTCCGGAAACCATTGATATGAATGACGCGGATATCGCCTCCAAAGTGAACGGGCTGGTTGCGTGGGGGCTTTCCCGGCAGAGTGCCCTTGTTAAAGACGGAACAGCTCCGTGGATAGGCGTTGCAAAAATAACGAACTCCGCTGATATATCAACCGTGTACGCCAATATATTCGCGATGGCAAAAGCATACGCCTGCAAATCCGGCGCGAGCTATCAAAACGAAGAGCTGCTCGCCGATATTTTATACACGCTGGACTGGATGTATGATAATTGCTACGGGTCAAAGGTCAGCCAGCTGACAAAATTCGGCAACTGGTGGGACTGGGAAATCGGCGCGCCGACAAACCTGGTCGGCGCATTGGTGCTGCTTGAGCCATCAATCGGCAAAGAACTTGTCGTAAAATATCTTGAGCCGGTGAATTATTTTGTACCCTTGCCCAAACGCACCTCGGCCAACCTGGTGGATTCCGCCTATATATGCATCGGCGCGGCGGCGCTCGAAGCGGACGGACTGCGCATACACCGGTCAAGAAAAAAGCTGGACGATGTCTTTAAATATGTTAAAACCGGAGACGGATTCTACACCGACGGTTCCTATGTGATGCATGTCGATATCCCGTATCAGGGCGGATACGGCACCATCATGCTTGAGGCGCTCTCAAGAGTTATTCTCGCGTTGGACGGCACATTTTTTGAAATATCCGCGCAGAATATCGCTGTGCAGACCGCCTGGGCATTGGACTCTTTCCTGCCGCTGATGTTCAAAGGCGGCTTGCCCGGCATGGTGCGCGGCAGAAATATTGTCCGCAATGTGGATGACATCGGCATCGGGTTTGCCGCTGTAACGGGCATGCTGCGCATGGCAAAGTATACGGATGCGGGGAACGCGCAAAAACTGTCCTCCGCCGTTAAGTATTTTTACAACATCAACAGCGCACGGTATGTCGCGGCCTCCGGTATTTTCGATTTGTGCCTCTTCAGGGAACTGACCGCGGACGATACGATCGTACCGGCTGATAACAGCGGCACCAAGGTGTTTCCGAAGATGGATAGGGTTGCAAAAGTAACGGAGGATTATTCGGTCGGCATTTCCATGGCATCAAAAAGGATTGCCAAATACGAAGCGCTCAACGGCGAAAACGGCAAGGGCTGGTACACCGGTGACGGTATGCTGTATATTGACAACACCGCCTATGATTTTGACGCGGCGTATTGGCGCGAGGTGAACTTTTACCGCCTGCCGGGCACCACGGTCACCACGCGTGAACGAAAAAATGAAGATTTAAACCTGATCAAATGCCTGCCGAACAACGCTTTTGCCGGGGGCGTGAGTCTTGACGGCTGTGCGGTTGCCGCCATGCAGCTGCTAGGTGTATCAACCGAGTTCAAAAGCACGCTCGAAGCGAAAAAAGCGTGGTTTATATTTGACGATGAAATTGTAGCGCTCGGCGCGGATATGAGTTGCTCTGATAATTTCTCCGCCGAAACGGTGATTGAAAACAGGCGTTTGAATGACGGTGCTGTTTTTGAGGCGGACGGTACCGCTGTCACGGGCGGCGATGGGGCACTGATCAATCCAAAGTCGGTTTTTGTCACCGGGCTCGGCGGCATTTATCTGCCGGACGACACAACTGTGCAGTACAGACGCGTGACAAACAATTCCGAATTCCTTGAGTTGTGGTTTGACCATGGGAAGGATTTCAGCGGCGCGGAGTATGCTTACACGATTTTGCCCGGCATAAGCGCTGTTCAAACTACTGCCTATACGGGCAACCCGGATGTTGAAATCCTTGCCAACACTGCTCGGGTACAGGCGGTCAGGGAAAAAAACCTGGGTATCTCCGGTTATGTGTTCCACCAAAAAGGCAGTTTTGACGGCATTACGGTTAACAAACCATGTATTGTGATGACCAGGCAAACCGGGGACACGCTGACGGTAACCGTCAGCGACCCGACGCAATCGCTCAACCGTCTCTGCGTGTCAATCGGCGCTGCCGGCTTGCTGGCAAAAACGGTACCCGGCAATGTCAAGTGTAAAACAACCGGCAGTTCCGCGCAGTTGAATATCTCGACCTGTGACAAGAGCGGGCTTGGCACAACGGTTGTTTTTGAGCGTTAACAGTCCGGCTTTTATGCGCATGGATACCCACTCAAGTTGTTGCGTAAATTTTTATGACAGAGTAATTGATATTTTTTTCCTTATCCTGTAAGATAAGAAAAGTTTGTTTAAAAAAGGGGGAGATGCCCGGATGCCCCAGCAGGTTACCGGCGCAAAAGTAGATGACCGTCGTTATGTAGGCAGCTTGGAATCAGCCGCCTATGTTCTTTTTGACTCTTCGAAGAGCTTTAATATCGATGCCTATGCCGGGCGGTTTGTGCTCGATGTGGTTAAAATCGACCTGTTTAGATTAACCCTGATCGGGATGATTAACGGCATCTGGGATGTTGTCAACGATACTTTTATCGGCATTATTGTAGACAAAACCCGAACAAGATGGGGCAAGTTTAAACCTTACCTGATTGCCTTTGCGGTACCGGCTACCATTCTCACCTGCGTTTTCTGGATGACCCCGTTGTTTTTCGGCTCTGACCCGAAGGATATGGGCAAAGCCTTATTTTGGCTGGCGCTTGCGATGACAAGGGAGGGCGGAGGCACCTTTCGGGCGATTTCCGAACAGGGGCTGCTTTCCACCATCACCCCGAACACGCGTGAGAGAGTCGGCTTAATTACAAAAGCGGAGGTTGTCTCGCAGATTTGGGAATCGTTTCCCGAAATTACGATGGGTATCCTCATCGACCTTGTCAATCACAAAGTAATTAAATTCGCGATGAAAAATGTTTATGTTGTAATGGGCGTAACAACGACGGTTGTTTGCGGCCTGATGGCCTTGTTTTTCTTCTTCCTTGCGAAAGAACGCGTTGTGCAGTCCGTGGAGCGGCCGGATATCAAATCCGGGCTGAAGTCGATTATCAACAACCGGCCGATGCTGCTGATTATGCTGTCCGAACTGTTCGGCGCTTTTTCCATCAGCGCTGGGATGGACAACTATTATATCGATGTGCTCGGCTCCGCTTCCATTAAGAATGTCGTGCGGATAATCGGCGCGCCGATGTCTTTCGTCAGTTTTTCTTATGTCACTTGGGCACGCAAAAGGTTTTCGACAAAATCATTGTGGATCTTCGGCGCGCATTTCGGTGACCTGCTCGCGGTAATCGTATTTTTTATCGGCTCCATCGGCGGACACGGTAAAAACGGCCTGTTCCGGAAACCGGGCTTTATGATTCCGTTTTTAATGATTAAGGAAGGTATATGGCTGACAACCTGGGGTGTTAGAAAAGTAATCCCGAAGGAACTGTTCAACGAAGCAATGGACTATTGCGAATGGAAAAACGGTTACCGGACAGAAGGTATGACCATATCCGCGAAAAGCTTCATCGTTAAATTGGTCCGGAGCATAACCGGCAGCCTTCAGGCCGCGCTTCTCAAAAAAATAGGTTATAGTCTTTCCGCCGGTTTCGGAAACCAGTCTGAGTCAACCAAATACGGTCTTTTTGCCATGAGTGTCCTGCTGCCGGTGGTGACGGGTGTTTTGGGGATCGTGCCCAAATTCTTTTATAATGTCGCGGGCGAGAAACGCACCCAGATGTATGCGGAACTGTACGAAAGGCGCAAGCAAACCAGGCGGGAAGTTTCGGGGGAAGATGCTGCGGCAAGTCAAGAAAATTAGAAAAAGCGAGGCCTCGGCCTCGCTTTTTTGACGATGGATGCTTTTTAACGGATTACTTCCCGCTTTCTGTTTTTCAAATCAAGCAGCAGCTTTTCACCTTCGTATTCAATAACTATTTGTCCGGCCTTTCTTTTCGTTGCCGAATACCGGCTGTCAAAGCGCTCGTACACCAGCGGTTGTGCCTGCCCGTCAATCAAAAAGGTTTCATCGTAACCAACGGAATATGTTTTACCTTTTGAAGTGTATTCAACCTTGCCGTCTAAAGAACGGACGGCATTTTTTGTTATGCGCGCCTTAAAACTTTCAAAGCTTTCCGTATCCGTGTCCGACAGTTCTGTGATATAACTGTGGTATTCGCCGCCGTGCCTCACGAGGTCAAATTCGCAGTCTGTGCCGTCTTCCGGGCTGCCTTCGGGCTTTTCATACCGCAGCGCCTCGGCGCCTTTCTGCTCATAGGGTCTGTATTCAAGCTTTCCGTTGGCAATCATGGCGACAAGAACCTTACCCTTCTGCCCGAATAAAAGGTTGTCGTTGATTTCCAGCCGGTCATAAAGCGTTTTTGGCACATAGGCGTGGGAGATGTCCGCAATTCGGAACTCCGCCGGCCGCTTCTTTTTCGGTATTTTATATAGGGTGATGTTGATGCTTTCGTCCTGCACGCTCATCGGCTGCCGGCCGTTGCCAACCCAGTAACCGGGCGATTCCTTGTGCTTTGTGTCATTCCTGTCATCGCGCGATGGCTGTGTGGTGTACAGCGTTAAATCCGGCGCGATATTCGCCGTCCAGATATGCCCCTGCGCGCCGCACATGTCAACATTCTGCGCGACCGCGGTGGAAAGGGAATAATAGGGCGTCCTGTAAAAATATACATTGCCGCGGCTCAATGCGATTCCGTTGGTCATCAGCGGCAAGTGCTTGCTTAAAAATTCGGGAACCTTCAGCAGCCTAAGCAGTTTGATGTCTATGTATTTAAAAGGATTGACAAACATGTTGCGGTGCATTTTAGTCCGGGCAATATATTTCAGCGTATTGCCGATCACCCGGTGATTGGTAAAGGTTTCCGCGCCGAGCTGCGCCATAATCTGCCCAACATTTTGCCCGATGAGCTTTTCGTTTTCCATATCTTCAACGGATAGTCCGGAGGATGATTTGATAACGGCCGTTTTTTTATCCTCACCGATTTTTTTAATGATATCCGGCACCTGATAAAAGCCTCTTTCGACCATCTTTGCAAAATGACTGGACATTTGTCCGCAGAGTTTCAGTTTGAACTCTACACCATTGATGTTGAAACCGGATTCACCCGCGGCCGCGGCCAGCGTTTCGGTATTCGCGCCGCCCCAGATCACCTTCATCTCGTCTTTAACGCTGTTGCCGTTCTTGTCGGAGGATTTGTTGTTGGCGTACATCCGGCTGCTGGAAGCGACAAATGTGTTGTTGACGCTGTGCGTCGCGACATCGAACCAAAGCAGATCAAAGACGATTTTCATCCGCTCCACCGTCTCTTTATCATCGGAAAACTCAATGAAAGCGGACATCGGCGCGATGTCTTCGGGATAATAGTTGTTAGAATACCACTCCGAAAAACCGAAACAAAAACGCTGTTCCAGCCAGATATTAATGCGCTCGAGCGCCTTTTTTCGGTGTTCCTCACCGGTCATGCCGGCGTTCGTGAAGACTTCATCCGGCCATTCCTTACCGGCTAAGTATTCACACACCGCGAAAATCAGTTGATGGTTTTCCGACCAATAGCACATACTGTCGCTGCCCGGCTCATCCATCCAATATTTGAACCCGGTTACAGCATCTCTGATGGTCTTTGCGTTGCCTGCCGGCAGCAGCTGCTTGAACTCCAGGTATAGGCGCAGTAAAAACAACAGCCTGAAATCCGCGCAGTCATAGCGCGCGTTGATGTATTCGATGGAAGGCTCAAGCGCTTCATCTATAAACTTTTCATCGACAACGGTGTTTTCGGGCGCGCTGCCGGGGTTGGAAAATAAACGGTACAGCATCGTCAAACCGGCGGAATCTCGGCGCACCACGGGCAAATCGGGTATCGGCTTTTTTGTCAGGGCAATGACAATATCTGCAAGCACCCACAAAAAAAGCGCTCCGGATATGCCGAGCAGGGCATAGATATAATTCATTCCAACAACCTCTTTCATCTGTTACTGGAGCCGCAATTTGTAATTTAGAGACTAATATAGCAGAGTTATCTGTCCATTTCAATACTTGATTGCCAATGATTGACAAGCAGACCGAAATTAAATACAATGTCAACAATGAGCTTGTATAGAAATTGAATTTTATACTTGTTTGACAAGTGCTAAACATCTAAAGGTATCCTATTGAAGAGGAGCGCGAATGAAGAAGAAAACGGTCAAGTCAATTGTAACCGCGGCGGTTGTTGTGCCGGCTGTGCTCATAGGTGTCGCGGGATTATCATGCAAACTGAATGTTGTCCATTATGAACTGCAGTCGGACAAGTTATCGAAACCTGTCCGCATCGTATTAATCGCCGATTTGCACGGATCCATGTTCGGGGATGACCAGACGGACTTAATTAACGCGGTAAAAGAGCAAACCCCAGATTTGATTATTTACAGCGGAGATATACTGGTGGACAATATGCCGAACATCAGCCCGGTCATGCTGCTCAGCGGCTTAAAGGGGCTTTGCCCCGCTTACGCTGTTGCGGGTAATCATGAGGTGCGAACCGGCAACAAAACTTTATGCAAAAACCTGTTCGGCGACTACGGCGTGGTGATGCTCGAAGGCATCAGCAAAACAATCACCATAAATGACCAAACCATTGAACTGTGCGGGCTGGAAGATCCGATGATCGGGGTTGAGGAGTTCTCCGGTCAACTCAAGTATTTTACACAGTATAAACCGGAACACTTTGCTGTTTTAATTTCTCACCACGCGGAGCTTGTTGAGTCCTACAAAAAGATGGATTTTGATCTGGTTCTTTCCGGCCATGCCCATGGCGGTCAATGGCGCATACCCGGCCTGCTCAACGGCTTGTATGCGCCGGAACAAGGCTTTTTCCCGAAATATACGGGCGGGGTCTATACCTACAACAACACGACGCAAATTGTCAGCAGGGGACTTGTCAAGTTTTATATGCTGCCAAGATTCTTCAATCCGCCCGAGTTGGTTGTGCTCGATATTATGCCGAAATGATTTGACCGGAGAAATACAACATGAATATGCGCAGTGATTTTCATACCCTGCCCGATTGGGAAAACAGCGCTGTAACCGCCATCAACTGTTTGCCCGCGCATACCCGTTTTGGCGCTTACAAAACGCTTGAGGCCGCCATTGCCTGCGAGCCGAATACCTCGCCAAATATCCTTTGCCTCAACGGGGAATACCAATTCAAGCTCTTTGCCAACCCGAATGAGGTTGACAATTTTTATTTGCCGGGATATGACGGGGCTTTTTCATCCATACAAGTTCCGGGGAACTGGGAACTGCAGGGCTTTTCAACCCCGATATATACGAACTATCTCTATCCCTGGCCGGACGATAACGAGCATCGTTACACCATAACGCCGAAGAAAAACGAAAAGGATGTCCCGAATCCGCCATACATTCCAAAGGATAACCCGACAGGCTGTTATGTGCGCAGCTTTTTACTCCCGGCGCATTTTGAAGGCCGCAGGACTATACTGCGTTTTGAGGGTGTTGAAGCCGCCTATTATGTTTGGCTCAACGGCAAACCTGTCGGTTTTGCCAAAGACAGCAAGCTGCCGGTCGAATTCGATGTGACCGATTTTGTCGAACCCGGCGAAAACCTTTTGGCGCTGCAGGTGATGCGCTTCGCCGACAGCACCTATTTTGAAGACCAGGATTATTGGCATCTTTCCGGGATATACAGAAATGTGTATCTAATATCAAAACCCGAAACGGCGATTGAGGACATCAAAGCGGTTGTCGATGTTGACCTTTGCACCTGTAAAGGCAGCGCGGTTTGCGATATTACCGTTACCCGCTCGCCGTTCTTTGCCGACTATGCGGTGAGAGCATCGATATATGACGGCAAGCATAAAGTATGCGAGGGCATTGGCGAGGTCATGTTTGCCGCAAAGTACCGGACGGATATTGTGCCCACGGCAAACACCGCGCGGATAACGCTCACGGTTGATGATGTTGAAAAATGGACACCGGAGACTCCGAAACTGTACACGATTGTTGCCGAGCTCCTTGCCCCGGACGGGCTGTTGATGGATATCGAAGCAATAAAAGTCGGTTTCAAAAAGGTAGAAATACAAAACGGAATCGTGCTGCTCAACGGCAAACGGCTGATTATACGGGGAGTAAACCGCCATGAGCATACCTTTAAAACCGGCAGAACGCTTTCGGTCGAGCATATGACAGAAGAGATAAAGCAGATGAAGCGCATGAACATCAATTCCGTGCGCACCTGCCATTACCCCGATATGCCGGAATGGTATGATTTATGCGACGAATACGGTATCCTGCTTGTGTGCGAGTGTAATGTTGAAACACACGGTGTTTCCGGCTCGATGACACACAATCCGATGTATGCGACCAACTTTTTGGAGCGCGCGGTTCGCATGGTGCAAAACTATAAAAATCACGCGAGTATTTACTCCTGGTCCCTGGGCAACGAGAGCGGCACCGGCCCCAACCACGCCGCGATGTACGGTTTCATCAAAGAGTACGACAAAACACGCCTCTGCCAGTATGAAGCCGGCAGCCCCGGCAAGAACATATCGGACATCCGCGGGAACATGTACGCGCCGGTCGAAAAAATCATTGAACTGCTCTGTGACCCAACGGACGACAGGCCGGTCATACTCGTCGAGTTTCTTTATCAAATCTGCAACTCCGGCGGCGGTCTTGCTCATTTTATCCGCCTGGCGAGGGACTACCCCCGTTTTCAGGGCGGGTATGTCTGGGATTGGCAGGATAAGTGTCTGCACAATAAAACATCAGACGGGCAAGCGTTTTTCGCCTACGGCGGGGATTTCAATGAAAGCCATACCGATCCGGAAGTCCCGCTCTTTATGACAAACAACGGCATAGTTTTGCCTGACTTAAACTGGAAGCCCGTGGCGCATGAGCTGCGCATTGCCTATTCGCCTGTGCAAATCGAGCGGGCAAACCGCGGCAAGCCTTGGGAGAAGGGGGATAACGCGAACCGTTACACCATCCGGAACCTTTGCCTGAACAAAATGCGCAGCGAAGTTAAGCTGTTTGCCAAACTCAAAGAAAACGGCCGGGAAGTCCTTTTTAAAGAGATTGAACTGCCGGATATAAAACCGCTTGAAAGCGCAGATATCAAGATTGATTTTGATTATGCGCCAAAACCGGGGTGTGAGTATTCAGTAGACCTGTGTCTGCTGCGCAAACAGGATTCTTTCTATGCGACGGCGGGCGAGAGTATGGCTGAATTTTGGTTTATGCTGCCGCCGGGCAGCGCGAAACCAATTGAACAAGCGGCCGAATTACCCGCGCCGATTGTTTCGGATGACGAGTTTCATATTACTGTCAGCGCATCCGGCTTCAAGGCGGTGTTCAACCGACAAACAGGGGAACTGGCAACGCTCGAAAAAGAGGGTGTTCAATATCTCCGCGGCGGCGCCTCGCCGTGCCTTGACCGTCCGTTAAGCGGTTTGGACGCCGCGCCCGGCTGGGGCTGGTTTGATGAGTTTGCCAAAGTCCGTTGGCTAAAATATAAAACGGGGATACCGGAGATTTTAAAAAGTGACAGCACCGTGCGCCTGGATTTCCCGTTTGTTTATGACAGCGAGTATACAATCGGCGGCAAAATTACCTATACAATAAACGGCAGCGGTAAGATGGATGTCGGCTTCGCAATCGATATCGATGAGGCTTATATTGCACTCCCGAGGGTCGGCGTGGAACTTGTTGTGCCGCCGGGTTTTGAAAAGCTGGAATATTTCGGCTGCGGCGGCAACGAAAGTTATCCCGACCGCCTGCTCAGCGCGCCGCTTGGCGTATACAACTCTACCGTGGAGCAGCAGCATTTCGCTTTCATACCGCCTTCCGAAAACGGCGGGCATGAGAAGACGCGTTACCTGATACTTGAAAATGAAGCGGGCACAAAGCTGCGTGTTTCATCCGCGGAACCGTTCCACTTTGATGTGCATCACAACACTATTGAGGACTATCAGAAAGCCCGACACGAGCATGAATTGGTTCGCCGCGTAGAATCTTTTCTGCATATTGATGCCGCGCACTGCCCGATAGGCGGCAATATGGCATGGAGTACGAACCTGGACCCGGAAGAGCGGTTGAAGGGCGGGCGGTATGTGCTGGACTTCATGGTTGAAATGATTTGATTGAAAGGTTGCAGGGTAAATGAGAAGAAAAGACAGAGAGATAACAGACTTCAATGAGGTTCTCGCAATTATGGAAAAATGCGCTGTCTGCCGCCTGGCAATGGTTGACAACGGTCTGCCGTATGTCGTGCCGATGAATTTTGCTTTCATTGAGGAAAAAGGGAAGATCACTCTGTATTTTCACTCCGCAAAGGAAGGCAGAAAGATTGACATCCTGAAAACTAATCCGGTAGTCTGTGTGGAAATGGATTGCAGCCTCAAACTAATAGTCGGTGAAAACGCTTGCGATTATACGATGAATTATAAAAGTATAATCGGCAGCGGTACAGCTGAATTCATCGATAATGAAGAAGAAAAAGAGTTCGCGCTTATACAAATTATGCTCAAATACAGTAGGAATAATAATTTCGAGTTCTATGAAAAAGTTTATGAACGCACAGCTCTGTTAAAAGTCACCATCAATGAAATATCCGGCAAAAAACATCTCAGCTGATAGATAAAAATAGACAAAAAACCTCCCACTCACATGACGAAGCGGGAGGTTCATTTATAAGCGGGTTTTTAAGCGGCGTCGTCCATAATCCAATAAATCGGCATCTTTTGCGGGAATTCATCCGCAGTGAAGCCCATGGAAAGGGCGATAAACCTGGACAAATCTTTGTTCCATATCTCCGCGCCGTTCTTGAACAAATCATCCGAACCGTATGCAAACAACGGCACATTGGCGGCGGAGTGGCTGCCGCTGGTAAAGTCATATCTGCCATCTTTTAATTGAATAGCACCGGTTTCATGGTCCGCGGTTACGACAACAAGCGTGTTGCCGTCCTGTTCGGCAAAATCCAACGCGGCTGCAACTGCTTTGTCGAACTCGGGCGCGAACTCCAGCAAGCCTTCTCTGTTGTTCCCGTGCGAGTGTTTGTCAAAATGCGCGCCTTCAATCATCAGGAAGAACCCATTGTCATTATCGAGCAAACCAATCGCCTTTTCGGTCATTTGCGACAGTGTCGGGGTGTTGCTGGAGTTTGCCGGGCGCCAAAGGTCACCGCCGTTGAATTGACCGAAGCTCCTTGTGCCCGCATTCAACGCGTTCAGTTCGGTAAGGGTGGAGATATAAGTGAAACCGCTGGCTTCCACATTGGCTTTCAAGGTATCTCCGTTCGCCGCGCCCCATATCAAATCAATATCGGAACCGATTTGCTGATTAGCGATATCAGCTGAGTTTGAACGCACGGATGTATGCGCTGAAAAGCCGGCCGGTGTCGCCCCGGTGGTTGAATCTGTCGTAACAATACCCGTTTTCATGCCTTTTTCGATGGCGAGTTCTGTCAGGTTGACCGGGTACCCCTCCCAGGCAAACATATCATACGGGTAGACACCGATGGCGCCGTTGGTTGTTCTGACACCGCAGGCGAGCGCCGTGGCTGCCGCCGCGCTGTCCGTGACGACCATGCCGATGGAGCGGGTTTTCGCCTGACCCCTTAACGGCATCGTCTCCATCGCAAGTTCAATGCCGAGTTCCTGTTTTACCATTTTAAGGTGGTTTTCCCCCATACCGTCGCCGATGATGAATATGACATTCTTTACATCACCGCGGTCATAAGGTTCCGGGATAAACCCTGCCGCCAGAGAAAACACAAGCGCAACCGCGGTTATGATGGGGATAACCCGCTGAATTAAACCAAGTTTTCGTACTATTTGAATAATTGCATCCATTTTGAACGCCTCCTTTTCATAAATTATACCGTTACATTTCAAAAAAGTCAACGCCGCCGGCGGACTTGGCGTTAGATAAAAAATACTGCGTTTCCTGCAAGATTTCCTGCATTAACTTGCATAAACGCTTGATTTTCTGCCGGCTTCGGTATAAAATATAACGGAAAACATCGTTTGCCGTGAATGAGAAAGGAAGATACCCGGATGCCAAAAATGCTTATTACAAAGATAGAAAAAGCGTACCCGTCTCTTTCAAAAGGTCATAAACTGATAGCGGATTTTATCCTTGAACACTATGACAAAGCAGCTTTTATGACTGCCGCGAAACTCGGCGAAAAGGTTGGCATCAGCGAATCGACGGTCGTCCGCTTCGCGGTTGAAATCGGCTACGACGGTTATCCGGAACTCCAGAAAAATCTTCAGGAATTGATTAAAAGCCGGCTTACCAGCGTACAGCGTATGGAGGTCGCCAACATTAATATCAGCGAAGGTGACTTGCTGGACAAAGCGCTCACCGCGGATATCGAAGTGATCAGAGCAACCCTCGAGCAGACATCCAGGGAAGCCTTCGCGGCAAGCGTGGAAGCAATCAACCGCGCACGGCGCATCTATATCCTCGGCGTCAGAAGTTCCGCTCCTCTTGCCAGTTTTATGGCGTATTATTTTAAGCTGTTCTGTGACAATGTGGTATTGGTTTATACTGCGAGCGCGAGTGAAATATTTGAGCAGATGTTTAGAGTTAAAAAAGATGATGTTTGCATCGCAATCAGTTTTCCGCGGTATTCAAAGCAAACCATCAACGCTTTGCGTTTCGTGCGGGACCGGAATGCCACAATAATATCAATAACAGACAGCGAATCATCTCCCATCGCACACCTTGCGACACATTTGCTCATTGCCCGCAGCAGTATGGTGTCATTTGTGGATTCACTGGTAGCACCGTTAAGTTTGATTAACGCGCTCATTGCCGCGGCCGCGCGCAGCAGGAGTGAGGAAGTTTACAACAACCTGCATGCGCTTGAAACCATATGGGGCGAATATCAGGTGTATGAAACCCAGCAGGAAGATGACGATGACGAAGAGGAAGCACCGCAATGAGCAGAGCAATCGTCATCGGCGCGGGTCCCGCCGGGCTTATGGCTGCGGGCGTTGCGGCCGGCCGGGGATGTGAAGTTGTTTTGCTTGAACGCAACGAACGCCCGGCGCGCAAGCTGATGATCACCGGCAAAGGACGCTGCAATATCACAAACAATTGCGAAGAAATTGAAGAACTGATTGCCGCGGTGCCGGTGAACGGCAGGTTCCTGTACAGCGCGTTTTCGTCCTTCATGCCAAGGGACACCATCGCTTTTTTTGAATCCCGCGGCGTTCCTTTAAAAACGGAGCGCGGCAACCGGGTTTTTCCCGTGTCGGATAAAGCGGTGGATGTGGTGGACGCCCTGCACGGGTTCGCGGTAAAAAGCGGCGCGGTTATCGTTCAGGGCAGAGCAAAAGAATTGATTGTAGAAAACAAGGCTGTAAAAGGCGTTGTTACGGAATCCGGCGAAAAGATAGATGCCGATTCTGTTTTAATAGCCACCGGCGGTATTTCCTACCCGGCGACAGGCTCGACCGGCGACGGCTACGAATTAGCCCGGCAAGCGGGGCATACGATTGCGGAGCCAACCCCGTCTTTGGTGCCGCTCAACGCGCATGAGGGGTTCTGTTCAGCCTTGCAAGGGCTTTCCTTGCGGAATATCGCGGTAAAAGTGACAGATACCGAGGACAACAAACTTATTTTCAGCGATTTCGGCGAAATGCTCTTCACCCACTTCGGTGTTTCCGGGCCCTTGATTTTAAGCGCGAGTTCCCATATGCGGGCTATGAAATCCGGCAAGTATGTGATTGCCATCGACCTCAAACCCGCGCTGAATATGGAACAGCTCGATGCGCGCGTGCTGCGGGATTTTTCCGAAAACACCAACAGGAATTTTATCAACGCGCTCAATCTGCTATTGCCAAAAAAGCTGGTGCCCGTTGTCGTCAAACTTTCCGGTATCGAACCGGGGTTAAAAACCAATCAGATAACCAAAGAACAGCGCCGGAGGCTGGTCTCTTTGCTCAAAGAACTGAAAGTGACGGTAACCGGTTTTCGCCCGATAGACGAAGCCATTATTACCTCCGGCGGCGTAAAAACAGGCGAAATCAATCCAAAAACAATGGAATCAAAACTCGTCCGAGGCCTGTATTTTGCCGGCGAAGTGATTGATATCGACGCTTATACAGGCGGATTTAATCTACAGATAGCCTTTGCAACGGGCAATTTGGCAGGAAACATGATAGGGTGAGCAATAGGTGAGCAATGGGT
>CAYUWQ010000006.1:10977-15191 GCA_964448455.1 uncultured Eubacteriales bacterium | reverse complement strand
ATAGGTTAGCAATCGTTCTACCATCGCTCAACAACTGCTCAGCAACCGCTCAGCAAATACAAACGGCCAATTAGAAAGGATGTAAACCTATGCCAATCAACATCGCCGTTGACGGTCCCGCGGGCGCGGGCAAGAGCACCATATCGCGGGGAGCCGCAAAAGACTTGGGCTTTATTTATGTGGACACCGGCGCGCTTTACCGTGCCGTGGGGCTAAACGCGTTAATGCTTGAAGCCGATACGAAAAATCCGGAAGCTGTCGAAAAGACACTGGTCGGCACATGCGTTGAAATAAAGTTTGCTGCCGGCGAGCAAAGGGTTTTTTTAAACGGGGAGGATGTATCCGAGGCAATCAGAGCCCCCGAAGCTTCTATGGCGGCTTCCGATGTTTCCGCGATTCCGGCCGTCAGGGACTTCCTGTTTGAACTGCAAAGAGACATCGCCAAGAAAAACAACTGTATTATGGACGGCAGAGATATCGGTACAGTTGTTTTGCCATGGGCGCAGATAAAAATATTCCTAACCGCGGCACCGGAAGAGAGAGCGATGCGCCGTTATAAGGAGCTTGTTGCCAAAGGGGTTGCCGTTGAATATGAACAAGTGCTTGAGGAGATGAATCAGCGCGATTTTAATGATTCAAACCGGGCAATCGCTCCGCTGAAGCCGGCAGAGGACTCGGTGACAGTTGACACGACCGGGTACACGCTGGAGGAGTCGATAAACATGGTTACATCCCTGATAAAGGAGCGCCTGTAATGAAGGCATTCGATTACAGTGAAGTAAAACATTACAGGTTTGCTGTAATTATGAAGCCGGTATTTAAAGTATTGACATTTATTTTCCTCAGAGTCCGCGTGACCGGCAAAGAGAATATACCGGAAACAGGCGGATATATTGCAGCCTCAAATCATGTCAGCGGCATCGATCCGATGTTCGTGTATATGAATCTGAAGCTTCCTGTCCATTTTATGAGTAAAGAGGAACTTTTTGAAAAGCCTTTCTTCAACCGGTTTTATACGCACCTGAACGGGTTTCCTGTCAGGAGGGGGGCTCCGGATAAAAAGGCGGTTGAATATGCGATCAAAGCTGTTATGAAAGGCCATGTTCTCGGCATATTTCCAGAGGGAACCCGTTCCCGGGACGGTGCGCTGCAGCAAGGGAAATCCGGTGTCGCCCTGGTCGCGAGAGAGACAAAAGCGGGCATATTGCCGGTTTGCGTTTATTCGAAGGGCCGTATAAAACCTTTCGCTAAAATAACGGTTCGTTTCGGCGAAATAATCAAATATGAGGATTTGGGTTTTGGAAAAGGTATAAAAACAGAAGAGCTCAAAGCCGCAACAGCGATTGTTATGCAGCGGATAAAAGCGCTTTTGGCACGCGGACACAGCAAGTTGGATTAATAACACTGCGCGAAATAAATCGTATTGCTTGAAAAGAGGGCGTTTATGAAAGAGTTTGATTACAGCACGGTGAGAGAGTACCGGTTTTTCAACCTGATTATTCCGGTGTTAAACCTGGTGTCAAAGATTATTTTCAGAATCAGGTTTGTGGGAAAAGAGAATGTGCCCAAGACGGGCGGTATTATTATAGCGTCAAACCACTATAACACCTTTGACCCCGGCTTTATCAGCGTGAGTATGGTCAGAAAAATTCACTATATGACAAAGGAAGAAAAATTCGCCAAGCCGTACCCGAACTGGCTGTATACACATGTCAACGCCTTCCCGATAAAAAGGGGAGAGTCGGATAAAAAAGCGGTGGAATATTCCATCAAAATCGTTCAGGAAGGCTATGCGCTGGGTATATTCCCCGAGGGGACGCGTTCGGAAGACTGTGTGCCCAAAGCGCCCAAAGCAGGTGTAGCCCTCATTGCCAGGGAGGCGAAGGCGGATGTGATTCCTGTTTCCATTTATTCCGACGGCAAGGCAAAGCTTTTTTCAAAAATCACCGTGCGTTTCGGTAAACCGATCCCGTATGAATCGTTCGGCTTTACGGATACCGGCAAATCGAGCGAATTGAAAGCCGCTTCCAGGCTCATTATGAACGAAATCGTCAAACTCTGGGAGGCAAAGCATTGCACATAAGGGTGGCAAAGACAGCGGGCTTCTGCTTCGGTGTTGACCGCGCTGTCAATATGATTTATTCCTTGCTCGAGCAGGGCAAGCCCGTGTGTACCCTGGGTCCCATCATTCACAATCCCCAGGTGATTGAGGATTTGGAAAAAAGGGGCGTCACCGCGGTTGAAAAACCCGAAGATGTCCCGGCCGGCATGACGGTTGCGGTTAGAACACACGGTGTTGCCAAAGCGGTGATGGATGACTTCACCGCCGCCGGATGCGATATTTGCGACGCCACTTGCCCTTTTGTAAAAAAAATTCACAATATTGTATCCGAAAAATCGTCCGTGGATATCCCGGTGCTGATTGCCGGGGATGCAGCGCACCCGGAAGTGCGCGGTATCAGAGGCTACTGCCGCGGAGATGTTCATATTTTTAAAGATGCGGCTGAACTCAGGGAAATACTGTATGCCCACCCGGAATACCTGTCGAACGAAATTTTAGTAGCCGCGCAAACAACTTTCAGCATCAAAGAATGGAACGATTGCACAAAACTGATAAATTTGCTATGTACAAATGCAATTCTATTTGGTACAATATGTAATGCGACTCAAGACAGGCAAATGGAAGCCCTTGAACTTTCGAAGGTTTCCGACGCGATGATCATCATCGGCGGCCGTCAAAGCTCCAATACCGCAAAGCTCAAGTCGGTTTGCGAGGCGAACTGCAAAACCTTCCACATTGAAAGGGCAGCAGAGCTTTACGGCATTGACTTTTCGGGTTGCGATTCCATCGGTGTTACCGCGGGGGCTTCCACCCCCGCCGGCATAATAAAGGAGGTACTTGAAACCATGTCCGAAATTCTCAAAGACGATCCGATTGAAAAAGAGGAAACTGCAGGGCAGCCCGACGCTGACGAAGTTGTCGAAACCGCTGCCGAAGAAACTGTTACAAGCGAAGTTCAGGCGGAGGAAACCGCAGCTGCGGAAGCGAAGGAAGAAACGGCTCCCGCGCAAGAAGTAACGGTTGAGGAAGCTGCGCCGTCCGGGGAGGTGTCAGCACAAGCAGCATCCGAGTCAATTGAAGATCAGACTTTTTCCGAAGCTCTTGAGGAAAACCTCAAAAATATGAGCACGGATCAAAAAGTTGTCGGCGTGGTTATGGGTATCTCACCGACCGAAATCCAGGTTGACATCGGCAGAAAACATGCCGGTTATGTCCCGCTCGACGAATACAGCGCAGACCCCAACTGTGACCCCAAAAAGGAACTCAAGGTCGGGGACAAACTGGACCTTATCATTATGAAAACCAACGATATGGAAGGCACAGTCATGCTTTCCAAAATCAAATGCGATGCCATGCGTTCATGGTTTGATGTTGTCGACGCGGAGAATACCGATAGAGTTTTTGAAGGGATCGTCACGGATATTATTAAAGGCGGCATACTGGTTTCCACCAGCGGCGTCAGGGTATTTATACCCGCGTCCCTTGCCACCGCTTCCCGCAACGACCCTATCGAGGATTTGTTGCATAAAATGGTTAAATTCCGCATTATCGAAGTGAACAAAGAACGCAAGCGCGCTGTCGGCTCTGTCCGCGCCGTTCTCAAAGACGGGTTCTCCGAAGCGTCGGATACTTTCTGGGCACAGGCAGTGGTTGGTCAGGTCTACCAGGGCAAGGTTAAATCCATGACCACTTACGGTGCTTTTGTTGACCTTGGCGGTATTGACGGTATGGTTCATATTTCAGAGTTGTCGTGGAAGCGCATCAAGCATCCGTCCGATGTGCTGACGCTCGGCGATACCATTGAAGTTTATATCAAAGCGCTTGAGCCTGAAAAGAGAAAGATATCCCTTGGCTATAAAAAAGCCGACGAGAATCCGTGGGAAGTGCTCCGCCGCGATTATCCGGTTGATACGGTTATCGATTCCGAAATCGTCGGCATGACTGCTTTCGGCGCTTTCGCAAGCGTTATTCCGGGCGTTGACGGCCTCATCCATATCTCCCAAATCGCCAACCGGCATATTGATAAACCGCAGGATGAGCTTAAAATCGGCCAAACAGTTAAGGTGAAAATTACCGGCATCGACTTTGACAAGCACAGGGTCAGCCTGTCCATCCGCGCGCTGCTTGACCCGCTCGAAGGCGAAGAAGAAGC
>CAYUWQ010000006.1:3014-10877 GCA_964448455.1 uncultured Eubacteriales bacterium | reverse complement strand
TGAAGAAACCTCCGATGTAGGGAACGACCCCTGTGTCGTTCCGGAAGCTGAAGAAGCTGCCCCGGTTGAGGATGCCGCAATCGTAGGGAATGACCCCTGTGTCGTTCCGGATGCTGAAGAAGCAGCCGTTACGCAGTAAGATAAAACGGAAGACGAATAATACCACAATAGTGACAGAAAAGGCAGGCCCTGTGCCTGTCTTTTTCTTTTTCGCGGAATATGCACATTGCACAAAAGTTATATCCATAATAAAAATATTTAGTTGCATGCGATAATGTTCTGTGATAAAATTAATTGAGAATACATATTTGTTTGCTGAAAAGAAAATCGAACAGAAACTGTGAAGGGTAAAAAGGAGGAAATACAAATGAAAAAGTTGTTGTCTGTCCTTGTAGTCTTGGCATTGGTTCTGGCGTTAATACCTGCGGGCTTATTCACTGTTTCGGCTGAGCAAAGCGGCGATTATACCTATACCGTTATCAATTCCAAAGCGAAAATTACGGATTACACCGGCAGCGGAACGGTTATCACCATTCCCGATTCTTTGGGTGGCTACCCTGTAACCGCAATCGGTATCTACGCCTTTTCCTATTGCAATACCCTGACATCGGTCACCGTCCCGGACAGCGTTATCGAAATTCAAAACTACGCGTTCTATCAAAGCGCCAAGATAACCACGATAAGTTTGGGCGCGGGGGTGAACATCCTCGGATACTCGGTGTTCGCGCGCTGCTACAAACTGACTCAAATCAACGCCGCGGGGACGAATAACGCTTACTCAAGTTCGGGCGGCGTTTTGTTCAACAAAACCGGGGAGACGCTTGTCCAATACCCACCCGGCAAAACCGGTTCTTATGCCATACCGGTCGGTGTAACATCCATCGCGGCAAACGCTTTTTATGATTGCGATTATATGACTTCTGTTTCTGTAGGCTCTGCTGTCAACTTGATTGGAAGTCTCGCCTTCAGCTCATGTTCCGTCCTCACACAAATCAATGTTGATCCGGTCAACACTGCCTATTCAAGTTTGGACGGTGTGCTGTTCGATTTCACTAAGTCGATTTTGATCCAGTATCCATCCGGTAAAAGCGGCTCTTACACGGTTCCGGCAGGTGTTTTAACTGTCGCGAGCGAAGCATTTTCGACATGCTCTGGCTTGACAGCGGTGAACCTGCCGGCGGGGTTAACCGCAATCGGCTCATCCGCTTATTATTACTGCAGCGGTTTGACATCCCTCGTGATACCGGACAGCGTCACGCAAATCGGCGCATCCGCCTTTTCTGTCTGCCGGAACCTTGAGGTTCTTAATTTTGGAACGGGTGTTCAGTCAATCGGCGCCAACGCTTTCAATTCATGCGTTAAGGTCGCATCACTTGTGATACCGGACAGCGTCATATCAATCGGTGACTATGCCTTTTCCACCTGCGATTTGTTGGCAACCGTTTCTATCGGCTCCGGGCTGGCATCCTTGGGGGAGAGCGTTTTTGCTTACTGTAAAAATATTGCCCAATTTACACTCAGTTCATCCAATACCGCTTTCTCGTCTCCGGGCGGTGTGTTATTTGACAAAGAGCAGAAGATTCTCATCCAGTATCCGGCTGCAAAATCGGGTGCGTATGTCGTGCCTGACGGTGTGGAAACGCTGGCGAAACTTTCCTTTTGTAACTCCGGCGACCTTCCCTATATTGATATCCCGGAGAGCGTGACTCAAATCGGAGATTACGCTTTCAGATATTGTCAAAAACTCAGCCTTGCTGTCATCAGAAACGCCTCGGCAGTATTTGGGAATAATGTTTTCGAAGCGTGTGAACTTTTGAAGATCGCCGGTTTTGAACCCTCGGCCGCAAAAACCTATGCGGAAACAAACAGCATTCCGTTTATTCCGTTAGCAACCGGTATCCTTGTTGCCCGTCTTCCGGATAAAACGATGTACCAAAAAGGCGAGCCGCTTGACACAACCGGGATGGAAGTTATGGCAATAGACGCCGGCTTGAATATTGATGTTGTGACCACTTACACAGTAACAGGATACGACGCGGACACCTACGGGCGGCAAAATGTAACGGTTATGTTCAATGGCTATTCCGTCGGCTTTGAAGTTACCGTTTGTGTCTTGTCATCGGCGCACCCGTATCAGCTTAACTCAGATCAGTCTTGGACTTTCACAAACCCGATTCCCTGCACTATGTTAATGATAGAGTTTTCAAACCTGACAAGCGTTGAGGATGGCTCCGATTTCATATACATCTATGACAGTGAGAATAACTTATCGGGTACATATACCGGCGCCGAGCTTCAGGGGGAATCGATTGTTGTCAATGGAAACGCCTTCACAATCAGGTTGGTTTCGGACAATTCGGTTCCCGATTACGGGTTTGACATCTTATCTGTTACTGGGATTACGACCGTCATTTCTTCCCCGCATCCGTATGAAAACAACTCCGACGAAAACTGGAATTATACGCACCCCGAGCCCGCGAACAAGCTTAAATTAACTTTCTCGCCTCAATCAATCGTGGAAAATGGTTATGATTTTATCTATATTTACGACAGCAACGATGATTTGGTTGGCACCTACACCGGCGATATGCTGGCCGGGCGGTCTATTGTTGTGGACGGCGATTCTTTCCGGATTCGTTTGACATCGGACAGCTCCGAAACAGACTACGGATTTGACATTATTCAGGTTGAAAGTTTCAACAGCGTAATTTCGTCCGACCATCCATATCATGACGATGTGGATATTTCCTGGCATTACGAGCATCCGACCACCGTCACCTACCTTGAGCTAACCTTTTCACCCGAAACAAGTTTGGAAGACGGATATGATTATGTTTTCATTTATGATGAAAACAATAATATAGCCGCCACCGGCACCGGTTTGGAATTCGCAGGCGCAACAATAACCGTTATCGGCAGCTCGTTTACCATTCAGCTGACATCAGACGGCTCGCAAACCGATTACGGCTTTGACATTCTCACCGTAACCGGTTTCGGCACCGGCGGGTTGCTGCTGACACCCGCGGAAGGTTCCGGTTGTATTGTTGACCAGGATAACGGTTTACTATACGGTTTGGCACCCGGCATCAACTCGCTTGACGATTATGCAGAGGTTCCCGCAGGCTATCGCGTGGAGTATGGGTTGTCACTGCTTGGCACCGGCAGCTATGTTGATGTGATCAACGATTTAACCGATGAAATTGTCGAAAGCTACATGGTTATTCTATTCGGTGACATCAACGGTGACGGTACCATTGATAGCCTGGATGCCGGCACGGCGGTGGATGTGGAAAATTATCAGGTTGTGCTGGACCCGGTTGAAGACGCGGCGTATCGTATGGCTGCAGACATCAACGGCGACGGCACCATTGACAGCCTGGACGCCGGGCTGATGGTGGATTTTGAAAACTACGCAATCGGTATCAACCAAAGTACGGGGCTGTACTATACGCTGTAACGCGGACAAAAGCCTGCATCAAAGAGAAAATGGCTGCCTTTTCCGATTTGGCGGGAAAGGCAGCCTCTTCATGGCGATTTACCGTTGATACGGTTTGGTGTATAACCGGTCAACACATTGCACAAAAATATTTTGTCAGGTTATTCATATTTCTAACCGCGGCAGCCGAATTCAATTGAACTGGTCCGCGCATTATGCTATAATTTTAATAATATGAATAAGCAGGCGGACTATGTTAAAGCGTATCAACATCATATGCGGCCATTACGGCAGCGGCAAGACAAACCTCGCTCTTAACCTTGCGGTGGACAGGCAAAGCAAGGGGGAGCGGGTTACTGTTGTGGACCTGGATATTGTGAATCCGTATTTCCGCACCGCCGATTATACGCAGCTGCTGCAGAGCAAGGGGATTAAGGTCATCAGCCCCGCTACCGCAGGCACCACCGTGGACGCGCCGGCCTTGACTGCGGAGATTTTGACTGTTTTTGACAAAACAGACGAGCAGATTATCATTGATGTCGGCGGGGACGACGCGGGCGCTTTCGCGCTCGGCCGGTATGCCAAAAAGATTTTGGCGCAGGACGGGTACGGCATGTTTTTTGTCATCAACCGGTTCCGCAAGCTGATAGCCACCCCGGAGGAAGCCGTTGAGTTGCTGCGGGAAGTGGAGGGAGCAAGCGGTATCCGCGCGACGGGGATTGTCAACAATTCCCACCTCGCCGGGCTGACAACCGCGCAGGATGTTTTATCGTCCGTCCCTTACGCGAAGCAGACCGCTCAGCTTGCCGCGCTGCCGCTTGTGATAACCACCGCGCCCAAACAGCTGGAACATGAATTGGCAGGCAAGGTAAGCAACCTCTATCCTGTTGAAATAATTGTAAAACTGCCATGGAATTAGCTATATAATATTTTGGAGGAACACAAATGCCGAAGGTAACAATCAACCAAAATGTCTGCAAGGGCTGCGAGCTATGCTCCGCTGTATGCCCCAGGCAAATTCTCGCGCTGTCCAAAGAAAAGCTCAACGCCAAGGGTTATCACCCGATGGAAGTGGTCGAGCCGGAAAAATGCACGGGCTGCGCATCCTGCGCGGTTATGTGTCCGGACTGCGCGATTGAAGTGGAAAGGTAAGGAAATAATAATGGCTGAAAGAGTATTGATGAAAGGGAACGAGGCGCTTGCGGAGGCGGCTATTCAAGCCGGCTGCCGCAACTTCTTCGGGTATCCCATCACACCGCAGACCGAGCTTGCCGCTTATATGGCAAAGCGTCTGCCGAAAATCGGCGGCACATTTCTGCAGGCGGAAAGCGAAATAGCGGCCATTAACATGGTGCAGGGCGCCGCCGCGGCCGGCGTACGCGCGATGACCTCGTCATCTTCACCGGGCATCAGCTTAAAAACAGAAGGCATCTCCTATATGTGCGGGTCCGACCTGCCTGCGCTTATCATCAATGTGCAGCGCGGCGGTCCCGGTCTCGGCGGCATCCAGCCGTCACAGGCGGATTACTGGCAGGCGACAAGGGCACCCGGACACGGGGACTTGCATATCCTCGTCTTTGCCCCGTCTTCTGTACAGGAAATGGTGGACCTCGTTGGCAAGGCGTTCGATTTGGCGGACAAATACCGTATGCCCGCGATGATTTTAGCCGACGGGCTTTTGGGGCAGATGATGGAACCCGTCGTCATCGGTGACAATACCGTGACAGATCTTCCTAAAAAAGAGTGGGCTGTCTGCGGGCACAAAAACGAGCGCGAGCATAATATTGTAAACTCGCTGTACCTTCAAGCCGCAGACTTGGAACGGCTTATCAAACAGCGCTTTGAACGCTACAGTATTATTCAGGAAAATGAGACCCTGTGCGAAAACTATATGGCCGACAATGCCGAGTATTTTGTAGTTGCCTACGGCGCGACCGCCAGGATTGCCAAAGCGGCCGTTAAAGAGGCGAGGGCGCAGGGGATTAAAGTCGGTCTTATCCGACCCGTCACCGTCTGGCCGTTCCCGCAAAAAGATTTGCTGGCCGCTGCCGAAAAAGCGAAAGCCTTCCTCTGTGTGGAAATGAGCATGGGGCAGATGATTGACGATGTAAAACTCGCGATTGACTGCAAACGCCCGGTTCATTTTTTCGGGCATACAGGCGGCATCATTCCAACGCCGGCAGAGGTTCTTGCTGAAATTATCAAGATGACGGGAGGCATGGCATAATGGCTGTTGTTTTTCAAAAACCGAAGTCTCTCACAGACGCACCCCTGCATTACTGCCCGGGTTGCACCCACGGCATTATTCACCGGCTGATAGCCCAATGTATGGATGAACTGGCAATTGAAGGCAGAACAATCGGCGTTGCTCCGGTCGGCTGCGCGGTGATGGCTTACAATTATTTCGCCTGTGATATGATACAGTCCCCGCACGGCAGAGCACCCGCGATTGCCACCGGTATCAAACGCGCGCTGCCGGACAGCATTGTTTTCACCTACCAGGGGGACGGCGACCTTGCCGCCATCGGCACGGCGGAAACCGTACATGCCGCTACCAGAGGCGAAAATATCACGGTTGTGTTTGTCAACAACGCGATTTACGGCATGACAGGCGGCCAAATGGCGCCGACTTCGCTCCCAAATCAAATCACGCAAACTTCACCCTATGGCAGAGATGTTAAAACCGCGGGCTACCCGATACGGGTTTGTGAAATGCTGTCCACTCTGGATGGTACAGCGTATGCGGAGCGCGTCGCGGTGGATAGCGTGAAGAATGTCAACCGCGCGAAAAAAGCGATTAAAAAGGCCTTCCAAACGCAAATGGATGGCGCAGGGTTCTCTATTGTTGAAATTGTATCTTCCTGCCCGACCAATTGGGGGCTTGCCCCAAATGAGGCACTCGGCTGGCTGCGTGAAAACATGCTGCCGTATTATCCCTTGGGTGTGTATAAAGACAAGACCGAACCGGCATTGGTTGCTGCTACGGCAAAGGAGGCCTCCGAATCATGAAGGATATGAACTCAATCCTCGCCGGCTTCGGCGGCCAGGGCATTTTATTTATGGGCAAGGTCATCGCATACGCCGGGCTGATTGACGGCAAAGAGGTATCCTGGCTCCCGTCTTACGGGCCGGAAATGCGCGGCGGCACAGCGAACTGCAGCGTGTGTATGTCGGACGAACCGGTTTGTTCGCCGCTGGTCAACAATCCGAATGTCCTGATTGTTATGAACCTGCCGTCCTATGAAAAGTTTATCAATTCGGTTGTTCCGGGCGGAATCGTTATTATTGATAGCACCTTGGTATCAAAGAAGGCGGAACGGGACGATATCTCCGCTTATTATGTGCCGGCAACCAAACTGGCGGAAGAAAAGGGACTCAAGGGGCTTGCCAACATCATCCTCATGGGTAAAATGCTGAAGCTGACACAATTTTGCTCCATGGAAACGATGCGAAAAACAATCGAAAAGGTTGTCCCGCCGCGCAAACAGCACCTGGTTCCCAAAAACATGGAAGCCATTGAACTTGGCATGAACAGTTGACAATACAGCCCCGTTGTCTTCACCGGCCGCGGGGCTGAATATTTTATGGGAGCATTATTATTATGAAACACTTTCTGTTGCCCGAAGGCGGGCGGTTTTTTAAAGCCAACATGCACTGCCATACCGTTTTGTCAGACGGATGCTTAACCCCCGCGGAGATTAAAAAAGAGTATCTGGCAAGGGGTTATTCCGTTGTCGCCTATACCGACCATGAAAATTTCTATACCCACAACGATTTAACGGACGAACATTTTCTGGCAATTAACGCCTATGAGATTGACATCAGCCAAAAAAACATCGCAAACAATTATTTTACAAAATGCTATCATTTCAACGCCTATTCCTTAAACAACGGGGATAAAAAGACGGTTCTCCCCAAACCTGCCTATGAGGACATGGAAGGCATCAATGATTTTATTGCAAAACTCATCAGCAGCGGGTTTATCGTCTGCTATAACCACCCCTACTGGTCGCTTCAGACGCTGGACGACTACAGAGAGCTGAAAGGCATCTTCGCGTGTGAAATATTCAATTACGGCGCATTTAATCTCGACGGGATTGACGGCAACCAAACCCATGTGTACGACACCCTGTTGCGCCTTGGTAATCGTCTGGGCTGCATCGCCGCGGATGACAACCACAACAAAGAGCCTTTCGACCACCCGCTCAACAGTTCCTTCGGCGGGTTTATTATGGTGAAAGCGGGCGAACTGACTTATGATTCAATCATGACGGCCATTCAAAACGGCAATTATTACGCCTCCGCCGGGCCGGAAATCTATGAACTTTATGTGGCAGACAACACGGTTAACCTATCCTGTTCGCCAGCAGTCCGGATAACCTGTACGACAGCCGGCAGGCGCGGGGATGTCGTGAATGCCGTCGGCG
>CAYUWQ010000006.1:0-2914 GCA_964448455.1 uncultured Eubacteriales bacterium | reverse complement strand
CTTGCTCACAAAAAGGCGATGAGATGCAGACAACCGGTGCTTCGGAACCAATCTCATCCGTAAGCCAAACAACCGCAGCGGAACACACGCAAACAACCCGGGAAAGCCTGTCATCCGAAACGGCAGCCCCGTCGGAAACATCGGATGCCGGGACCGCGGGGCAGACCGGCAGCGGGACGATACCGTCCACACCGGCCGAAATTGTGCGTTTTTTCAATGAAGCCGCCAACCGCGTCAAGCAAGCAAGACCCGGCTACACTGTTACATTTAAAGCCGGCGCGGATAAAAATAATATAACGGTTTCCGACAATGTGCCGTTCCATTCCTTTATCGCGTCTTCCGCCGCATCGGCGGTCAATTCCTCGAAGAAGGAACCCGTTACCGTTGCCAAAGGCGTGAGCCATGATGATTTCCCTGTGAAAGGGCAGCCATGGGCGAGCACGCTGGACCCTGCCGCGCTCGTCAGCGCTGTGCTGAACGATAAAGGCGCTTATTACGAAATAAAGCTGAAGTTCAAAGATGAAAAACTCCAGTCCCTGCCGTCAAAAAATAATACCGCCGCCCACGGTAAGGCTTTTTCCCTGCTGCTCGATGAAGACTTCCGCAAAGAGTTCGGCGGGTTCAACACTAAGTTTATGGGCATCAATATCCGGGTGGATAACCAAAAGTTCGAGCCGACCTATCAAGGCAGCACCATCACATGCAAAATCGACAAAGCCGGCAATATGCTCAGCGCGGTGTATTACCTGAACACCTCCTCGGATGTTGAGATGCTCGTTAAGGTAAACAGCAAGGATCACTTAATCGGCATTAAACTGGCATATTCCATGACGGAAACTTACACATTCGGATAAATATAACAACGACAAAAAAGGAGCCTGTCAGATGACAAGCTCCTTCTTAATGTTTGTTGGCGGCGTTATTCTAATTTTTCAGCGGCTGCCAGATCTTTGCATATCGCCAGCAAATCGCTCAAACTGTGCAGGGCATAGTCTTTCGCGTGGACAAAGCCGTTGCGTACAATATAATCCTGAAAATTGCGGAAGTCCGCCGCGATGCTTTTATCCTCGATGTTTACAACACCTTGTCCGAAAAAAGCGTCGGCATCTAGTATTGCTTTTAAGAAAATCATCACGCTGCCTTCGCAATAGGTTACAACAAAGCTGTCCGGAATGCTGATTTTTCTTTCGTCCAGCAAAAAGAAATGATCAGCGGGATCGTTTAGGTATTTTATCATCTTTTCCAGCACATAGACACGAAGAGCGGGGGGGAACGGCGGCACCAATACTTCGGGTGCTTCATAAAACTGCCCGTTGTAAACAAAATCGGTGATACCGCTTAAGGTGAAAAAGTGAAGCGGGTTGCCGCGTAAAATGTCACCGTAATATCTGTCCGCAATTTGAATAATACTTTCTCTTAAAGGAAACGCCGGGTTTATAGCCTTTTCAAGCAATTCACTGTCCGCAAATTGCGTCCAACAGGGGTAACGCACCAGGTAACTTTTCACCCCTGTATAGGTCGCGGGTTCATTCAGCGCTTTCGCTTCTAAAATTGTCTTCGGAAAAGCGGCCAGCGGTGTGCTTTTTGTCATCATCGCTGCTGCTTGACTGCACAATTGCGACAAGACGGCCTGTTCTTTATGAATGAATAAACCATACTTGCCGGCGGCGTCAAAAAGCAGCCCGCCGGTTGCCGTGACAATATAGTACGGGTATAAAGTACCGGTAAACGAGGCGGTAACGCTGTCGGTATATGTATAGCGGACATTCTGACGGAGCTGTATATAGCGCAGGCTTTGCAGGACATTGCGCAGGTTATTTTGGGAATGGCTTTTTCTTTCAAATTGTACAAGATGATGAAATATAACCGCCTTGCCGCAGTTGCGCAGCGCAGTATAAATGTTGTTGTCAACATGCTTGAGCTTGTAGGAAAAGTTTGTATAGATGACCGGTGCCGCGCTGGTTTCGATTTCTTCGCGGACAACATTGCGCAGGGCGCTTTTGAAACTGTTTGGTTCAACCGTAAACATATTGGCATCGGGACGCTTAAAGCTGTCAGCTTTTTCCGGCTTAACCGCGCAGCTTTCAGTAAAGGTTTTATTGAAAAAATCTGCGATAAATATGATGTTTTCATATTCGTCATCGCCAAACGCTTCCCGGTAAAATGCCCCCCGCAGCAATTCCTCGTTGGCAGCGGTGAAATTGATGTCCCGCAGCATGGCGTGAAACTTATCCTCCGGCAGCTTTTTAACACCGGTAAAAATATTGTACAGCCAGCCGCGGTTGATGCCGGTGTCTTTGGCAAAACCGTTCACGCTGATGCCCTGGTCTTCAATACATTGTTTTAATGCCTCGCCAAAAGGACTCATCGGATTGCCTCCCTCAAAATTCTGTTCCAATTATACAAAAAGGAATATAATATGTCAACAAATTATACTGCTAACCATAATAATAATAAATTAATTTTACAGGTATCAACTTGCGCGGCAGTGAGGAACAACCTATAATCGAGTGGAGTTAATGGATTGTGTATGAATCGGCAGAAAAACAGGGGGTATTCGAAATGACGCGTGTCCAAAATTGCGGCAACTGTAATTATGCCGGCAAAGATATTAAGCCGGATAATACGAAATATTGTCTTGTAAAACACGAGGATGTCAAATGCGCCGGTATCTGCGGCTACTATATGCAGCAGCACAAATCATTTGACAGCGGAGCAGAGCGCTTGAACGACGCGGTGTAACGGTAATTGAGTGCATAAAAAACGGAGCGTGCCAACCGGCACGCTCCAAAATTATACCTTAGAAAAGGGGATTAATACATTCCGCCGCCGCCCTGGCCTGCCATTGCCGCCGCTGCCGCAGCGTCGGCTGCCGGGTCGGGTTTTTCCGCAACAAGGCTTTCGGTGGTGAGCA
>CAYUWQ010000005.1:19727-30752 GCA_964448455.1 uncultured Eubacteriales bacterium | reverse complement strand
TGTATTTCTGTGATAATGCCTTTTTTAGCTTTTAAGTTTCTTTCGCCGAGGGAGAAAATCGGGCCGTCATGCTTTAGGGAATCCGAATAGACGCAGTAAAAACTGTAGTCAGGAAGCTCAGCGGAGATTCTGTTAACTTTCTCTTTGCCCTTGCAGTTGCGTCCCTGTATTTCACCTGTTTTAGGGTTCATCCGTGTGCCGATTAATTTATCGACGCCGAGTTTATCGCATATCGGTCGAAGAAGGAATTCGGGGGATGCGGAACAGACAACGGTTGGCAGTGCTTTGTCCCGGTTAATAAAAAACGGATAGATTTTTTTATAGTGTTCATCCCAAAACGCTTCAACCATTTTTTCGCTGTCAACCGCTTTCAAAAATCCAAAGAGCTTTGATTTCATTTTATCCGTGTCACCGAGTTTTAAGGAGAATCGAATCATGCTGACAATTTGACCGGGGAGAAAGCGAAGCAAACCCGGCTGCTTTTTTAAACAGAACAGCCAAAACACGGTTTCTGAGTCGGTCGGGTAAACGGTTTTGTCAAAGTCATACAGATTTGCTTTCAAACGCGGAGTCTCCTTAAACTTGTATATAATACTTGGTATGATGCTATTCGGGGATGAGCGTCATTTTTTCGCCGGTTAACTCATATGCCGTTTTAACCCCTTGGTAAACAATATTGATTTTGCCTGTGCCTGTGAGCGCGCAGCGCGTCATCCTGCCGTTTTCCCACTCGATGTCTACATGGATATTACCCTTTGCCGTGAGCCCTTTAACATGCCCTTCCGGCCATTTTGCGGGCAGGGCGGGCAGCAGATAGATGGTATCGTCAACGGATTGCATCAGCATCTCTGTCATGCCGCTGACCGCGCCGAAATTGCCGTCAATTTGGAACGGCGGGTGCGCGTCAAACAAGTTGGCATAGGTCCCGCCGCCGTTTCTGTAATTAAAACCGACGGATTTTACATATCGCAGCTGTTTTTCAAGAAGTATCAGCGCGTGGTCGCCGTCGCGCAGGCGTGCCCAAAAGTTGATTTTCCAGCCCAGGCTCCAGCCTGTGCCGTCGTCGCCTCTGAGTTCAAGCGTTTTTTTGCAGGCTTCCGCCAATTCCGGCGTTTCTTCCACACTGATTAAGTGCGCAGGATGCAAGGCATACAGGTGCGAAACATGGCGATGATGCGGTTCGCTTTCCTCAACTTCTTCGTACCATTCCAACAGCTGCCCTTTGCTGCCGGTTTGGAAAGGCAGCATTTTGGCAAGTTTTGCCATAAGCAACTCAGTATAGTCAGAGTCGCAATCTAAAACTTCTGCTGCTTTAACGCAATTGTTAAACAAGTCTTTAATAATGCCCATGGTCATTGTGCTGGTTTGTGACACCGAGCAGGATTTCCCTTCGTAAGTAAAACTGTTTTCCGGTGAGGTGGAAGGCGCAGCGATCAGAAAACCATCTTTGTCTTCAACAAGGTATGTCAGGTAGAATTCGGCGGCGGATTTCATAATCGGGTAGGCTGTTTGCTTTAAAAATTCGATATCGTTCGTGTATTCATAGTGCTCAAAAAGATGCCTGCACAACCAGCCGGAAGCCATCGGCCAAAAAGCGAACACAGCGCTGCCGGAAACGGGTATAGTATGCCGCCAAAGGTCCACATTGTGGTGGCAGACAAAGCCGGGGGCGTTGTAATGTTCCTTTGCCGCCGTTTGGCCGGAGATAGAAACATCCTTAATCATTTCCACCAGCGGCATATTGAGTTCGGGCATACTGCACATCAAAATCGGCCAGTAATTCATTTCGGTGTTAATATTGACCGTGTAATTGGAGTTCCAGGGCGGGATAAGCATATCGTTCCAAATACCCTGCAGATTTGTAGGCTGCGAACCTTCACGGGAACTCGATATGGCCAGGTATCTGCCATAGTTGTAAAGTAAAGTATAGAGCCCCAGGTCTTTTTGTGTCTTTTGAAAAGAGATTAAGCGTTTGTCGGTTGGCACATTTTCTTTATCATTACTGCCAAGGTCAAGTTCGACCCGGTCAAAATAGCTTTTATAATCGGTGATGTGCGCTGATTTGAGCTCCTCGTAAGACCCCAGCGCATTGATTCGGCTGACGCAAGGTTCCATATACGCTTTGCCTTGTATGAAAGGCTGTTTCTGCCAGCCGTTAAAACTGGTTTCCGTTGTAAAATACAAAGTTGCCACGCGGGCGCCGCTGACGGTTATATTCGTCGGGTTGTATGCTATCGAACCATCGGAAATAACTCTTACAGCACTTCGGAATTTTATACCGCGTGATTCGGCATCATCGTTATAGACGATATCACGGTTGTTTCCGTCGCGGTTGAATTCGGACGGGCATTCGCCGTCCATCAGCAGTAAACCGTCCTGTACCGTTACTTCTGATTTAAGGTCGCTGTTGAGCTTGAGGCAGAAACTCAACTTGTCCTCGCCGACCGCTGTGAGTTTGACCGCAATGGCTTTCGCGGGGAAGGAGGCAAAGAGTTCCCGCTTATAAACCGTGTCGTCAATTGTATATTCAACAGATGCAACGGCGGTGGTTAAATCCAGCTTGCGGCAATAATCCGCCGGTTTGTGGTTTTTACCAAAATCAATAGTCAGGTTGCCCAGCGGCATATAAGCCTGTGTCCAAGTGCCGAGCCATTTTTTTTCAATCAGCTCCTGTGCTTCATTGAGCCTGCCGGCCAATGCCAGTTCCCTTGCCTTCAAAAAGTGAACCCAGCTGCCTTTGTTGCTCTTGTCCTGCGGAAAACCGCTCCAAAGTTCATCATGATTGAGCGCAATCAATTCTTTGTCGGTCTTTCCAAAAACCATCGCGCCCAAAGTGCCATTGCCAAGCGGCAAAGCCTGTGTCCAAACTTTTGCGGGCTTGCTGTACCAAAGCAGGGTGCTGTCTGTTTTCATTTCATTGCCTCCGTTATTCAAATTAGAGGATGTTATACGCCCATTTTCGCTTTTCTCATTTGTTCAACAGGGGTGTAATTGATGCAGGGTACATGGCCTTTCAGCGGTAACACTTTTTCGTTTATCGCGTCCAGAATCCATGCGGCCTGGGGGAAGAAGAATTCATCAAATTCGAACGGCGGTGTTATCCAGTTCTGCGCGCCGACAACAACCGGCGGCGCATCCAGATAATCAAAGCATAACTCGCCGATGTTGCGCGCGACATCATTGAGGAACGAACCCCTCGCGCAGGCATCGGAGGCGAGTACTACCTTGCCGGTCTTCTTTACGGATTCAACGATTTTGCTGTAGTCCAGCGGGACAAGGCTGTGCAGATTAATGATTTCCGCGGAAAGGCCGTGCTTTTCTTCAAGTTCCTTTGCGGCTTCGACCGCTTTGTAAAGTGTTGCGCCGATGGTCAGGATGGTGATGTCGCGGCCTTGCTTGACGAGATTTGTATCGCCAATGGTAAGTTCATATGGGTCAGCGGGCACACCTTCCTCCCGGAACAGCTCACCCATATCATAAAGACGCTGGCTTTCAAAGAACACAACCGGGTCAGTGCCGTTTAAAGCTGCGGTCATCAACCCTTTCGCCTCATATGGCGTTGCGGGGAAGCAGACCTTTAAGCCGGGAATATGCGCGCACAGCGCTACCCAATCCTGCGAGTGTTGCGCGCCGTACTTGGCGCCGACGGATATACGCAATACGACCGGCATTTTTAAGATGCCCGCGCTCATGGCCTGCCATTTTGAAAGCTGGTTGAAGATTTCATCACCCGCTCTGCCGATGAAGTCGGCATACATCAGTTCAACGATCGCCCTGCCGCCGCAAAGACCGTAACCGACGGCGGAGCCCACGATAGCTGCCTCGGAAATCGGTGAATTGAACAGTCTGGAATAGGGGATGGCGTCCGAAAAACCGCGGTAAATGGCAAAAGCACCGCCCCAGTCACGGACATCCTCACCGTAGGAAATCAGTGTTGGGTCTTCATAATATTTATCTAAGATTACTTCGGATATCGAGTCACGGATATTAAACAGTTTTAGTTTTGGTGTTGGCTTGCCTTCAAAGGCTGATGTTCGAATTTTTTCTTTTATCTTTGTGTAACTGACGCACTCGGCTTTCGGCACAAGAACCTCCGGTTCCCTGCCGTCAAGCTTTGCAGCTCTTTCGTTTGAGAACATCAGGTTTTCAACCGCATAAAAATCCTTCTTAAAGTCAAGATATGGGGACACTGCGGGGTCCGAAGCCCATTTGCATATCATCGTCATGCGCTCTCTTGTTTGATTCCACAGGTTGTCAAATTCGCTGTCCGGCGCGACCTTTGCGTTAACAAGTGCCTCGCGGTATGTTTTGCACGGGTCGATTTCATTCCATGCTTCAAGCTCTTCTTTGGAGCGGTAGGCGTTTTGGTCGGATGTGGAGTGCCCGCTGAAACGGTAGGTAACAACATCCAGCAGCACAGGACCCTCTCCGTTTTCAAGCAGTGCTTTTTTACGACGAACCGCGTCGATAACCGCAAGGGGATTGAAACCGTCAACGCGCTCGGCGTGGAGTTGCGTCGGACTGATACCGGCACCGATACGCGCGAGCATGTCATAAGCCATTGTTTCGCCCCTGGTTTGGCCGCCCATGCCGTAGCTGTTGTCAAACACATTAAACAACACCGGCATCCCGCCGTTTTTGCCCTGTTCCCAAAGCGTTTTAAATTGGTCCATCGCGGCAAAGTTGAAGGATTCCCAAACAGGTCCGCAGCCGAGCGAACCGTCGCCGATATTACAGATTACGATACCGTCTTTTTTATTGCATTTCTTATACAGCGCAGCACCTGTCGCAATAGCCGCGGAACCGCCGACAATTGCATTGTTCGGGTACACGCCGAACGGCAGGAAAAACGCGTGCATAGAACCGCCGAGACCTTTGTGGAACCCGTTTGCCCGCGCGAAAATTTCGGAAAGCGCGCCGTAAATAATGAATTCAATCGCAAGTTCTTTGACGCTGTCTGGCTTGTTCATTTTTTCAACTGCCCGGAGCGTTTTCCCGCCAAGGAACTCTTCCATGATTTTCATCAATTCGCTGTCGTCGAGTTTTTCGATGCACGAAAGCGATTTGGCGAGGATTTCACCATGACTTCTGTGGCTGCCGAAAATGAAGTCATTGCGCCCGAGTAAGTATGCCTCGCCCACAGCGGAAGCTTCCTGCCCGACGGAAAGATGCGCAGGGCCGGGATAGGTTGTTTCAATCCCGTTGTATACACCTTGCGTCTTGATTAAATTAAGCATGGACTCGAATTCGCGCAGAATGGTTATGTCGCGGTAAATCCTTGTTAAGTCCGCGTTGGAGAAACTCTTTTTTTCCTGCGCGACGGTTTTGTTATACGCGTTTACCGGGATATCCTGAAAAGTGATTTTTCCGGCAGAACGCGTTGATTCAGGGTCCACAAAAAGTGATTTTGGCATAATAATGTACTCCTTTATTGTTTTACTTTATAATTAGAACCGATAACCTATTTAAATCTCAAACAGTGCCTCCCGGATGACTTCGCTGACTGTTGGGTGGGGAAATACCAGTTCTTTGATAGCCTCAATATTCATTTCGGTTTCTATCATCAAACTCGCGCCGTAGATAATTTCCGAGGCGTAGCTGCCGATAAGGTGTACGCCGATGAGTCTGTTATGTTTTTTGTCTACAACCAGCTTTGCAATCCCGTTACCGCCATCCACCTCAGCCATATAACGCCCGCTCATGCGCATAGAAACGCTGACGGTTTTAACATCCAATCTCTTCGCTTTTGCGCTGTCTTCGGTTTCTCCGACACAGGCAACCTCGGGATTTGTGTAGATAACCGAGGGGATAGCGTTGTATCGCATGGTGTCGCGTTTGCCAAGCATGTGATTAACGGCCACCTCGCTTTCGCGGTAAGCGGTATGGGCCAGCATGGATTTGCCGTTTACATCGCCCGCGGCATATACACCGGTAATATTCGTCCTCAGGTTATCGTCGGTAACAATAGCGCCGCGTTCGGTGTATACCCCGATGCTTTCAAGTCCTATACCGTCAATAAAAGGTTTTCTGCCGATGGAGACAAGCACTTTTGCGGCCGGTATGGTTTTTGTTTCATTCTTTTCCTCATAAGTAACAGCGTCGCTGCCGATTGCTGTGACTTTACAGGAAAGTTTGAAATCAACGCCCTTTTTCTTGTAGTTTTTCAGCAGAATATCGGATATCTCACTATCGGTCGGACCGGCAATTCTATCAAGCATTTCGATAACCGTCACCTTAATTCCGACTGAGTTGAAGTAAGAGGCCATTTCAAGCCCTATCACACCGCCGCCGATAACAACAAGACTTTCCGGCAGCGTGTCCAAATCAAGAATTTCACGGTTGGTCATCACAAAACCGCTGGCAAGCCCTTCGCGCAATCCGGGGATAGGGGGCAATATAGGAACTGAGCCCGTAGCGATCAACAACTTGCCGGCGGAATACAAAATTTCATCCGAAAGAACTGTAAAGCCGTCCGGAGTTTTACCTGTTATTACCGCGGGTTTATCAATAACCGTAACATTGAGCTTTTTCATCGTCATGCCGACACCGGTAACGAGCTGCTTGACCACTTTATTTTTACGCGCGACAACAGTCGCATGGTCAATGGCAGCTCCTGTTGTTGTAACACCGTATTTTTTGCCGTGCGCTGCGTATTCGTATACCTTTGCCGAATTCAGCAGAGCTTTTGACGGTATGCACCCTTCGTTTAAACACACGCCGCCTAAAAAACGCTTCTCAAAAACAACAACATTTATCCCGCCCTGCGCCGCCCGTTCAGCAGCCATATAACCGGCGGGTCCGCCGCCAAGAACGATTAAATCAAAAATTTCCATCGTATTTCCTCTCTATTTGAGCAGAAGAATTGAAAAATTCTCCAAATTGCTAATCAGTTCCTGCGCGAAGCGCGCTTCCGGCGCGCCGTCAACCGCGCGATGGTCATAGGTAACAGAAAGACCCATTGCGGGGTATGGTTTAAAATCACCGTCTGTTTCTTTTAATCGGTTTGTAACATTGCAGACGCCTAAAATGCCCGTTTGCGGGGGGTTTAAAACCGGTGTAAACATTTCAACCCCCAGCGCCCCGAGGTTGGTAACGGTAAAGGTTCCGCCTTGAAGCAGGTCAGGATTGATAGTTCCCGCCTGTGCTTGCTTAGCGAGTTCTTTGGCTTCGATAGCGATTTCAATCAGAGATTTGCGGTTGGCAAAGAAAATTGTCGGCACCATTAACCCGCGCGGTGTGTCAATAGCAATGCCAAGATGCACATCTTTAAAGCGCCGTAATGTGTTCCCGTCAATAATATGCGCGTTCAAGTCGGGATGATTGAGCAAGGTGCGTGATACTGCAAACAAAATGATGTCGTTTAAAGTTATGTTCGGCAAACGCAATCTTTCCGCGTTCTCCTTCAACCCTTTTCTAAAGGCTAAAATATTTGACGCATTGAATGAATGGTGGTGTGTCAGCTGCGCCGTTGTGGCAAGTGAATTGCTCATGGCTTGCGCGATTGCGCTTCTGATTTTACTGAATTTGATATCCGTGTATTCATTTATGCCGGGTGAAGGGAGCGGGGCGGCTGATTGGCTGTTCTTCAACCCATCGGAACTCATATCCTCAACACGAATCTTGCCGCCAATGCCGGTACCCCGGCTGCTCTCGCCGAGTGCGCGGATATCCTGCTCAATCACCCTGCCATATGGGCCTGAAGGTATCGCGTTGCCGGGGTTAAGGCCTTTTTTTTCTGCCAGGATTTTTGCGCGCGGTGATATTCGAAGCGTTGCGCCTGCAGGCAAAGGGGCGGATTGACCGGGTTCGGGGGTTTCGTTTATGATTGTTGCAACCGGTTCGGGATTAGCGGTTCTAACTGCTTCTTGAGCTGTTTTTGCTTCGCTTGGTCTCAGCGCGGCGACATCCTCGCCGGCATTGCCCAACGCGCAAACATTAACCAGCACGGGCACTTCGTCGCCCTCTTCAAAGAAAATTTCAAGCAACTCGCCTTCGGCGGTGCTTTCGCATTCGAAAGCGGCTTTGTCTGTTTCATATGAAAACAGGATGTCGCCGACCTTGACTTTCTCACCAACTTTTTTCTCCCAACGAGTAATCATACATGTTTCGACTGTAATGCCGGCTTTCGGCATTAAAACTCCGACTGCCATAGTTCTCTCCCTTTACAATAAAATGTTATATCTTTTTGGCGTTTGCGAGCAAATATTCTTCTGCCTGTGGGTTCCACAATCCCTTTGATTTAGCTGTCAGGCGGTGAAGTTCGGCAAATAGTGGGTCGGTCTTGCTCATTATTTCAAAATCCGAAATTGCGGTTAGCGGTAAGGAAATACCGGTATATATCAACTTTTTACCGCCGGGGATTTTGGGCAAATTGAGGGTTGTTTCAATCACTGCGTCAAGTCCCCCGATGTGGGTGACGAGGATAGACGGATTCAGAAGACCTTTTTTCATCATCTCCAGGCTTTCAATCATATCCTCATAGTTGCCGCCGGATGTTCCGACAATGTGTGTGGAGGCATAATGCACATTATAAAAGTTGAGACTGGCGCTGAAATCCGTCTTGCTTGGCCCGGCAAAAAAATTCAGGCAGCCGTCCACTCCTAAAATGCTGTCTCCGAGCTCAAGCACGCTCGCTACCGGCGCAAAAACAAGCACATCATCATACCCACCGCCGGCAAGCGCGGTTAAATAATCCTTCGCGTTATCAGTTTTTGATGTATTGACATATTGCAAGTCAATCCCGTTTTTGGCGGCGTCTGCAGGGGTTAACAGCTGCTCAGCCCTTAAAAGCCTTGCTTCATCGATATCCGTAACAACAAGCAGCGAAGGCCTTCGGTCGCAGTGAATAATATAGTCAAGCGCCGCAAGACCCATGGGACCGACGCCTGCGAGTACGGCCATTTTACCGCCTTCTACAATACCCATGCTATGGTCATACTTGCCCCTTACGGTGTGATACATCGCGTGAAAAGTGCCAACGACGCAGGAAAGCGGTTCGGTCAGTGAACCGGTGTACCAGCCGTCGCCGTCAAAGGGGAGCAGGCAGTTCATCAACATGACCTCATTGGGTATTACCACATAGGTGGCATCCCCCCCGATGAAACAATAAGAATATCCCGGCGCGTCAAGGCTGCCTTTGTAGTTCAGGGCGGGTTGGATAACAAATTTCTCACCCGCCTTATACTTTTCTGCCCACTTCGAACCGACTTCAATAAGTTCACCGCAGAACTCGTGACCGATTATAACCGGATTTACAGCGGCGTCATTTGGAATCCTTTTGTGTTCGGTGCCTTGTTGAGCGGCTTTGTATGATGACATGCAGATGCTGTCGGAGACAACTCTTGCGAGAATCTCATCCTCTCCAATTTTGGGTAAATCAAATTTTTCAAGTCTCAGGTCATTCTTTCCGTAAAGCCTGATTGCTGTAGTTTTCATGTAATCCGCTCCTTTCAATTAAATAATGGAAACATTCATCCGCCGGGCTTCCGCAATGAAGTCGTCGGGCAGCCTGCCGTCATTTATAACAAAGTCAAAATCTGTTAAACGCGCGAAGCTGAAAGGGAGAACCCTGTTGATTTTTGAACTGTCCATTAACGCAACGACAGTTCTTGCTTTTTTAATAACAAGCAATTTTGTCCTCGCTTCACTTTCTTTACCTCCGGTAAAGCCGTTTTCGTGTGTATAGCCGCCCGTACCGATAAACGCGGTATCTATATTAATTTCAGAAATCATATCCAGCGTATTTTGGCCGGAAAGCGCCAGATTTGCTCTGTTCAGGTTACCGCCGCAAATATTGATGGAAGGGTTGCGCAGCCGCATGAGTTCAATAGCGATGTTCGGACCTATGGTGAAAATGCTGATGTCGATGTCCGGCATTTGCTTAGCAATTGCAAGGCAGGAGGTACCCGCATCTAAAAATACGGAACTGCCCGGCTTGATGAGCGTAAGAGCTTTTTTTGCCATGGCATCTTTGAAAACGCTGTTTTCATGTTCGCGTGCTTCAAACACGGGTTCAACGGCGTTGCTCGCTGCTTGCGCGCCGCCTCTTACCCGTAAAACAGCGCCTTTTTGTGCCAGATACGCTAAATCGCGGTGTATGGTCATAGTGCTCACACCGGGGAAAAGAGCGTGCAGCTGCTTGAGCGTAGCTGCCGTGTTATCTTCAATATACTTTAACATTTTGTCTCGTCTAAGGCTGTTCATCTGCTCACCGCATTCATTCTTGTGTTATGTTTTGTTAAATATAACATATTCTAACATTTGTGTCAAGTAAAAAGTGCCGTGAGATAAGTTCTGCTTACATCACGGCACGAAAATATCCGACAAGATGAACTATCGCTGCGACTCGTACTGCCTCAACAGTTTCACAAACAGCTCAGGCACTTTCATCATAACATCTGGCGCTTCGACAAATGAGATGCGAAACTGTGTGCTTCCGGGATTAACATTCCCTGCGGGAATGTCATAAAAACCTTTCAGCGGTGTAAATAAAAGCGTTGTCTGAACACCGGCGCATTCGACGGAACCTTTTTCCGCACAATACAGCACAAACTTGACGGAGTCAAAATCCGGTTTAACAACATTGCGGACATCAATCAGGGTGTAGATTGCCGAGTCGGGGCTGGAAACGATTAGATTCGGTTCCTGCTCCAACAGCGCGTCATGCACATCAACAATCATTTTTTTGTAGTATTCGCGCAAACCGGTGCACCAAGCGGCAAGATCTTCCTTTGTTTCATGCGCGAGCGCGCCGAAAATATATTGACCGATAACATTCGGACAAAGGCTGTTTGTATATTCGGCCGCACAGCGGTTGCTGAACTCCTTATTATCCGTCACCAGTGCGCCTGTCCGCAGACCGCAAGCGTTCCATACTTTTGAAGCCGTTTCGATACTGATCCTTCTGCCTTCAATGCCCGGCACATCAGTGTCGGAGATGCCCCATATGCTGACAAGTTCATTCCCGCCTGTGTAAAACAACTCACGGTACGCCTCATCACTGACCATCCATAGGTTATATTTTAC
>CAYUWQ010000005.1:0-19627 GCA_964448455.1 uncultured Eubacteriales bacterium | reverse complement strand
CCTCGCACGACAGGATATTCAAAAACGCGTCGCGGCATTCCTGAAGTCCTGCAGCTTTTGAATATTTTATAACGCCATTTGCGAATGGGCTTTCTGGTGCGCCGAGGTTGAAAAGCCTTTTTTGCATAGCCGGGTTTGTCGGCAAGGGAACATTTCCCTGACCGACATTGATAACAGATTCCGGCTTGGATTCACGCTCATCATATTTCATTTGGGCCAGTCTTACACCCGATGGTGTTTTTGCTTCAAAATACGCTGACATTTTTGGTATTTCCATATTGCGTTGGTCTCCTTTATCTTGTTGATAACGGTTTCTGCCGTTGGTCAGACAGGACGATTATTTCGCTGCTGCTTCCGCATTCGCTGTGGCTTTTGCTTTTTGCTGCGCGAGCTCGTTGATATCCTTCACATGAAGTCTTGCGGCGCCCCGGTAGCCTTCTTTGGTCGGCAGCAGGTTGCCGCTGTAAAACAATTCTTTGGCAGCGGTAATTGCTTGTTTGTACTGAGGCAGCCATTCCTCCTGCGCTATAAGCATTTCATCCACCATCTGCCACACTTCAGGCGGGTTGCATACTGCGCCGGTCAGCGGGTCCATCAGCGCTGCTTGCTTAAGCAGTTTAACATCGCCGTGCACCGCGGCCTCGACCGCGAGGCGCTGCACCCAAACGCTTTGTGCGCAGACAGCCGCACAGCCAAGCGGAAGGTTGCCGACCTGCGGGACCGAAATACCGTTACCGTCCGCATAACAGGGGACTTCAACAATGCAGTCTTCGGCCAAGTTCGTGATACAGTTATTATTCACCACATTAAAATGCCCTCTGTAGCGTCTGCCGGTTTCAAGGGATTCAATGATATAAGAGCCGTGCTCTTCGCCCCGTTCACTTCCGTCATATTTTTTCGCCGGGGCTTTGAGCCAATTTGGGAAATCGGTTTCGAACCAATTTCTGCCTTCCAGACAAACGCGAAGGTATCCACCGGTTTCACCGGAACTCCAGTTTTCCAAGTCAATCCAGTTTGTAATTTCATCCGGACGCTTGCGGTACCATGCGAGGTATTCGGACAAATGACCGTTGGATTCGGTGGAATAGCATCCGAATCGTTTGAGCATGTCAATTCTGACTTTTTCCTTTCTGCATAGCTCTTCATTTTGCAAATATGCCGATAAAAGCTCATCGCCGTCAATGATTCGACCATGATGCTTTATTTGGATGTACCAGGTTTGGTGGTTGATACCGGCGCAGATAAAATCAAGTTCGCTGCGCGGGATATTCAGGGCGTCGGCAATCTGTCTCTCTCCGCCCATAACGCCGTGGCAAAGACCTATAGTTGGGATTTTCCCGTATTTGTTTGCTGCCCAGGTCAGCATGGCATTGGGGTTGGAGTAGTTCAGGAACAATACATCCGGACGGGAAACTTCCCGCATGTCCTTACAGAATTCGAGAATCTGCGCAATCCCGCGTTGGCCGTACATGATCCCGCCGATACACAGTGTATCACCGACACACTGGTCAACACCATATTTGAGCGGGATTTCGACATCTGTTACGAACCCTTCGAGGCAACCGATTCTGGCGCAGCAGATGACATATTTAGCGTCCGTAAGCGCTTCACGACGGTCAAGCGTGGCATGAATACTACAGTTAATACCGTTTTCGTCCATATCCCTCTGGCATAACTGTGTTACCATGACTAAATTCTGTTGGTTAATGTCCATGAACCAAAAATCAACTTCGCCTTTGAACTCGGGAACACTCATGATGTCGGTTACCAATTTGCGTGTGAAACCGATAGATCCCGCGCCGATAAACGCAACCTTGAATCTCATACGATACTATTCTCCTCTCAATCTGATAACATTCCATGATAAAGGCTCAAGTAAAACTTTTAGGCAACCGTTTTCAACCGGCGGCAGGGGAGCTTGAACAGGAACAACGGGGCATTGAAGTTTGTTATTGACCAGCGTTAGTTCGTATCCCGCCATCACACTGTTTTCAAAAGGTTTGTATCCCTCAAAGTCCGTTATTTTCACATCAAACTCAATGCTTTCTTCGAAATCACGGTTTACAGCAAAAATTGTCAGTTCACCGTTTTCTTCATTAAAAATACTCATTGATTCAACATCCGGCACATCAGTATAATCAATTGTGTCATGCTTAGTCGTTTCTATAACCGGTAAAAGAGCTGTGCCGCGGCCGTAATTTGAAACCTGCATCAGGGGATAAAAGATAGTTTGTGCCCAGGCCGCACCGCCGTCATCGGTCATAATGGGCGCGATAACATTCACCAGCTGCGCCATACATGCTACTTTGACTCTGTCGCAGTGGCGAAGCATGGAAATCAGCATTAGTCCGACGACCAGCGCGTCTGCAAAGTTGTAAATATCTTCCAGGATGTGAGGTGCTTTCGACCACTTTTCAAATTTCGCGCCATTGGAATGATACCAAACATTCCACTCGTCAAGCGACAGATTAACCATATGTTTTGAGTGCTTTTTACCTTTGATATAATCGCAAATACAAATGACGGTTTTTATATATTCATCAAGTTCAACCGAACGCGCGAGAAAGTTTTTACACTGCGCGGTTTGGTCGCCTTCGCCTTTAAACCCGAAATATTGATGAAGGGAAATGTAATCTACTTTTTCGTACGCAAGGTCAAGCGTTGTAGCTTCCCATTCGCCGAAGGTGGATGTTCGACTGCTGGAGGAACCGCAAAGAACCAGTTCGATTGATTTGTCTGTCCATTTCATTACTTTGGCTGTCTCGGTCGCTATTCTGCCATATTCATAGGCGGTTTTTGCACCGATTTGCCAGGGACCGTCCATCTCGTTGCCCAAACACCATAGTTTAACATTGTGAGGCTGCTCAACTCCGTGTGAACGCCTTAAATCACTCCAATATGTTCCGCTTGGATGGTTGCAGTACTCGACCAAGTTTCTTGCCTCTTCGGGTCCCTTAAAACCGAGGTTTACAGCCATCATCGGTTCTGTGTTTGCGGCATGGCACCATTTCATAAATTCATTGGTGCCGAACTCGTTTGATTCGGTGGTTTCCCATGCGAGATCAAGCCGGGCAGGGCGTTGCGTCAAAGGACCGACGCCATCAAGCCAGTTATAGCCTGAAACAAAGTTACCGCCCGGGTAGCGAACGACAGGGATATTCAGCATCTTAATAAGCTTAAGCACATCATCTCGAAAACCGTTTTCGTCGGCGTTTGGATGTCCGGGTTCATATATTCCACCGTAAACAGCCCGGCCTAAATGCTCAATAAACGAGCCGAACAATCGCTTGTCGACTTCTCCGATTGTGAATTCCCGCGCGAGTGTCATTTTAGCTTTCTTCATGACATCATACCCCTTCCAAGCTTGATTGCTGCAATGAATATCGAATCAGTTTTTGAGCGGAAAATATGCTGTCTTCATAGCCGGCGGCTGTGAGCGCAAACAAGGCAGCGCCGAAAGCGGCTTCCTCGCTGTGCGCCGGGATGATCAGTTCCATGCCAAAGTTTTTTCTAAACAGTTTTTGCAGCGCTTTGTTTTTTCTTAAACCGTTGCCCGAACCGATAAGTACTTTGTGCGTTTGGAGTTTGGCAGATTTATACATTGCGTGCAGTTCTTCAACCATACCGTTTAATACGCCCCAAATCAATTGCTGCGGAGTAAAATTGGATAGGCCGAGATTAGAAATACCGCCCCTTTCCTCCGGATTATTACGCGTGCCGCTAAAGCGGGTGGATACAATCAGGGGATTATCCGGTTGATGTGAGTTTTCAAGATAGCGGTCTATTGCAGGATATGCAGTGTTAATCAGACTGTCTGTAACAAAACTTGCGGTATTTCTTAGAAACTGTTCAAGTAAAGCAAAAGCCCTTCCGCCGCAAAGCGAAGAGCCGACGCACAAATACTTATTATCAAAACAGGGGCGGCTTTCCATGCCTTCCGTGACGGTTGGACTATCGGATAAAAACGAAATTTGACTGCCGGTGCCGACATTAACCAGCACACAGTTTTCCATATCGCACACGGAACCGAGAAAACTCGCCTGATTATCGCCGATGGCAACGGATATGGGGATCTGATTGTCGTACATACCGGCAATAGCGAAGCCCTTTGTTGTTCGGGGGAAAATATTGATATCAAGGCCTGCCTTAACAATTGCTTCTTGGTCGAACATCAGGGTGTCCAAGTTGAAAAGACCAAAACTGGCGGCGTCAGAAGTATGGACCAGCGGTTCGTTTTTACCGCAGAGCTTCATCGCCACATAATCATGTATGGTGCAAATCCTTGAAGATGTCTGCGGCACTCTGCCGGTTTGACTATGGTAATAATAAGTAGTGGCGCCAAATCCGGTTGCCATCCGGTAACCTGTAATATCTGTCAAGCGTTCCGCGTAGCTTTGTTTTTCGTCAAAAGGCTGATTTCCGCTTTCGTCCTGCCAGAAATACAGCGGACTTAACGCGTTTCCTAACCGGTCAAGGTATAATATGCCATGCATTTGTCCGGTTATGCCGATGCAGGCAATCGGAGAAAAGGTCTTGACAAGCTCCGCAATAATGATCGCGCATTTATCCAATATGCGCGCGGGACTTTGAATTCTTTCGAAATCAAAAGTCCCGTCAAGTCCCGCATCGTTGTCATATGTAACTGTTTTTAAAACATCGCAAGTTATGGTGTCGAGTACAATAGCGCAAATTGTCGTTGTGCCGATGTCAAGACCTATTGTTTTCATCGGGTTTCTCCTTACAATGTTGTTGATTCCAAGTCAAGTCTCTTGATAATATCCTGTTGAATTGCCGGTGAAAGATCCAAAAAATTAACGAAGGTTCCGTGAATGCGCATAATATACACGCCGTTAGGGGCGTATTTATGCGGATCTGCCAGCACTTTACGGAGTGTCTCCGGTGTTGTGACATTCACATACAAGTAGAACGGACAATCAGATTTGGCATTTTCATTGAAGAAAAGCGGTGCGATGACTCTTTTGGCAAATTCCTCGCCTTTGCCCTCAAAGTCCTCGGATTTAAAGAATTTCGGGTCAATTCCAAAGTGGGACGCGTAACCGCCGCAAAATTTATGAAACGGCAATTTCATGTTCGATAACATGCGGAATCCCATGCCCGAGCCCGCCTCGCCAAACAAGGGATCCACGCCGTAATTGATTTGCTCACGCGCTTTTCTGCCGTCCGGTGTTGCGCCAACCCAATAACCATAAAGCAGATGTGTGGATGGGCTGCTCCAGTCCGGTCTGAAAGGATTGCCGAGATAATTTTTTTGGGCTCCGATAATGTCGGATACCCGTTCCGCTATGTCAGCGGCTTCTTTGTCTACTACAGAATCGTTGTTGCCGAATTTCGGGCAGGCCAGCAAGTATTGACGCAGGTCCTCATCTCCGACAAAATTATTCCGCAGCGCCGTTATCAGCCGGCCGGCATCTTCCGGCCTTTCACTGACAAGCCGGTCGACGGCTATAATTGAATCCGCGACAACGGAAAGGCCGTGAATCAGGCAGCCGCTTCCGTTGTATTGGGTGCCTTGTTTTCTGGGGTCCCTCAAGTCAATACCGGTATAGGCGCCGCCCATGAAAGCCGAAAGAAAGGGTACCGGCAGGTTGGACAGCGCGACAGATGCGCCGTTTGCGGCCTGAACCATTTTTTCGGCAAAGTGCTCCACATTTTTAATGAATTCGGTGCGGATATTTTTCAGGAGTGTGAGGGGAGTGGTTTCCGTCGTAACAGTATCAATTTTTTGACCGGTAACGGTTGAAAACCCGTTGTTTAATGTGAGTTCCAAAATTTTAGGCAGATTAAACCAACTGTTAGTTGTATTCGCATTATCTTTACCCATGATCAACGGTTCCTGACATCCGGCAACGGAATAATCCTCAAGATCAATCTCGTCAACCCCGGCGCTCCGCAGCACCTCAAAAACAGAATCATCGTTAAACAAGGACGGTGTCAGGCAACCGGGTGTGAAGAAGAAACGACCCATTTCGCGATATAACTCAACCGGTGTGTTCTTATGCAGTTTGATTGAAAGAATCGGCTGCGGTAGATTCATTTCATAATAAGCATCCATGATGGCATAAGTCGTTACACTGGTCAAGTCTTCACCGGTGCTTGATTTGCCTCCTAAAAGGATGTTTTGCGAAATAGCCCAGCTTCTGTCGCCAACATTATAAAAGGTTAGGAAGTGCTTAAAAAGAGCTGCTGCAGCTTCTCTGCTCTCACCGCTCATTTGGCGGTATGGCTCAAAAATTCTATCGGCATTGCCGACAGAAAACGCAAACGGGTTTGGTGCCTGCTCAAGGCACATAACTTGCCAAAGCAGCATATATGACTGCATAGCCTCATAAAGTGTGGCAGCGCCTTTTGCGGGTACTTTGCGAAGTGTGTATTCCATCAGTTCCAACTCTGCATCACGCTCGCCTCGGGCACTAATCCTCGCCTCTGCAACAATATCAGCATACCGCTCGGCCAGGCGTACCGCGCCGTCAAGCGTTAACTCGATTGACCGGAAAACATTTTTTTTGTCTTCATCGACCTCGTCAAGCATGCGGGAGTGAACTTCGACCCTAATAGCATCAACACCGTATTTCAAAGCGGGGCGAAAATCGGGGATTAAATGGCCGGTAACCTGCTCAATGAAAAAAGCGACTTCTGCAGTGTACTCGGTATAGTTTTCATAGACCGAGGAAAGGGATTTTACATATTCGCTTTGCCTGGTATAATCACGCAGTGCTGTGATCCTTTCCCGGGTGAACTCATCATTCGGTTCAATGTCATTGAAAACAGCGGTCGGATCGCAGTAGCCGCTGAAGGTTTCAACCTCAAAAGCGGGGTTAATCAGGGCATAGCTTCGCGCGAAGGCGTCCCTTTGTGTGCCGGCAAAAATGGCGTTTTCGCTGACATATAGCGGCAAATCATCAACTATTGCGCGCAGTTCAAGCGCGGCAATAACCTCTTTGTGCTGACCGAATGAGCTTTTTGACGCCTTTACAGCAGCCTCTCTGGCCAGAAACCATCCGTCCAAACGCTTTAACTTGCGTTCTTCCCGGAACAATAATTTTGCCATCTCGGATATTTTATCGGAATTCAAGATCGGGTTATGCATCGGTTTTCCTCCTGTTAATAAGCATTGTGCCTTATGCTGTGCTATGTGCGGATTAATTTAAATTCATTCTGTAAAAAAATATTTGTGAATTTACAGAACACCTCATCGCTGACAACTGCATTTTGTACTGTGTACAGCATACCGCACTGCGCCCATTTATCTTTGCCATATTCATGATATCGGAGCAGTTCGAAAGAACAGTTTTTTGTGTCCATAGACCGGAACAACGCCGCAAATCTTTCGGCGTCTTTTTCGGACGCGTTAAATCCGTTGATGAGCGGTATCCTGATAAGCAGCTGAGCACGCTTCTTTGCCGCCGTGGCAATGTTATCCAATATTATCTCATTCCCGATGCCGGTCGCGGAAAAATGGGCGCCGTTGTCGTAGTGCTTACAGTCAATAATCATCCAGTCAACCAATTCGAAAAGTTCCGGCAATTTGATGTGGCTTCCATTTGTCTCCAAAGCGGTGTTGATGCCAAGTTTTTTCAAGCGGATGAGCAGTTCCTTGAGCGCTTCAAATTGAACCGTTGGTTCACCGCCGGTGAAGGTGACTCCTCCGCCATCGAAAAACATCGGCATACTGCTCTTGATTTCGTCTACGACAGCGTTTATATCCATTACAGTGCAACTCATGCGGAGTTTGCTTCCGGCATACTTTGTGCAGGGCTTTTCGTAACAAGCGGCGCATTGCGTTCTGTCTACTTGCCCGTTTTTGACAGCGCCAAAAGGACAAAACCTTTCCTCGGGGGTTCCGCTGACAAGCAGCGTGCCTTGTTCCGGCATACTCTCGGGCGTAGAGCACCATGGGCAACGCATATTGCAACCCTGTAAATGATAAACCAGCCGGTTGCCGGGGCCGTCCTGTGAAAAATTAAAGCCTTTAAATAATATCCTTACAACCATTGCTTCTCAAAGAGTTCCTTTCCGGCACCGCAAAGCGGGCATGTCCAATCATCGGGTAATTGCTCAAACGGGGTAGACTCGTCATAAATGTAGCCGCACAGCGAGCAAACCCATTTTTCTGTTTTGGCGCCGGGTTCTGTTGTTTTACTAACCGGAATCTCTGTGTTGAAAGGTGACTTTCCCGTCTCCTTGAAATTTTTAAAAGCCTGTGCGACAGAATTTTTAAGTGCTTTGTGATAGTCGCCGTAAAGCAAGGGTTCGCCGACACCCATCCAAGAATTTTCCACAGCGGCGGTGATGATATTGTGCGTCGGCGTTATCCGGATATCTTCAACCGCGCAGCTGAAATATGCCGCGGCGTTCTTCAAAAAAGGAAGACCGTTTTTATTATCGTAATCGACATTTGCCCATTTATCGATATCTTTTCCGCTTTGAAAACCAAAGTTTGCAATCACAAAGGGGTTGACTTGTGTGCTTAAAACAGAAACAGAAAACAAACCTGTTTCGCGGATAAGACCGGTTGTGAAGTTTTTGTTCATACTGCAAAAGATAATGTGCGGCGGGGTACAGCTTGTTGCCTGAATCAGCGCGTCAACAACAGAACCGCCGAATGATTCACCGTTTTTAGCGCCTATTACATAGAGCCCGCATGAGATTTTGTGAAGCGCGGATGTGTCCATAGTTACCTCCAGCATTCAGTTTGTATTGCTTTGAGTTTCCTCTTGCAAATCAGGCTTGTAGAGAAAGTCCTCAAGATATTTTTGATTCGCACCAAGATCGGCTTCCAAAACATCCTGCCCTTTTTTATTTGCACTTTTCCAAGTGTCATCTGCCGGAATTCGAGCCTGTTCGATATCATAATTGCGATAAATAATCAACGCGCCCATGGCGAGTTTGGTCAGTTTGTCAGGGTTCAAATCAGTTTCGACTACGGGCAGAATATCCTTAACAATATCGATCAACTCAAAAAGGCTTGTATTGCGTGCTTTTTGAATGATTGCGGTAACGACTTTGCGCTGCCGGTAAGTGCGCATAAAATCCGAATCAAGGTAGCGGATTCTGGAATACCAAAGCGCTTCATTTCCATTCAAGTGAACACTGTCACCGGCTTGTGTTTTGAAGAAATACTCATCTTGCATTGTTTTTGCTTCTTTTTGCGTGATTTCCAAGTCAACTCCGCCGAGGCTGTCAATAATACTCATAAAAGAATTAAAATCAACAAGAACATAACTGTCAATCTTAATATTGAAATTGTATTCGATGGTATCAATTACATACTGCGCTCCGCCGTAAGTGCAGGATGCGTTCAATTTGGCGTATGTTTTTGATTCCGGCAGCATCACCCATGTGTCCCGCATAAACGAAGTCAGTTTGATTTTTTTATTGTTCTTGTCAATGGAAAATAAGAGCATGGAGTCCGATCGGGAGTTGACATTAGGGACTCTTGCATCGACACCGAGCAGGAGGATGTTGAGAACATTTTTATCCTGCATCAAATCCCCGCTGTTTACATACACATTGGGTTTATTGCCTTGCTCATTGAAATTGGTTCTGCGCATAAGGTCATACACATAGGCGGCGGAACCGGTCAAAACAATGGCTGTGACAAGCAGAAAGACAATTGCGATCTTGAAGGGCAGAAACTTTTTCTTGCCATTTTTCTTCTGCTTTTGGTTCTTCTCCGGTAGATTTGTCGGCAGTATATCCTTTGTATCCGACCGTCCGGAAAAATAAACATCACCCATATTACACTTGCTCCTTAACCCTGTATATATCATTTTTATTCTACAATATCCCAACAAAATTAACAATGCTTTTGTCAAAATTTACAGTTTGTTTTTTTATTAACAGCGTAAATTAGTTTGACATGCGGGTGCGTTTGAATTAGAATAAAAAAGCGAGCAAGCTGGGCAGCCGCGGGTGCGGTGAAATATCCGCACGCGAGGAAAGTCCGAGCTCCGAAGAGCAGGATAACGGCTAACGGCCGCCGAGGGTGACCTTAGGGAAAGTGCAACAGAGATATACCGCCTGCTCACGCAGGTAAGGGTGGAAAGGCGAGGTAAGAGCTCACCGGCGCGCGGGAGACCGCGCGGCCCTGCAAACCCTATCCGGAGCAACACCAACCGGGGAAAACCGGCAGCAATGCCGGTTTGCGCTTGCTCGGCGTATTCCCCGACAGGTGGCTAAAGCCTTGCGGCAACACAAGGCGTAGATAGATGGCTGCCTTTAATGACAGAACTCGGCTTACAGGCTTGCTCGCATTATTGTTTTAAGGATAACCTATGCCGGATAATGAAGAACAAATTGAAATAACGGGCTGTGTTGAAAACATAACCTTCCGCCGTGAGGATTCCGGTTTCACCGTGCTGGACATCAGCAGCAGCGGTGAGCTTATTACTGTCGTGGGTGTTTTACCGCAGGTTTCCGTAGGTGAGGAACTGCGGCTTAGAGGGCACTGGGATTTTCACGCTTCGTTTGGCCGTCAATTTAAGGCCGAATTGTGCGAACACCGCCTGCCGACTACCGCGGCGGATTTGCTGAAATATTTATCGTCCGGCATCATCAAGGGGATCGGTCCGGCAACTGCGTTGAAAATTGTCGAGGCTTTCGGAGACAATTCTTTTGAGGTACTGGAAGAGGATCCCAGGCGTCTTTCAACCATAAAAGGCATTTCTTTTTCAAAAGCTGAAAAAATTTGTATAAACTTTAAATCCCAGTTTGCTGTGCGCGAGGTTATGATATCTCTTGAACGGTTTGGCATGACGCCTGCGGAGTGTCTGAATGCTTACCGTATATTCGGCGTAAATTCGGTTGTCTCAATCACTCAAAACCCGTATTCTCTTTGCAATGAAGGGATTGGAATCGGTTTTGAACGAGCGGATGCAATTGCGGCTGTTTTACCCGAAAAACCTCCGGTGCTTTTCCGCAACGCATCAGGCATAATCCATATTGTCAAACACAACCTTTCAAACGGACACACCTGCCTGCCCCGTGAGAAACTCATAGTGCCGTGTGCCGAACTGCTGGATATAGACCGGGAAACCTGTGAAAATACCATTTCAATGCTTATCGCGCAGGGGCAACTGATACAAGAGAATATCAGCGGTAAAGACTTTGTTTTTTTACCGTGGATCCACACAGCCGAAAAAAATGCGGCGGAGCATATTAAAATGTTGCTCCGTTTTCCGCCGGCAGGGCGTGAAACCGTTCAAGCCGAGATCAAAAAAGTTGAAAAGGACCAAGGCCTTAAATTTGAAGAGAAACAGAAACACGCTATCGAAACAGCCATACAAAAGGGGATTCTGATTTTAACCGGCGGACCCGGAACCGGCAAAACCACAACAATAAACGGAATACTCAAACTTTTCGAGATTAGCGGGCTGAATGTCGCGCTAACAGCACCGACAGGCAGGGCGGCGAAAAGAATGAGCGCGGTTACGGGGAAAGAAGCAAAAACGATACACCGTCTGCTGGAGGTTGAGTGGGATAAAGACGACAAGCCGGTTTTTGCCAGAAACGCGCGGAATCCGCTTGTTGAAGATGCCGTGATTGTTGATGAATTGTCGATGGTGGACATATCGCTCTTTTCAAGCCTGCTTAACGCGTTGCCCATTGGCTGCCGTCTGGTTATGGTGGGGGATTCCGACCAATTGCCGCCGGTCGGCGCCGGGAATGTTTTACACGATTTGATTGCATCCAATTTATTGCCGGTTGTGGAACTCAAAGAAATATTCCGGCAGGCAATGGAAAGCCTGATTGTTATCAACGCGCACAAAATCGTCCAGGGCGATATGCCGGAACTTGGCAGTAAGGATAAAGATTTTTTCTTTTTAGAAAGATGTTCTGTTACTGCCGCGGCGGAAGTGATATGTGATTTATGTGCCGACCGTCTGCCAAAGGCTTACGGGTATTCGCCGACGACGGATATTCAAATTCTTTGTCCTTCAAAAAAAGGCGAAACCGGTACGATATCCCTCAACAAACAGCTTCAATCCCTTTTAAATCCTTCGCAAAAAGGCAAGAAAGAGATTGTTATCAGAACCAATGTTTTCCGCGAAGGCGACAAGGTAATGCAAACGAAGAACAACTATAATATCAATTGGGAAAAAGACGATGAAAACGGTACGGGGATATTTAACGGTGATGTCGGTATTTTAAACGCAATAGATATGACCGCCGCAAACATGACGGTCGTTTTTGATGAAAGAACGGCTGTCTACACTTTTGAACAGGCGTCAGATCTGGAACTCGCTTATGCTGTAACGGTGCATAAAAGTCAGGGTAACGAGTTTGATGCCGTAATTATGCCGGTAATCGGCGTCGTACCTCAGCTTGCTTATCGCAATCTGTTGTATACCGCGGTGACAAGGGCGAAAAAAATGATGATCCTTGTCGGCAGCGCCGACCAAATAATAGAAATGGCGCAAAATGACCGTAAGTCAAAGCGGTATTCCGCACTTCACTTTTTCCTGACGGAGGCATGAGGATGCCAAATGCGGGCATGGTTTTTGAACGGATACTCTATGCATTTTTCCCCAAAAGGTGTGCGTTATGCGACAGGGTCATCACGCCTGAAAAAGATGTTTGCATTGACTGCCGCAAAGATTTGCCGCGGGTTTTGCCGCCGTTTTGCACAAAATGCGGGCGCGGTAAAAACGAGTGCCTTTGCCGGAGTTACCGGTTCTATTATTCCGGGCTTACCGCACCGTTTTATTACGAAGGTGCCATTGGCAAAAGTATCCGAAACTTCAAATTCCGGGGCAAAACCGGGAATGCCGATTTTTTCGCGAGAGAGATGGCGGTTGCGGTTAAAAACCAATTCGCCGGCAAAAGTTTTGATTTAATTACCTGTGTACCGCTTACCAAAAACAGTTACAGAATTCGCGGATTTAATCAAAGTTTTTTGCTTGCCAAAGCGATCGGCGGTATTTTAAGCATCGAAATAAGCGGGGATTTGCTTGTCAAGATTTATGATACACCCGCTCAGCATACCATGACTTCTTCCATGCGCCGCGGCAATCTTGCCGGCGTTTTTGATGTTGACCGGCCGGATTTCGTGAAGGGTAAAACGATCCTGCTCTGCGATGATGTTGCAACAACGGGTTCTACCATTAACGAATGCGCGAAGATGCTGCTGTTGTACGGGGCAAAAGAAGTCTGCTGTGTTTCAGCAGCCGTAACGCGTAAAGCAAAATAGCCGTATTGCGGAAAGGTGGGGAGAACAATGCTCGGGATAAATATAGGCGTGGATTTGGGAACAACATCAATCGTGATTTATGTTGAGGGGAAGGGTATTGTTTTATCCGAACCTACTGCGGCCGCTTATAACAATGAGAGCGGAAAGATGATTGCCGTCGGCAAAAAAGCATATAATATGGTAGGACGCAATCCCTCATCCATAAAGGTCGTGCTGCCGATGCGCGAAGGGGTTGTCTCCGACTTTACCGTAACACAAAATATTTTGCGCTACTACCTTCAGAAGATATGCGGCAATATGGTTTTTAAGCCGAATATCGTTATCTGTTTGCCGTCAACCGTCACGAATCTTGAAAAACGTACCATACTTGATCTTGCCATATCATCCGGTGCCGGCAAAGCATGCCTGATTGAGGAACCGCTCGCGGCGGCTCTGGGCGCCGGTGTGGAGATAAGCCATCCGAAAGGCGTGATGGTTGTGGATATCGGGGGCGGTACGGCGGATATTGCCGTTTTAACCATGGGGAGCATATCGGTATCAAAATCCATCAAAGTTGCCGGGAATTCCCTTGACGAGGCCATTGTGCGCTATTTCCGCAGGGAACGCGATGTGATAATCGGACAAAGAACAGCAGAGAAAATTAAAATCAAAATCGGTTGTTCTTACTTGCGTGAAGCAGAACTCGCGATTACAGTCAAAGGCAAGCATTATATCACCGGCATGCCCGCACGACTGGAAGTATCGTCGACAGATATTTATTTAGCCGTAAGGGAACACCTTGAGAACTTTTGTGAAGCAGTTAGAAGCGTACTGGAGTCAACGCCCCCTGAGCTGGCCGCGGATATCACCGAAAGCGGGATTATTCTTACCGGCGGCGGGGCACTGCTGAAAGGGCTGGATACACTCATTTGCGAGAGAACCGGCATCAAAACAACCGTTGCGAAAGAACCGCTTCTGTGCGTCGCGAATGGCATCGGTAAAGTGCTGAAAAATCTCGATTTGCTTGAAATGTCCGGTTTTACTTTTAAAACAGCGGAAGAAATCAGAGGATATAAAGAATAAATGGAATTTATGATGGGAGAGGATTGAATATGACAAAAGTTATCGCGCACCGGGGAGCCTGCAAAGTTGCTCCGCAAAACACAATTCCCGCGTTTCAAAAGGCAATCGAAATGGGAGCGGATGGATTTGAGAACGATGTTCATCTGACAAAGGACGGGTTTTTAGTTGTATGCCACAACCATGATATTGACGAAACATCAAACGGCACCGGTTTGATTGCCGATTACACGCTTGAGGAACTTCGTAAGTTTGACTTCGGCTCCTATTTTTCAAAAGAGTTTGCCGGCACAAAAATTCCGACGCTTGACGAGTTCCTTGATTTATGCGGCAACCTTGATGTGATTAACATTGAAATAAAAAACCCCCGGCAAAAGGGGACGGATATCGTCCGCAAAACAATCGGTAAGGTGAAGGAATTCGGACTGTTCAATAAATTGATTATTTCCTGCTTCAACAAAGACATTCTCATCGAGTGCAAAGAGGTAGACCCGAAAACCAGAACCGGTATTCTTTATTCAACGGAATGCCCGTATACAGAAATCTATGACGATGCTGTTGCTTTCGCTAAAACGATAAAAGCGGATGCCATTCATCCGCTCGGGATCCTTGTTGACGAGGATTATATGTTAGATTGTCACAAGGCGGGGCTAATTGTGAATCCGTGGACGATCGATAAACCCTATGCAATCGAAAGACTGCGTGACTGGGGAAGCGACGGTGTTATTACCAATTACCCGGATGTCGCCAGAAGTATTATTAAATAAAAAATCCGCGCGGGCAACCGCGCGGAAACTTTATTGCAGCATGATAAGATGGCTATACTCTTTCGTACCGGTCAAAGGTGAAGGTCAATCCTTTGCTTTCCACCGGCGCCGACCTCTCAGCCAGTTTCCACTCTTTACTTTTTGAAAGGTTCGGGAAATGTTTGTCAGCCTCCGCCCGCGCATTAAACTGCGTGATAAAGGCTGCCGAGCAGTATGGCAGCATCAGTTCATAAACTGCCTGTCCGCCAATAATGAAAACATCCTCCGGATTAAATTGTTTCAGGTGTGAAAGCAGTTCTTCCAAACTGTTGCATACCGTAACACCTTCAATACGAAGGCTTGGATTGTCTGATAGAACAATATTGTTCCTGTCCTTGAGCGGTTTTTGATTGGGGAGGGAATAAAAAGTTTTTTCCCCCATTACAACGGTCTTGCCGGTGGTCATGCTTTTAAAAAAACGCATATCCTCCGGAACATGAAACAGTAAATCGTTTTGATACCCTATGCCCCAATTTTTATCAACCGAAACAATCGTATTCATCCGCAGCACCCGTTCTTTCATAAGTCTAACAGCCAATGTCTATCATCTAAACGGCAACCGGTATTTTCAACTTCAATTCATGGAACCTGTAATCTTTCAGTTCAAAGCTATTCACACCGAACTTGTAAAAATCATCAATACTCTTGTCGATGCTGAAAACCGGCGCGTCAAAAGGTTCCCGTTTCAAAAGTTCCTCAACAATCGGAATATGCCTGTCATAAATATGCGCGTCGGCAATTACATGAACGAGTTCACCGGCTTCAAGCGAACTGACCTGGGCAAACATATGCAGCAACACCGCATACTGGCAAACATTCCAGTTGTTGGCCACCAGCATATCCTGCGAGCGCTGGTTCAGTATACCGTTGAGTTTACCGCCGGTTACATTGAAAGTCATGCTGTAAGCACAAGGGTAAAGCATCATATCGCATAAATCATGATGATTGTAAATGTTCGTCATAATTCGTCTGCTCAACGGGTTATGCTTAAGGTCAAACAGCACTCGGTCCACCTGGTCAAACATTCCCTCGGCATACCGGTGCTTCACCCCAAGCTGATAACCGTATGCTTTGCCGATTGTGCCGTTTTCATCCGCCCAGGAATCCCAGATATGGCTATTTAAATCCCTGATATCGTTGGATTTTTTTTGCCAAATCCAAAGCAATTCATCAACCGCGTTTGCATAATTTGTTTTGCGTATGGTGAGAAGCGGGAACTCTGTCGACAAATCATAGCGGTTGACAACGCAGAACTTTTTAATGGTATGCGCCGGCGTGCCATCATCCCAACGGGGGCGAACAGCCACATCTTTATCCCAAAATCCGCTATGCAGAATGCTCCTGCAGTTTTCAATAAAAACTTTGTCCGCGTAACTCATATTCACTGCTCCGTCCCAACTTTGTCAGTATTATTCTAAAGGGAATGCTGTCCGGTGTCAACAAAAATTCGGCTGATCTGTACCGGTTAAGCTTGCTTTATTACAGGAAACCCTTATAATAGGGAAGGAACCTGGATTAATAATTATTTTCGGAGGAAATCGATGAACCGGATTGAAATCAGCAGAATATATAAAACACCCCAAGAATTCAGCGGAAAGAGCATTACCGTATGCGGCTGGGTTAAAACAATCAGGGATTCAAAATCTATCGGGTTTATGGAAATCAGCGACGGCAGCAGCTTTAAAGGGCTGCAGGTGGTTTTTGAAGAAGCGAAACTGGCTAACTTTAAAGATATTGCCAAACAAAATGTCGGCGCGGCAGTTTGCGTAACGGGCATACTGGTTCTAACCCCGCAGGCGGGTCAGCCTTTTGAGATTAACGCTCAAGATATCGAGGTTGAAGGCGCTTCAACGCCCGATTACCCTTTACAGAAAAAGCGGCACACACTCGAATATTTGCGCACCATCAGCCACTTGCGCCCGCGTACAAACACCTACAGCGCTGCCTTCAAGGTTCGCTCGGTCGCCGCATATGCTATACACAGTTTTTTTATGGAAAACGGTTTTGTCTACGCGCATACACCGTTGATTGCCGCAAACGACTGTGAGGGCGCGGGCGAAATGTTCAAAGTAACCACACTTGACTTGGTACAAACTCCGCTGAACGAAAACGGCGCAGTGGACTATTCGCAGGACTTTTTCGGCAAACCTTCCTATCTGACCGTATCCGGACAGCTGCAAGCGGAAGCGATGGCGCTTGCTTTCGGCAAGGTCTACACTTTCGGACCGACCTTCCGGGCGGAAAAATCCTATACCCAGCGCCACGCTGCGGAATTCTGGATGATCGAGCCGGAAATCGCGTTTGCCGATTTATCCGACGATATGGCCTTGGCGGAAGAGATGATCAAATATGTTCTGCGGGCAGTGCTGGTTAAATGCCCGGACGAACTTGAATTCTTGAACAAATTCTATGACAACGGTTTAATCGAACGACTGAACACCGTTGTGTCTTCGTCTTTCGCCCGTGTGACCTATACAAAAGCGGTTGAACTGCTTCAATCGTACAACGAAGAGTTCGAATATAAAGTCTCATGGGGCTGCGATTTGCAGACCGAGCATGAGCGTTGCCTGACGGAACGCATTTTTAAGTGTCCGGTTTTTGTCACCGATTACCCAAAGGAAATAAAGGCGTTTTATATGCGGCTCAATGACGACGGCAAAACGGTGGCGGCAATGGATTTGTTGGTGATGGGTATCGGCGAGATTATTGGCGGTAGCCAGCGCGAGGAACGCTTGGGTGTCTTAACCCGCAGAATTGAACAATCAGGGCTAAACAGCGAAGACTACGCGTGGTATCTTGACCTGCGCCGGTTCGGCGGAACAAAGCACTGTGGGTTCGGGCTCGGGTTCGAACGGCTGATTATGTATATGACCGGGATATCCAATATCCGCGATGTTATTCCTTTTCCCCGGACCACAGGTTCCGCCGATTTTTAACTTCTGTTTCATTTTATATGGCATACCGCCTCAAAATAACTTGATGGGGCGGTATTTTTTGTCGCCTTTGCAAGAATAAAAAATATGAGTTGCAAAATCAAGCTGATTATAGTAAAATTTACGACATTAACGCAATAATTTGGAGGATACAATCAGTGAAATTTCAAGATATGACAAAAGAACAGTTGCAGGCCATTCAAATTGAGTTATCGCGGGCTTATGAAGATGTGATGCTAAAAGGGTTGAAATTGGACATGTCCAGGGGCAAACCGGGTGCCGACCAGTTGAACATTTCAATGCCCATTCTCAATGAAGTTAATTCAACATGCAGTATGATAGCATCCGACGGCACGGATTGCCGCAACTACGGTCTCCTTGACGGCATACCGGAATTTAAAGCGCTTTACGCCGAACTGCTTGATGTCAGCCCGGACAACATTGTTGTGTTCGGCAACTCCAGCTTATGCATTATGTACGACTATATCTCCCAATGCATGACACACGGTGCCGGTTCCACCCCCTGGATGCTGCAAGGTAATATTAAATTTGCCTGCCCTGTACCGGGATACGACAGACATTTTTCGATACTGGAGTATTTCGGTGTTGAGATGGTCAATGTGCCCATGCTGGCCGATGGACCGGATATGGATATACTGGAGGAGTTGGTGAAAGACAGCACGGTCAAGGGCTTTTTCTGTGTGCCAAAGTATTCGAATCCGGAGGGTAAAACATTTTCGGATGATGTTGTCCGCCGTATTGCCGCCTTAAAGCCGGCCGCACCGGACTTCAGAATAATCTGGGATAACGCCTACAGTGAACACGACTTATATGATGAGGGCGACAAACTCTTGAATATCTTTGCCGAATGTAAAAAGCAGGGTAGCGAAGATATGGTTATCGAAGTCGCGTCAACTTCCAAAATCAGTTTTCCCGGTGCCGGTGTATCCATTCTCGCGGCTTCAAGCAACAACATCGCCACGGTGAAAAAACGCATGTTTGTGCAAACAATCGGGTATGATAAGCTTAATCAACTGCGCCATGCGAATTACTTACAAAACGCGCAGGGCGTTAAACAGCACATGCGCCGGCTGGCGGAGGTGCTCGCACCCAAATTCCAAGCTGTACTTAACGCACTGGAAAAAGAACTGGGCGGCACAGGGATTGCACAATGGAACAACCCGAACGGCGGATACTTCATCAGCCTTGATGTCATTGACGGCTGCGCGAAACGCACCGTTGACCTTTGCAAACAAGCAGGCGTCGTTTTAACACCGGCCGGGGCGACTTATCCTTATGGTAAAGACCCGTTGGACCGGAACATACGCATCGCGCCGACTTTCCCGCCGGTGGATGAGTTGAAAGCGGCGGTTAATCTGCTTTGCCTTTCGCTGAAACTCGCGGCAGTCGAAAAATTGCTGGAAGCATAATTTTTAAATGTTAATAAATGACCGCCTGCGAACAATCAATTCGCAAGCGGTCATTTTTTTGAAAAACATCTTGATTTTCATCAACCCATAGTATATACTTCATGAGGTCGCAAAATTCCGGGGTGTGGCGAAGTTTGGTATCGCGCTTGGTTCGGGACCAAGAGGCCTCGAGTTCGAATCTCGACACTC
>CAYUWQ010000004.1:24213-38505 GCA_964448455.1 uncultured Eubacteriales bacterium | reverse complement strand
TAAAAACGGCGAGCAGGTCAAGATTCAGGTCAGCGGCAAAAGTTATGAGGAAAACCCGGAAATCAAGGCAATGATAGAGAGCATTAACTTTACTTTTCATTGACCGATGTCATGAACCGATACCTGTCATCGGACTAAAAAAGAGACCGCCAAAAGGCGGCCTCTTTCACTTTATTTCACCCTGCTGTAAAAAACCATACATCCGGGCGCATCAGGTTTTCTTTTGCCCGTTATTCCACTGACTTGAGCGATTCCACCATGCTGATTTTTTTGAGTTTGCGGCGCATGAGGATGCTGACCAGTATTGAGAAAACAACCGTCACGGACGCGGCAATGATCATGCTCGATGTGTCGATGCTCCGCCCGAACATGACAATATTCACTTCCGCGACATTGATGACGAATTTATGCAGCGGGATACCCAGCAGCACACCGAAGGCGGTGCCCAGTATGGTAAGGAGCACATTTTCACGGAAGATGTAGGAGGCCACCTCCCGGTCGTAAAAACCCAGCACCTTAATGGTTGCAAGTTCCCGCAGGCGCTCGTTGATGTTGATGTTGGACAAGTTGTACAGCACCACAAATGCCAGCGCGCAGGCGCAGACGATAAAAATCAGCACAAGCGTGTCAAGCCCTTTTATAATGTTGTCAAAGGTATTGCTCGCCTGTTCGGTATAGACGACAACGCTCACATCGCCGCGTTTCATCAAATCCGTTGCCAGTTTGCTTTTTTCAGCGTTTCTGCTTGTTTCATCCGCCTGTTTCATGCTGTCGTTGATTTTAGCTGTTATGAAATTATACTTTGGCGTTTCTCCGAAGGTTTTTTGATACATGGCGTCGGACATATAGATATAATGGAAAGCATAATTTTCAACAACACCGGCGACTTTGAGTTTCACCTGTGATTTATCGCTGAGCGTAACGAAAACCTCATCACCCGCTTTTGTTTTCGTTTTTGCCGCGAACTTTTCGGTAAGGAGCACCCCGTCGTCACCCAGCTCGAACTTTTCGCCCGTAACCCTGTTCTGAAGCTTAATGAATTTGGAAAGCTGCCCGTTTTCATTGGGCACAACAACGCTGACCGGCAGCACAACATCCGCGGCGCGCTCGGAACCGCCGTTGAGTGATTTCATATAAGTCAGCATCGCGCCCTGAATACGCGTGTCCTTGCTTATCTCCGCGAGTGTTTCGGTTCCGCTTGTACCGCTCTCGAGGGTGTCGTTGAGTACAATCTGTGCGTCATACATTGTTACGCCGCCGTCACCGAACTGCTTGATGCTGATTGCGCTGATGGAATCCTTGATGCCGAGCCCTGTCAGCAGCAAGGCGGTGCAGCCGGAAATGCCGATGAGCGTCATAATAAACCTTTTTTTATTGCGGAACATATTTCTTGCGGTGACTTTGGAACCGAAACTGAGCCGTTTCCAAACAAAACCGATCCTCTCCAAAAACACCCGTTTGCCTTTTTTGGGGGCTTTGGGACGCATCAGCTGGGCCGGGCAGGTGGCGAGTTCTTTTCTGCAGGCAAACAGCGTGGCGGCAGCCACCGCCAAGGTTACGATTGCCGTGCCGATCAAGGCATATCTTGTGCGGAACGGCAGCAAGATGTCGGGCGTGGTGAACATAATCGAGTAGGCGTCATATATCGCCTTCGGAAAAAGCTTGAAACCGATACTCAATCCGATTGCGGACCCTATCAAACTTGCAAGCACGGCATAAATCAAGTATTTCCCGGCAATCATTCCGGGTCCGTAACCGAGCGCTTTGAGTGTGCCGAGTTGGATGCGCTCCTCTTCGACCATTCTCGCCATGGTCGTCAGGCTGACTACCGCGGCAATGAAAAAGAAGAAAACGGGAAATACGGCGGAAAAAGCGGTCATGTTGTCCGCTGACTGATCGTACTCGACATGCCCCGGCAGGGCATCCCTGCCGTCCACATACCATTGCGCGGTATCCAGCGAAGCCAGCAGGTTCCTGGCGGCGGCTAAATCCGATTTCGCATACTGCAGCTGTTTTCTGACATCGGCCTCGGTTTTGGCGAATTCCTCATCAACCGTCCCCGCCATCGCTTTTGCTTGCGCCAGCTTTTGTTCCGCCAGGCTTAACTCGTACTTGAGTTCCATTTGTTTCATGCTCAGCGTGAGTTCCCCAATGGCAATGTCGGAGGACCCTGCCCTGATTTTCGCCTCTGCCTCTTTCAACTTTTGGTAGGCGGAATCCAGTTCATCCAGCTTTTTAATCTGTTCGGTGGCCACATCAAAATCCGCCTTGTTCAGCGCATACGCTCTTTTCGCGTTGCTCAACTGCGCTTCGCTTGTTCTCAGCAAAGCTTCCATCGATACAATCGCGGTAGACAGGCTGCCGTCCGTCCTCGCTTGCTCAAGCAGGGCGACAATTTCAGGGTCGGCGCCGCTCAGGAGATAAGCGGCAATCAGGCTTGCCAGTGATTCGGGGTTTTCCAGCGTCCTTATTTCATCCAACGCCTGTTGTGCCGCTGCAAGCGCTTTTTCCGCGTTTTTAATGTTTTGCTCGGCTTTTGCAAGGTCATCCTTCGCCTTTGCGTAATCCGCCCTCGCGTTCGGATACTGGTCCGCAATCGCCCGCGCGGCATTATATTGCGCGAGTTTGGCGTTATATTCGGCAACACCCGCGTTGTATTGGCTTTGACCGGAGAAGAGCTCTTTTTGCGCCGCGGACAGGGAGCTTTCGTACTCGGCTTTTTTGGCCGCCAGCTCCGCCTCGCCGTTTTCCGCGTAATATTTAATCTGTTCAACCTGGGCCCTTCCTTCGGCAAGCTTCTGCTCTGCTTCAAGCTCCTTCAGCGCAAGCTCCGCTTCGCCGTTGGTTACCTTCGGCGTATACTCCGCACGAAGCGAAACCGCCCGCGATACTAAACGGTCGGCGGCGATTGACTCAACGGATTGGACGACCGGCGCGATATATTCTTTATACTCTTTTGAAAACGCCCGGTAGCCGAAAGCACCCGAAACACTGATATAGACATTGGTATAATAGTCCGTAACAAAGTTTTCCTGCGGGATATAAATATAATTGCCGAGCTTTCCGCTGCCCGCGAGCGTGTTTCCGCGTTCGACAGATATATACAGCGGTGTCATCACGATGCCGACAACCTTGTACTGCGTCCGGCTGAGTTTATTGGCCAGGTTTTCGCCGTCACCAGTAAGCGTTATAACATCCCCGACTTTGAATTTATGTGTAGAGGTCATCGCAGAACTGTCAACAAGGCATTCGTCAGCATTCTTGGGGTATAAACCTTCAACAAGCTTCGGGCGGTTCATAAAGGCCGCGTCATTAATGCCGGCCTTTTCGTATTTATCAAGCATATTAAGGTCCAGCGACATCGCCCGGCAGCTGAATTGCGCCCCTTCGACATCAATGATTTTTGTGCCGTCGATTTCAAGCAGCGCGTCGGCAAACTTGGCCGGCATCACGGCACCCACACCGCTGACCTTTCTGATTTGGCTGATATCCGCGTCCGTCAGACCGATGGTGGAGACAACATTGATATCCATTAAGTTTTGTTCCAGAAAATACTTTTCCGCCGTTTCCTTCAGGTCCGGCGCTGTTGCTTTGATGCCGGCAAATACACTGATGCCCAGCGCGACAATCGCCACGATGGAAATAAAGCGGGTCCTCGTCCGGATTATTGAGCGGAAAACATCCTTTAATAAGGCTTTGCTCATGTTACCATTCAATCCTTTCGACCGGCATTGGGTTATCGTTAACAGCAATTCTGTGCACCCTGCCGCTGCGCATGGTAATGATGCGGTTGGCCATGGGGGTCACCGCCTGGTTGTGCGTAATCACGATGATGGTCATGCCGGTTTCCTTGCTGGTGTCCTGGAGCAGTTTTAAGATCTGTTTGCCCGTGTTATAGTCCAGCGCGCCGGTCGGTTCATCGCACAAGAGCAATTTCGGGTTTTTCGCGAGCGCCCGCGCGATAGACACGCGCTGCTGCTCGCCGCCGGAGAGCTGCGACGGGAAGTTGTTGAGCCGCTCGCCCAGACCGACGCGTTCAAGCACCTTTTGGGCATCCAGCGATTTTTTGCTGATTTGGGTTGCCAGTTCGACATTCTCCAACGCTGTCAGATTTTGAATAAGATTATAGAATTGAAAAACAAAGCCAACCTCGTAACGCCTGTATTCAATGAGCCGCTTGCGGTCATAATCGCTTACCAGATCCCCGGCAACGCGGACTTTACCGTCATCGGAGTCGTCCATGCCGCCCAGGATGTTGAGCACTGTCGTTTTGCCCGCGCCGCTGGGGCCTGTAACAACGCAGAACTCCCCCTGTTCAACCGAGAAAGTAACACTGTCGGCAGCAGGGATGGTAATCTCCCCCATTTTATATCTTTTGTAAACCGATTCAAATTCAATGAAACTCATATGAAACCTCCGCTCTTCGTTTTTTTATCAGAATATGTTCATTTTATGCAATTATATATTAATGCATATCCATTTGTCAATTGAAACGCCCGGCCGGCAAAAATTTAATAATCTGTACAAATCTGTACAAATTCTGTACTTTGCATTGAAATTAAACGAAAGATGAAGTAAAATACCTTGGTACGACTGACAAAGGATGGTTAATTTTGATTAAAAACATCATATTTGACATGGGCGGTGTGCTGGTTGATTTCAACCCCTCCGTCTCGCTTCGAAAATACTTTACGGATGAAGAAGACATCGCGCTGCTGATGGATGAGATTTTTAAAGGTCCGGACTGGGCTGAATTGGACAGAGGCACGATGACTGTCGGCGAAGCGGCTGACCGGGTTTGCGCGCGTATCCCGGGGCGTTTGCATGCCGATTTGCGCCGGATGCTCGATAACTGGGCGGATGAAATGCCGCCGGTCAATGAAATGCTGCCGTTGGTTCAAGAACTAAAGAACAGCGGTTACGGCATTTATCTGCTGTCCAACGCGCCGCTCAATTTTTACACCTACCGTGACCGGATCCCCGCATTCGCGTATTTCGACGGTTTTATCGTTTCTTCCGAGCATTTATGTCTTAAACCGGAGCCGAGAATATACGAAATACTGTTTGAAACATTTTCGCTGATACCCGGTGAATGTTTCTTCATTGATGACCTTCCCGTTAATATAGAAGGCGCCGCCGCTTTGGGGATGCAAGGCCACTGTTTTGACCACGGCAATCCGGCCATTCTGCGCGATGTCCTCTGCCGGGAAGGTATCCTGAAATTCCCGTAATCTATTGCGTCAAAATCAACACCGCCGCTTTTTTCGGCATCTAAAAGCTAATATCTACTGTCTCTATAATCTAAATCGGGAGTGGCTTATGTCCTGTTTTTCCCGGATCCTCAGCGATAATCCCGAATACCGGAACATCTCAATAAGTCTGGAAAGAAACCGGCTGCCTCTCGGCGTGCTGGGGCTTTCCCATATTCACAAGGCACATTTGATTGAAACACTCTGCGCGAATTTTAGCCGGAAAGCGCTTGTCCTCACGCCGGACGAAGCGCAGGCTTCCAGGCTTGTGCGCGATTTTAACGCGATGGGCGCCAATGCGCGTTTATATCCCGCCAAAGACTTTGCCTTCCGCCCGACTGAGGGACAGTCCAGGGAATACGAGCATATCCGGCTCGGCGTGCTCGGCAGCATGCTCGATGAAACGGCAGGGATTGTCGTTTGTTCCGTCGAGGCGGCGCTGCAGCTTACCATTCCGCCTGCTGTGCTGACTGCCAACAGCCTGCGTATTAAAACCGGCGACATCTTTCGGCCGGATGCCCTCACCGACTTGCTGCTGCATGCGGGATATGCCAGGGCAGACCAGGTGGAAGGCCTTGGTCAGTTCGCGCTGCGCGGGGGCATTCTGGACTTCTTCCCCCCTTCGTCCGCTATGCCTTGCAGAATCGAATTCTGGGGTGATACCGTTGATTCCGTTTTTTCCTTCGACCCCGAAACCCAGCGCAGTGTGGAGAACACCGGCCAAACCGAAATAACGCCGGCAAACGAAATTTTATGCGGCGCAAACGATAGCTTCGCGGCACTCATTGAGGAACACTTTTTATCCCTGAAGGGCAAAGGTTCTCTCAAGGCGCGGACTTCTCTTATGGCGGATGTTGACCGTCTCCGTTCGGGCATCCGGCTGTTTTCTTTTGACCGGTACCTCCCGCTGGTATACCGCAATGCCGCGAGCATTTTTGACTACGCAGACAACTATCTGCTTTTTGTCAGCGAAAGTTTTGCCGTAAAAGAGCGCGCGGGCGCCTGCGAAAAACTGCTGCATGAGGAAATAAAATCCTACCTGGAGGAAGGGGTCTTGTGCAAAGGGCTTGACCGTTTCACACTGTCCTGGGCACAGCTGACCGGGCAGTATGAAAAGGCGCAAACCCTGTATTTGGACAACCTGCCCAGGGGGAGTTTTGATACCCCGGTGCATGATTTGGTCACCATGAACGCCCGCCAGCTTTCGCCCTGGAACGGATCGCTGCTGCAGTTGATAGATGACATCGGGCCGGCAGCCGCGCTTGACGGTCAAACCTGCGTTGTGATGAGCGGCGGTGAAAAAAACGCTTATGCCCTGAACAATGACTTGAACGCGGAAGGCATCCGGAGCGTTTTTTATTCATCCCTGCCGGAAAGCTTTCCGAAAGGCACTGTTTGCGTCATACCGGGCGGCCTTTCCGCCGGTATGGAGTACCCGGGTATAAAATTCCGGCTGATCTCCTACGGCAGCCGGATCAGCGCGCCGCCGGAAAAGCCGGCAAGACAAAAAAAAGAGAAAAAGGCGCCGGGTTTTTTCAGCACGCTTGAGGAACTCATCAAAGGCGATTATATCGTACACACCATCCACGGCATCGGTATTTATGAAGGCATCACCACGCTTGAAGCAAACGGCACGGTGAAGGATTATATAAAAATCAAATACGACAAGGGCGACATCCTTTATGTGCCTGTCACGCAGCTCGACCAGGTGTCCAAATACATCGGTCCCAGAAGCGACGACAGACCGGTGAAACTCAATAAGCTCGGCGGAAAAGAATGGCAAAAAACGCGCACCCGCGTCAAAGCCGCCGTCAAAGACATGGCCCGGCAGCTCATTGTGCTGTATGCCAAACGCAAAGCGATTGAAGGGTACGCCTTTTCCCCGGACATCGATATGCAAAACGATTTTGAGCTGCGCTTTGAATTTCAAGAAACCCCCGACCAACTGCGCTGCATTGATGAAATAAAGCAAGACATGGAAAAACCCTATCCCATGGACAGACTGCTGTGCGGGGATGTGGGGTTCGGCAAAACCGAAGTCGCCCTGCGCGCCGCGTTTAAATGCATTGCGGACGGCAAGCAGTGTGCCATCCTTGTCCCCACCACCATACTCGCGCTGCAGCATTTTCAAACCATCAAGAAAAGGTTTGAGGGCTTCCCTGTCGAAGCAGGCATGCTGTCCCGTTTTTGCACGCCCGGTCAAATCACCAAAACACTGACCGCGTTGAAGCGCGGCAGCGCGGATATCGTCGTGGGCACACACAGGCTGATTTCCAGGGATGTCAAATTTCGGGATCTCGGGCTGATTATCGTCGATGAGGAGCAGCGCTTCGGTGTCGCGCAGAAGGAGCGGCTCAAGGAATTATTTCCGGCCGTCGATGTGCTGACTTTGACCGCCACACCCATACCGCGCACGCTGAATATGGCGATGTCCGGCATACGGGACATGTCGGTACTGGAAGAAGCCCCGCAGGACAGACACCCGGTACAAACTTATGTCATTGAGCATGACATGGAAGTTTTAGCGCAGGCAATCACATCCGAACTGCGCCGCGGCGGTCAGGTCTATTACCTGCACAACCGCGTTGAAACCATTGAAAAAACAGCCGCGCGCATCAAAGAATACCTGCCGGACGCCCGCCTGAAAATCGCGCATGGCAAGATGAACGAGGACGAACTCAGCGACACCTGGCGCAGCTTGCTGGAAAACGAGATTGACATCCTGGTTTGCACCACTATTATTGAAACCGGTGTGGATGTGCCGAATGTGAACACACTCATTATTGAGGACGCGGAGCGTATGGGTCTTGCGCAGCTTCATCAAATCAGAGGGCGCGTCGGCCGCTCTTCCCGCCGGGCAAGCGCTTACCTTACTTTTACAAAGGGCAAACAGCTCACAGACATCGCCACCCGCCGCCTGAGCGCGATTCGGGAGTTTACCGAATTCGGCTCCGGGTTTAAAATCGCGATGCGTGATATGGAACTCCGGGGCGCGGGCAATATCATCGGCGCGCAGCAGCACGGGCACCTCGAAGCCGTCGGATACGATATGTACCTGAATCTTCTGGCACAGGCCGTAAGCGAGGCACGGGGCGAAAAGACCGCCGTGCCTGAAAAGGAATGCCTGATTGACCTGCAGATTGACGCTTACATCCCCGAAACCTATATACAAAGCATTCCGCAAAAGCTGACCATGTACAGGCGCATCGCCGATATACGCAGCAAAGAGGACGCGGATGATGTGCTGGATGAACTCAACGACCGTTTCGGCAGCCCGCCGGCCTGCGTAAAAGGTCTGGTCTCTGTCGCTTTGCTGCGCAGTTCCGCCGCGGCAAACGGCGTTTATGAAGTCGGTCAGCGGGCTGACACGCTTTTGCTGTATGTGGAGGATTTGGTGGATATTACCAAGGTTAACCGCCTCGCGCAAAGAATGCGCGGCAGGGTAAAGGTCAGTTCGTCCGGCAAACCGCATATCTCTGTGCGCATGCTGCCCGGTGACGAACAGTTGGAACTCTTAACCAGGATTTTCAGCATTTTTGCCAACGGCGTTGCCTGACGGGATATGCCGCGCGCTTGAAATTATAAATATGTGGCAATCGGCACGATTGTTTGCTATAATCAAACCCAATGTGAACGCGGGGGAGGGAATGACCTATGGCGGATATCACCAAAACAGACCAAACTTCGATCGATGATGATGAAATTGAAGCCGAACTCGAAGAACTGTCCAAAAAAGAAAAGCGCTATTTAAAGCCGAAAGAAATCTTCGCCTATCTACTGGCGGATTTTATCGGCGGCAGCAGCAGTGTTGTCAACATGCAGTTTTTCTGGATGAACTTTTTCAATATCACCGGCGGTCAATACGCGCGCCTGGCGCTTTTCACCAGTGCTTATGACGCGCTTGACGACCCGATTTCCGGTCTGATCATCGACCGGACCAGAACACGCTGGGGGCACTTCCGGCCGTATCTTGTGGTTATGCTGCCCCTTGCGATGATTTCGACCTTTATGAGTTACACCCTGCTGCCCGGCATCGCTTCCCCGACGGAGATCATGGTGCAGCTGTATATCACCTGTATCATCGGCGGACTCGTCGGCTCCTACGGCAGCGCGGGCGGTTTAATGATTTATTTTATCACCCCGAACCCGAACGAGCGCAATTTTTTAATGACAGTGCAGCAGTTTTTCAGTTATTTCAGCGGCTGGTTGCCATCGGTTTTATCCATCGTTGTAACCTATCTGCCCAGAATGTATCCGGGCATTCTTATGCAGAACATTTACAGGAACTACGCCTACATATTCTTTGTCCTGGGCGCTATTGCGGCGATCTATAAATTCTTCAATACACGCGAGCGTTTTCCGCTCCCCTCAAGGGAACAGATGAAAGAAGCCAACATCTGGGAATCGGTCAAATTCGCCGTTTCGACAAGGCCGTTTCTCGTCGGTATTATTGCGAGTGTGTTCGGCGGCCTGCAGGGCAACCTGCGCTCCTCCTCCGAAAACTTTTTCTGGCTCAATAACACCGGTTCGCTCGCCAATGGTTTTTTGGCAAGTTTGCTCACCGGACTGCCGAAATACTTTATCACCCCGTTTGTCCCCAAGGTCATCAAACGCTTTGGCGAACGGAATGTTTATATCGCCGGGCATCTGTGGGCGGCCGCCTGCTTTTTGCTGATGTGGCTCATCGGCTACAATCCGTTCGGCAAAAAACGGATGGCTTGGAATGTGGTTTATCTGGCGGTATCCCTTATGATCAATCAAATCCCCAACTCCTCCAACGGTGTCGCCGGGCGGGTCATGACCGCCGACACCTTCGATTATATCGAGTGGAAGCACGGCGTGCGCAGCGAAGGGCTTGTGAGCGCGGCCAACAACTGGTTCGGCAAACTCAACGGCAGCCTGCAGGGCTTTATCGCCGGCACTGCATACCAGATTATTAAATTTAAGCCGCTCAAGGACAGTTACGGCAATTTGATTCCGCAAACAGACCCGCAGATTTTGAGGGGCATTTGGTTTATCTTTGCGCTTGTTCCCGCCATTTCAAAATTCCTTGTCGCGATATCCTACATGTTCTTTAATGTGCATGGAAAATTCAAGGAACAAATGGAAGCGGACCTTGTCAAACGGCGGGAGGAAAAAGTGCTTGCGGAAGAACAGGCGAAAGCGGCAGAACAGGCAGGGACCACATAGCGGCTATTAAATCTCAGGCTGAAATATTACGGCCTCAAAACAAAATTGTTTTGAGGCCGCTCGTTTTTTTATGAAAGGTATGTCAAGGATGCCATTCCCTGCAAAATAACAATCGCAAATACTACTTCTTATCCTTAATAGCCGCCTAAGCCGCTGCCAACCTAGCAATCGGCACGCGCAACGGTGTGCAGAATACAAGGTTAATGCAAATTAGTCTATTGCGGATTTAGTCGAATAGTTAACCTAATCCGAAATAGGGGCAAGCCGATGAAATACAACCAATTAACTTGGTCCGTTTCTTGCATCTTCTTACTCGTTTCAGTAAACGCTTGCATCATTAACACGTGACTGTTGAAATCGAAAACTTCAAAAAGAGCAGATGCACAAAACACATGTGAATCTGCCTTGTAACTTATTTACCAAGTTTAATAATTGAGGTACTTTTTTATTGCCTCAACAAATCTTTCGGCATCGTGCAGCTGTTGGACGGCATCAGCTTTTGAAATTATATAAAAGTCGTCATAGTCACTGTTAGTTCGTGCTAAAAAGAGTTTACTGATAACCTCGGACAGCTCGCTGTTAAACACGCCTGCTTTTATATATTTCCTGCGAAACTCGGCAATAATCCCGGAATGCTTTTTGCTGTCAAATTCATCAAGAACAAGCACTGCACGCATTGCATGAAATACCGCATAATAGGTGCGGTTAACCAAAGCCTTGCATCTGTCGGAATCCGCAAGCAGACGAGCGTCGCGCAGACAATCCTCTGCATTTTCGAACCTGGCTTTTGACAATGTCGTTTTTTCGTCAGCCGGCAATTTTGATACCCTCCCGTGTTACATTGCGATAAAACGGCGAAGCTGTTTGAAATCTTTCAAACATAGCGCGTTCCACAACATGAGTCGAAATCACAATGTCATTTTCAAGCTCAAGCTTTGATATATGTGTGATAAGCCGGGTGTTGTAGTGCCAGCATTCATCCTGCGGAATGTCCGCAACAATTAAAATGTCGATATCCGATTCTCCGGTATAATCACCACGCGCATAGGAACCGTATAGGATTACCGCGTTCAGCTTTGCTCCGAAAATGTTCTTTGTTTCATCTACAACATCAACCAGAATATTATCAAGCTGGTTCTTTGTGCACATCAACTCACCTTCTTTCATCTGTATTATATCCCATCAGACACATAAAAACAACGGTTTAATTTTTCGCAACCCTTCAACACAAGTGATTTTTACGAACATATTCATTCCGGCAAGGAAAGCGGCCTCAAAACGAAAGCAATCGTTTTGAGGCCGCCTGATATGTATTTGGTTTGCCGGGTATCTTACTTCTTATCCTTAATCGCCGCCTGCGCCGCCGCAAGCCTTGCGATAGGCACGCGGAACGGTGAGCAGGAAACATAGTTCAGTCCGATGTTGTGGCAGAACTCAACCGTGCTCGGGTCGCCGCCATGCTCGCCGCAGATGCCCAGTTTAATATTCGGGCGGGTCTGCTTGCCGAGTTCAACAGCCATCTTCACCAATTTACCTACACCCTTTTGGTCGAGCTTGGCAAACGGGTCGGATTCAAAAATCTTGGTGTCATAGTAAGCACCGAGGAAGGAGCCCGCGTCGTCACGGCTGAAGCCGAAGGTCATTTGCGTCAGGTCATTGGTGCCGAAGCTGAAGAACTCCGCTTCCGTCGCGATTTCGTCCGCGGTGAGGGCGGCGCGCGGGATTTCGATCATGGTGCCGACCATGTATTTCATCTCAATACCGGCATCCGCAATGAGTTTGTCCGCCGTAGCGGTGACGATGTCTTTAACGAACTTGAGCTCTTTGATTTCGCCGACGAGCGGAATCATGATTTCCGGCACGATGTTGAACTGCGGGTGGGATTTGTTGACGGCGATTGCCGCGTTTATCACGGCCGTTGTCTGCATCTCGGCTATTTCGGGGTAGGAAACGGCGAGGCGGCAGCCGCGGTGGCCCATCATGGGGTTGAATTCGTGCAGTGAGGAGATGACCGCAGTCAGGTCTTTTTCTGTAATGCAGAGTTCCTTGGCAATCTCCGCAATGTCTTCCGCCTTGGTGGGCAGGAACTCATGCAGGGGCGGGTCAAGGAAGCGGATGGTCATCGGGCGGCCTTCCAAAGCGATATACATCTGCTCAAAGTCGCCTTGCTGATAAGGCAGAATCTTCGCGAGCGCTGTTTTGCGGGCTTCCACATCCCTGGCAACGATCATTTCGCGCATGGCCTGGATGCGGGTGCCTTCAAAGAACATATGCTCGGTGCGGCAAAGACCGATGCCTTCGGCGCCGAACTTAACCGCCTGAATGGTATCGCGCGGGTTATCCGCATTGGTGCGAACCTTAAGCGTTCTTCTGGAGTCCGCCCAGGTCATGAACCGGTCAAAGCAGCCGGAAATTGTCGCTTCCACTGTTGGAACAGCTTCGCCGTAAATCTTGCCGGTGGAACCGTCAAGAGAAATATAGTCGCCTTCGTTGTATTTTTTGCCGTCCAGTTCAAAATAGCCTTCCTCAGCAGCCATCTTGATTTCGCCGCAGCCGGAAACGCAGCAGGTGCCCATGCCGCGCGCGACAACAGCCGCGTGGGAGGTCATGCCGCCGCGCACGGTGAGAATACCCTGCGCCACTGCCATGCCTTCAATGTCTTCCGGTGATGTTTCAAGGCGGACAAGAATGACTTTTTCGCCGAGTTCGGACTGCTGAACCGCTTCTTCTGCTGTGAATACCACCTTGCCGCAGGCAGCGCCGGGCGAAGCCGCGAGACCGGTGCCGATAACTTTGGTAGCCGCAAGCGCTTTGGCGTCAAACTGCGGGTGCAGCAGCGCGTCAAGCTGTTTGGGGTCCACGCGGAGAACCGCTTCTTCTTCCGAAATCATGCCTTCGTCAACAAGGTCAACAGCTATTTGCAGCGCAGCAGCTGCTGTGCGTTTGCCGTTTCTTGTTTGAAGCATATAGAGCTTGCCGTTTTCAATGGTGAACTCCATATCCTGCATGTCTTTGTAATGATTTTCAAGGCGGTTCGCAATCGCCGCGAACTCATTGTAAACCTCCGGCATGTCTTCCTTCAGTTTGGAAATTTTGTTGGGTGTGCGGATACCGGCCACAACATCCTCGCCTTGCGCGTTGATGAGATATTCGCCGAAAAGGGCTTTTTCCCCTGTCGCCGGGTCACGGGTAAACGCGACACCGGTGCCGGAATTGTCGTTCAGGTTGCCGAAAACCATCGGCTGCACATTAACGGCAGTGCCCCAGGAATAGGGGATGTCGTTCATGCGGCGGTAGGTGTTCGCGCGCGGATTATCCCAGGAACGGAAAACCGCTTTGACGGACTCCATCATCTGGTCTTTGGGGTCACTCGGAAAATCGGTGCCCTTTCTCTTTTTGTAAAACGCCTTGAACTGGACGACCATTTCTTTCATGTCGGCTGCGGAAAATTCGATATCCTGCTTAATCCCGCGGGCTTCTTTCATTTCGTCAATGATGACTTCAAAATCCTTCTTCGAAAGTTCCATCACAACATCCGAGAACATCTGGATAAATCTGCGGTAGGAATCATACACAAAGCGTTCAAACTTCGGGTCCGGGTTCCCTTCAATCAAACCTGCAGCTACAGCATCGTTCAAACCGAGGTTGAGGATGGTATCCATCATACCGGGCATGGACGCGCGCGCGCCGGAACGAACGGAAACGAGCAGCGGATTTTTGGTGTCGCCGAACTTTTTGCCGTTGATTTCTTCAATCTTGGCAAGCGCTTCGTTTATCTGTTCTTCGATATCCGCGCCGATTTTTTTGCCGTCGTCATAATAACGCGTGCAAGCCTCGGTGGTTACCGTAAAAC
>CAYUWQ010000004.1:22954-24203 GCA_964448455.1 uncultured Eubacteriales bacterium | reverse complement strand
CCAATGGATTGTTCCGGCTTCTTTTAAATGACTTCCGGCAACTGATTCTCCTCCTAGAATTTCTTGAACGCTCCGTCCTCGGCGTCCGACTCGATTTTGTCCAGCGCCCTGTCCACGCCAGCATCCACGGCCCTGCCAATGCGGATCGCCGCCTTGCGGAACATGGGCGGGACAGGCAGGCCCAGCTTTGCCATTTCGGCAAGGTTGCAGCCTTTGCCGCCGAGCAGGTTTTTCATCGTGCCGTCACCCTCTGTGAACAGGTATACATACTTGTGAGCCATTAATATTACCTCCATATATTGATTGCATAATTATAGCGGGACAAAGGAAAAACTCATCTAATTCAACCCTCAAATACCCGCATTGAATTATAACAGATAAATAATTAAAATACTATGCATTTTTGCAATAAATATTGCATACATGCCTGATACAGTTTTGTTTACATTTCCTTTTACTCTCTATTTACATGGCTCTATTCCCCTGTTTTCGGCCCGGTTTTCGGGTTACTTTCACATTTTCCGTTGTATGTTTCTTCTCTATCTGCTATAATTGTTTAAATTATTTTAAGATGGGGTGCCCGCGTGGAGACTTATCAGGTTGTTCTTTTAGCCGCGGTTCTGATATTTGTTTTTATTGTCAGTTTGCTGTCTGTGGCTATTGTAATCAAGTTAAAAAGCCTTCGCGCCGGCACGGATACCGGGGTTGTAAAGGATATCGCCGAAATGAAAACACAACTGGCGCTCCTTGGCAGCCGGTTGGAAGCTTTCGGTAAACAAAACGCGGATGAGTTCGAGCGGAGCCGCCGTGAAAGCGGTCAATTTCAAAAGGATATCCGCAACGAAACGGCGGAAAGCCTTAGGATTATCGGAGAAAGACTCAATGAGATGAAAATCGCGAATGTCGAGCATCAGCGCCAATTGACGGAAAAAGTAACAGCATCACTCACCGCCATCCATACGACAAACGCGGAGCAAAACGAACGGCAGAGCCGGATGATCAACGAGGCCATCGGCCGCCTGCAGGAAAGCAATGAAAAGAAGCTTGATCAAATGCGCGCGACTGTGGATGAAAAGCTCAACGAAACGCTCACGACAAGACTCGGTTCTTCCTTTAAGACCGTATCGGATCAGCTGGAAAGCGTCAATAAATCACTCGGCGAGATGAAAGAACTTTCAACCGGTGTTACAAACAATGTCACCTCGCTCAACCGGGTTTTAACCAATGTTAAAGCGAGGGGCACCTGGGC
>CAYUWQ010000004.1:19190-22854 GCA_964448455.1 uncultured Eubacteriales bacterium | reverse complement strand
TGCAGAACGAGCTGAACATTATGATTGCCGGGCCAACGACCATTACCGCGCTGTTAAACTCGCTTTCCATGGGCTTTAAAGCCGTTGCCATTAACGACAAGGCTAATGAGGTGCGCAGCCTGCTGGCGGCAGCAAAGGTGCAGTATGACAAGTTCGGCGGTTTACTGGATAAAGCAAAGAAGAAAATTGACGAAGCCGGCAGTTCAATCGGCGAAGCGCAGGACAGAAACAGGCTCATTCAAAACAAGCTGAAAACAGTTGATAAAATCGAATACGGCGAAGCCGCCGATATTTTAGGGATAACCGCCGCGGACGACAGCGAAGGCTGAATAAATTCAGCCGATGAACGATGAATAATGAATAATGAATGATGAATAATGGAAGACCACTGACGGTAAATAATTTTTAAAGAGGGATGAAAGAATATGCCGGGACTTATTGATTTTGAGGACAACACAGAAAGAAACATCAGATGGCACAAAGAACTCTCGGAGTTCAAGCAATACCCGCTGTGGGAAAACGATGTGCCGGGTTATGAGCCGGAACTCGGCCAACCGAAACCGGGTTTTGTTTTTTTACCCGCGCCGGACGGCGCCGGCAAAGGCTGCATTGTAGTTATGGCAGGCGGCGGTTATACATTCAAGTCCACGAGCGAAGGTGTCGCTGTCGCTAAAAAGCTCAACACTGCCGGTATAAATGCCGCGGTGCTTGACTACCGGATTGTCCCGTACAAAAAAGAGTTCATCCTGGCCGACGCGAAAAGGTGCGTCCGGTATCTGAACTGCCGCGCGGCGGAATTTAACATCAATCCGGATAAAATCGGCGTTATCGGTTTTTCGGCAGGGGGCAACCTTGCCGCGATGACCTGCTTTTACGGCGACGACGGAAATCCGGCGTCAGCGGACCCGGTCGAGCGCTGCCCGTGCCGGCCCGCCGCCGCGATACTGGTTTATGCCGCGGTCTATTTGGTGGACGAAACAGAAGAGGATGATGAAGACGAATTTAACCTGATGTCGTATTTCAACTTCAAGCCGGAAAAGGGCATGCAGTTCCCGCCTGCGTTTATCTGGCAGTCTTTTGAAGATATGCTGGTCAACTACAATATTTCTTTTGACCTGGCTGGGCTGCTGCGAAAAATGAAGGTGCCGGTGGAAATGCATCTGTTCCCTTACGGCGAACACGGTCAGGCGCTGGCAAACAACATCAATTACCAAAACCCTGCCGAGTCGGGGTACCATGCGCTGACCATCTGCTGGAGCGATTTATGCGCGAGATGGCTTAAGTATTACGGGTTTTAGGCCCATGCTATTTTTCACATAAAGGAGAACATGATGACCGACAACAAAAACAAGATATCCGAAATCATACAAAAAATGACACTCGAACAAAAAGCCGCGCTGTGCGACGGGGCGGATTCCTGGCATCTTAAGGATTACGCGGAACTCGGCATTCCGTCCGTCATGGTTGCTGACGGCCCGCACGGGCTGCGCAAGAGGGACCCCGCACTCAAAGGCGCCGGGCTTTTGGGAAGTGTGCCCGCAGTGTGTTATCCGACTGCCGCTACAACCGCCTGTTCCTGGGACCGGGAGCTGCTGCGTGAAATGGGCGCGACCATTGCCGATGACTGCCGCCGCGAAAAGGTCTCGGTTGTGCTCGGCCCCGGTGTCAATATGAAAAGGTCTCCGCTATGCGGAAGAAACTTTGAATATTTTTCGGAAGACCCTCTGCTGGCCGGCGAACTCGGTGCCGCTTTTATTCAAGGTGTACAGGCAAAAGGCATCGGGACATCCCTGAAGCATTTTGCCGTCAACAACCAGGAAACACGCCGGATGACTGTGGACGCGGTTGTGGATGAAAGAGCGCTGCGCGAGATTTACTTAACCGCGTTTGAAATTGCCGTGAAAAAAGGAAAACCATGGACGGTCATGAGCGCTTACAACCGGCTCAACGGTGGTTATTGTACCGAAAACGACCGCCTGCAAAACAAGATTTTACGGAACGAGTGGGGGTATGACGGTGTTGTGGTGAGCGACTGGGGCGCGGTGAACGAGCGGGACAAAGGCCTTGCCGCGGGCAATGATTTGGAGATGCCGTCCTCCCATGGACTCGGTACACAGAGAATCATCGATGCTGTAAAGAACGGCACTTTGAAAGAAGCTGTTCTGGATGAGAGTGTCAGGCGCCTCCTCCATCTTATTTTTGCCGGCGAATCCGCCGCGAAAGAAAAATTTGATTTTGACAACGAACTTCACCATGCCGTAGCGCGGAAAATTGCCGGTGAGTCCATGGTTTTGCTGAAAAACGAAGGCGGCATACTGCCGTTAAGCACAACGGCCAAGGTTGCCGTCATCGGCGAAATGGCAAAGCAGCCGCGGTATCAGGGCTCGGGCAGCTCCCTGATCAACCCGACTAAAGTCGACAACGCGTTTGACTGCCTTGCGGCGCTTGGCGTCAAAACTTCTTACGCCGCCGGGTACAGCATCAAAAGCGACCAACCGGACGCCACGCTTATAAATGAAGCCACAGCTGCAGCAGGCCAGGCGGATATCGCAGTCCTTTTTATCGGTCTGACAGATGACTATGAATCCGAGGGGTTTGACAGAACGCACATGAGGCTGCCCGACGCGCACAACACGCTGACGGACGCGGTCTGTGCAGCTAACCCGAACACGGTTGTTGTTCTTTCCGGCGGTTCCCCTGTCGAGATGCCCTGGCTGGGCAGTGTCAAAGGGCTGCTCAACGGTTATTTGGGCGGGCAGGCGGGTGCAGGCGGCATCGCGGATATTTTAACGGGTACCGTCAATCCGAGCGGTAAACTTGCCGAAACATACCCCTTAAAACTTGAGGATACCCCTTGTATAAACTGTTTCCCCGGCAACCCCGCCACGGTGGAATACCGGGAGAGCATCTATATCGGCTACAGATATTACGAAAAGGCGAACAAAGCCGTCTGCTTCCCCTTCGGTTTTGGTCTTTCTTATACACAGTTCGAGTATTCGGATATCCGATGCGACAAAACCGCTATGCGGGATGATGAGCAGGCTACGGTTTGCTTTAAAGTCAAGAATACCGGCATATTCACCGGCGCGGAAACAGCACAGCTTTATGTGGCCGATCAGGAAAGCACCGTTTTCAGACCGGTAAAAGAACTCAAGGGTTTCGAAAAAGTGTTCCTCGCGCCGGGTGAGGAGAAAGAAATCGCAATTGTATTGGACAAAAGGTCTTTTGCTTTTTATAACACCGCGGCGGGGGACTGGCAGGTGGAAAGCGGCCGCTTTGAAATCCTTGTGGGCGCCTCATCCGCGGACATCAGGCTGCGCGCCCAAATCGATGTTGAGTCCACAGCGCAAGGGGTGGCCATCCCCGATTTTTCCCGTTCGGCACCGGTTTATTATACCGGTGATATACTCGATGTTCCCGCGGAACAGTATGAAGCCCTGCTCGGGCGTACAATACCTCCTATTATAAAAGACAAGTCGCTCCCGGTTGATATAACGGATAATTTTGAAAACGCCGCGCATACCAAATGGGGCGGCAGGTTGAACCGGCTGATTATGTTCTTGCTCCGAAAGTTTAACAAGGGTCCGAACGCGCCGATGATGAATGCCATCGCCGTACAGACACCATTCCGCAGCTTTATTGCCATGAGCGGAGGGCTTGCCAC
>CAYUWQ010000004.1:0-19090 GCA_964448455.1 uncultured Eubacteriales bacterium | reverse complement strand
GTGATGGCCGACATTCACCATTACCCGCAAGTATATATGGGTGACAAAGGCACGGCGTGGGAAAACTACTGCAACAACAAAGCCAGTCAGTATGTGCAAAGCAACGCGCTTATTGACTCCGCTTTATTCGCCATCGCGCTGCGCGCGCAGGAAAATGGCTGCAAGTATTTATTTGTTCCCGGCGACTTGACCAAAGACAGCGAGTATGAAGGGCACTTGGAACTTGCGGCACGGTTGGAACGGTTTGAACAGGAAACCGGTATCCAGGTGCTGGTCACCAACGGCAATCACGATATTAACAACAGCAATGCCTCAACTTTTGAAAACGCAAAGGTGGAACCGGCCAGAGCCGCAACGCCAGAGGACTTCCGGTCCATATACGCGAATTTGGGCTATGACCTTGCGGTTAAAACTTACACACCGCCCGCGGGTGAAAAAGCAGGTATGCTGTCCTATTCCGTGCTTCTCGACGGCGGCTACAGGCTGCTGGTGCTGGATGGCGGAAAATACAGCAGTGACAGCACTTCAGACGGAGAAAATGAGCATGAAACGGGCGGTAACATAACGCCCGGGCTAATGGCTTGGGCGCTTGCTGAAATGGCGGATGCCAAAAGCCGCGGCGAGACAGTTATCGGCATGACGCACCACAGCATTGTCGAGCATTTTGATATTGAACCTTCGATGTTCTACGGTTTTATCATGGACAACTGGCTTGAAACAGCGGAAACCCTGGCGGATGCCGGTATGAAATATGTGTTTACCGGGCACATGCACATGAATAATATTGCCGCGCAGACCTCTGACAGCGGCAACACAATCTATGACTGCCAGACGGCATCCCTGACCGGTTTCCCCAACAGTTTCAGAGAAGTTCGTTTTGACAACACCGGCAGCAACCCCCAGGCGACCTTCAACACACTGGATGTTGACTGTGAACTGCCCGTAACCGCCGAAGGCGTCACATATGAAAAGCCATACAAATATACCTATTCCTTTGGGCAGACTTACGGCAAAGAAGGTCTTGCGGGCTTCGGCGCGGGTATGGCGGATGGATTTGTCAACGGTTTTTTTGAGGGGATACAAAAGCAAGGCGGCTTATATGCCATGCTCACAAGCTCATCCTTTGATTTAGAGGGTATTATTGACAACGCGATCAAAGGCGGTATATCATTCGGCGCCTACGACATCTTCACCGTTCGCAACATCATGAGTTATATTGAGGATTTAGCCCGGCAAATCGACGAGCTTTTTATCGCGCACCCGGAAACAGTTGTCGATATTGCTTACCGGGCGGCAGACAAACTCGTTTCCCTGAAGGTTTCGGATTATCCCTGTACCGCTTATATGGACACCCTCGGCTTCGGCGACCCGTCAAAACCGGGCACCCTTGAAGATGCCGCCTACAGTGTGCTGGCATATATGTATGAAGGCAATGAGGACATCAGCGGGGATATCTTTATGCAGGATGTGCTTGATTTTTTCAGAACCCGTGACGGCGCGGGTGTCGTTTATCAAACGCTTAAGGATGTCCTGCTGCATGACTTAATCGAAGACTCGATTCTCAGCGCTTTGGATTTCAACCCCGGCGCCTTATTCCCGGCCGGCAGTTTCGGGGCAGTCATCGGTGATGTACTGGATGCTGTCATTGCTGCCTTTTTCCCGCTGGATAAAACTTTTATGAATATTATCAACAGCATTCTCGGTTTTATGCCGGAAGAGTACGGCAGCCTGGAAAGTATTGTGGACAGCGTTGCGGAAGAATACCTGACACAAAGCCAGCTCGACGCAGTCGGCTATACGATTGCCGGCATTATGGAATGTTTGGTTGTGGATGATAATCCCGGCTTCAAAATGGACAACAATATCACCCTGAGCAATGTCAGCCCGGCGCCTGTTGCCGCCACGGTGGAGAATTACCGCACCCCTTCACAAATTGCGCTAACCTTCGGCAGCAGCGCAGCCTCAACCCGCAACATCACCTGGCTGACAAAGTACAGCGTAACCGGTACGGACATCGAGCTGCTGCCGTACACCGCGCATCCCGTTTTTACCGGTGTCCCGACCACAGGCATCCATATTCAAGCCGATACGAAAAAAGTCCTCCGGTCTTATCCCGGTGTGGATTTGGGTATTACGGGGTTTTTAAACTATGAGTTTACCCTTGTGCGACATAACATTGCCCTATCCGGGCTCACCCCCGGCGCAAAGTATCTATACCGCGTCGGCGATGCGGCGAAGGGTTGGTGGAGCGCGCCCGGTGTTATCGAAACCGCGGACAATTCCGATGCGGTCACCTTCTTTCATATGACTGACCCGCAGTCGCAGAATATCCGTCAATACGGCGCATGGGCGAACACCGTCAAAACGGCGTTTGATCTGTACCCGCAAAGTAAATTCATTCTGAGCAGCGGTGATCTGGTCGATAACCGCAAAAATGTCAACCAATGGAAATGGCTGTTGGACACCGCGGCAGCGGATTTAATGAGCAGTGCGCTCATGACCACAACCGGCAATCATGAGGACGAAGGGTATATTATGGACGAAAACTTCTTGATGCCCCCCGCGCCGGAACAGGACAGAAGCAGCGGTGTTTACTATTCCTTTGATTATAATAACGCGCATTTCATCGTCCTGAACACCAATAACCTCAGCAGCAAGCAAGCGCTCAGTGATGATCAGCTGGCCTGGCTCAAAAAAGACGCCGCGGCGAGCGACGCGCAGTGGAAAATCCTTTCTCTGCACAAGGCAATTTATTCAAACGGCTCACACTATGACGATAAAGATGTTGTCGCTTTGCGAAAGCAGCTCTCCGCCTTGCTGCCGGAGCTCGGCATCGATCTGGTGCTTCAAGGCCACGACCATGTGTATTTGAGAACGGACGCGATGAACAACAACAAAGTCGCGGCAAGCGAAACAAAAAATATCAGCTACAAAGGCCTTGACTATCAAGCGAAAATCGAACCGGAAGGTTCCGTTTATGTCATCAGCGGCTGCGCCGGTGTGAAAAATTATCTGACCAAGGGTCCCGGTGCGACCGACAAGCTTTTCCCGCGGGCTGAAGCCCTTGTTCCCATAGAGACACCCGTATTCTCCGCCATTCAAATTGTTGGATCCGCGTTATATTTTGATGCGTATGCCGTAGAGGAAAGCGATACCCGAAGAATTGACAGTTTTGCGATACAAAAAGCACCCGCCGCCATCGAAAATCCTGCGCCGGTTGACAAGACGGATATCAAGCCCGACACGGGACACGAATACACCGAAAGTTTTGAGATACCCAAAACCGGCGGCGGCAGCACTGTTGTATTCGCGCTGATTCCTGCGGCATTTTCGATGCTGATTGTATTAAGCACGAGAAAAAAGAATAAGCCATCAAGCAACTGAGTGTACCCGTTACAACCATAAAACAAGCCAAAGGCTCGTACTGTTTTGAAAGGAATGATTATCCATGAATAGGGATTGCGCCATTATTCTCGCGGCGGGTGAGGGCACCCGCATGAAGTCCGTCAAGCCCAAAGTGCTTGCCGAAGTGCTCTTTAAACCGATGCTTGACTGGGTTATCGACAGAACAAGAGAAAGCGGCATAGAAGATATTTGCGTCATCACCGGCCATATGAGCGAAAGCATTTGCGAACACCTCGGCGAAGGTATTGAAAAAGCCTTGCAGACGGAGCGGCTCGGAACGGGGCATGCCGTGCTGCAGGCAAAGGATTTTATTGCACGCCATGGCGAGGCTGATGTACTGATTTTAGCAGGTGACGCACCGCTGGTGGACGCACAGACCATTTTGTCCGCACTGAGTCTGCACAAGCAGGCGCAGAACGCCGCCACCGTTATTTCCGCGAAAGTGGACAACCCGTTCGGTTACGGCAGAATACTCAGGGATGACCGGGGCGCGCTGCTGAAAATCGTGGAAGAACGGGACGCAACGGATGAGGAAAAGGCCATTTGCGAAGTCAATTCCGGCGCCTACTGGTTCAAAGCACAGGCGCTGCTGGCAGCATTGGAGAATCTGCAGATCTTTCGACAACGCCCGGCGCAGGCAAAAACCAAAGAGATTTATTTAACGGATACCCTGGAAATTCTGCTCGGGCTTCATTTGACCGTTATGGCTTTCGGCGCGCGTACCCCGCATATCGTGCTCGGCGCGAACGACAGGGTGCAGCTCGCCGCGCTTAACGAAATTGCCAGGCGCGAGGAACTCAACCGTATCATGCTCAGCGGCGTTTCCATCCCCTGCGCGGACGGCGTGATAATCGGACCCGATGTTGAGATAGGAACCGACACCACCGTGTTGCCGGGTACCATCCTGCGCGGGAAAGTAAAAATCGGCTGCGGCTGCACCATCGGACCGAATACGCTTATTGAAAACAGTACCGTTTCGGATTATGTTGTGCTCAACAGTGTGCAATGCTGCGATTCCGTTATTGGCAAATCAGCGCAAATCGGACCCTTTGTCCGCATACGCCCGGGCAGCACGATAGATGAAGATGTTCATATCGGCAATTTTGTCGAGATTAAGAACACGACGGTCGGCCGGGAAACGAAGATCGCGCATCTTTCGTATATCGGAGATTCGGATGTGGGGAGCGAAGTAAATATCGGCTGCGGCTGCGCTACGGTCAATTACAACGGCAGAGAAAAACAGCGCACCGTTATTAAGGACGGCGCCTTTGTCGGCTGCAATACCAATCTGGTCGCGCCGGTGACCGTCGGGAAAAATGCCTACACCGCTGCCGGTTCGACCGTTACCGAAGATGTGCCGGACAACGCGCTTGCAATCGCGCGCGCAAGGCAGGTAAACAAAAAGGACTGGGTCAGCGCGAAAAAACCGTATAAAAGGCAGCATCATACGGACGAACAGGGATAAAGAGAAGTTATCTGCCAAAACGCAGAAAAGGAATGGTTGTAAAATGAATGAAAAAAAACTCGTTCTCATCTCGTCCGGAGCAGTTGCTGTTATTGTGATTATTCTCGTCGCCGCTATTTCCATTGCGGTCGGCAACAAACCGGCCGCCAAAGCCGGCTCGGTATATGACGGCGCATCCTACCTGCAAGACTACCGGAATTCCGGTACAGCGCTGCAGGACTTACCCAAGATTTACGGTTTTGGCAAAGAAGCCGCTGAGTCGGTTCTCAGCAATCCGGACGAGTGGAAGGCATACAAACTTGAAGTCTCCGTTAAAAACAAGTCCAAAGAAAACATTACCGTTAATTCCTACACCGTGAAAGGGAACGGCAAAAAAGATGTGTGGGTCAGCACCGTTCCCGAGCCGAAGATTAATATCATCGGCGGCAACACCAAAACCATTTCCATTGTCGTATTGGTGCGCGGCGCGGATGTGTCTGCAGAAGATGCCGCGCAGGCTATTCAAAAGTATAAAATCAAAATCGTGTACTCGGCAACACCGGTTATCAGCACAGACGGCAAAGAAAGTATCGAGAAAAGCAAAACCATCACCGTCAGGTAGTTTCACCAAGTAACCCAATCACCGGAGGATCACTATGTTTAATTTCCGCAGACGCTCTACGGCTAATTCAAGCGCCCCCGAATACCTCGTAGTAGGGCTTGGCAACCCCGGCAAAAAATACGAATTCACGCGCCACAACACAGGTTTTTTATGCCTGGAAGCGCTGGCGCAAAAACTGGATGTTAAAATCAACCGTATCCGTTTTAAATCTTTGACCTGTGATGTAAAAATAAACGGGCATCGCTGTCTTTTGATAAAACCGCAAACTTTCATGAACGAAAGCGGCCAGGCGGTGCGGGAAGCGGCGGATTTTTATAAAATACCCGTTGAAAAAATCATTGTTGTTTCAGATGACGCAGCCCTGCCCTGCGGCAGCCTGCGTATCAGAAGAAGCGGTTCGGACGGCGGACAAAAGGGTTTAAGAAGTATTATCTGCCATTTAAACAGCGACGGTTTTCCAAGGATTAAACTAGGTATCGGCGCGAAACCACACCCGGACATGGATATAACGGACTGGGTGCTTTCCGCCTTTAAAAAAGAAGATCTGGTGCTGCTGCGCGCAACGGTTGACAAAGCCTGCGATGCGCTTGAATTGATGGTTGACGGGAACACCGAAAAAGCCATGGCGCTGTTTAACTAGTGGTCAGTGGCTAGTGGTTAGTGGCCAGAGGAAAGGTATATTAGTTGTTATTCCGTTCACATTCCGTAATGTTTAAATTTATTTAATCTGAAAGGCAACCATGTCAACATTAAACATCGTTCTTGTCGAACCGCAAATACCGCAGAACACCGGCAACATCGCGCGCACCTGCGCGGCAACCGGCGCGAGGCTTCATCTGGTGGAACCGATGGGTTTTAAAATCGATGACGCTAAACTGAAACGGGCGGGGCTTGATTATTGGGACCTGCTCGATATCACTTATTATAAAAGCCTTGATGATTTTTTTGCCCGGACCGAGGGTAGTTTTTATTATTTTTCGACCAAGGCAAGAAAAATCTACTCGGATGTCAGTTATCCCGACAACACCTACCTGTTTTTCGGTAAGGAAACGGCCGGTTTGCCGGAAGAATTGCTCTTCAACAACCCCGAACAATGTGTCCGCATCCCGATGATTGACAACGCGCGCAGCCTCAACCTGTCAAACTCGGCGGCAATCGGGGTTTATGAAGTGCTCAGGCAATGGGGCTTCCCGCAGCTTTTATGCAAGGGCAGCTTAACAAGATTTGATTGGCTTTAAAGTCCCGCAAACTGGTTTGTCAGGGCTTGGAAGGGTTGTAAATAACAATGGGTAAAACACTGGTGTTAACCGAAAAACCCTCCGTCGCGCGGGAAATCGCCCGTGTACTGGGTTGCCGCCAAAATGGCGAAGGCTGTATTTCCGGCGGCAATTATGTGATCACCTGGGCGCTCGGTCACCTGGTCACGCTTGCGGACCCGGAGGAATATGACGGTAAATATAAAAACTGGAACCTGGATGATTTACCGATGCTGCCCAAAAAAATGCAGCTGGTTATTATCAAGCAGACAAGCAAGCAATTCAAATCCGTTTCGACACTCATGCGCCGCGGCGATATTGACGAACTGGTTATTGCAACAGATGCCGGGCGGGAGGGCGAACTGGTCGCGCGCTGGATTATGATAAAAGCGGGCTGGCGAAAGCCGACAAAGCGGCTCTGGATATCCTCGCAAACGGATAAAGCCATAAAAGAAGGTTTTGCGGCGCTGAAACCCGCGCAGCAGTATGACAACCTGTTCCGTTCCGCGCAGGCGCGTGCGGAAGCGGATTGGCTCGTCGGCTTAAATGTTACACGCGCGCTCACATGCAAACACAACGCACAGCTTTCCGCCGGCCGGGTGCAAACGCCCACGCTCGCGCTCATTGTCAGGCGGGAAGAGGAGATTTTAAAATTCATACCGAAAGACTACTACACCGTTTATGCCCGGTTTGAAGGGTTTGAAGCCATTTATAAGGACAGCAGGAACCAATCCCGTTTTTTTGAGCAAGCCTCTGCGCAGGACATTGCAGACGCGGTTAAAGGCAAGCGCGGCAATCTGGTTGAGATAAAGAAGGAATACCGCCACCAGGCACCGCCCCCCGCTTACGATTTAACCGAGCTGCAGCGGGACGCCAACAGAAAATACGCCTATTCCGCAAAACAGACTCTTGATTTAATGCAGGGTCTTTACGAGATACATAAACTGCTCACCTACCCGCGCACGGATTCGCGCTACATCTCCGATGATGTGGTGCCCACCCTGCCCGAGCGACTCAAAAGCGTTGCCGTCGGTCCCTATGCGCAGGCGGCACAGCAGATATTGCGCGCCAAACCGATATCTTCACGGTATATTGTCAACAACGCGAAGGTGACCGACCATCACGCGATTATTCCGACTGAACAGCCTGTTAACCTTGCCAAGCTCTCACCCGAGGAGCGGAATATTTACGACCTGGTTGTGCGCCGGTTTTTGGCGGTTCTCAGCCCGGCTTTTGAGTATGAGGAAGTCAACGCCCGGATTGCGGTGGAAAAACATAATTTTTATGCCAAGGGCCGAATCATCAAAGCACCCGGCTGGAAGGCGTTGTACGGCGCGGTCGCCGGGGATGAGGATGAGGATGACCCGGATAACCGTTCACAACAGCTGCCGTCCTTGTCACAAGGCACAGCCATGCCGGTGCAGGGGGTGCGGGTGGCAGCCGGTAAAACCAAGCCGCCGCCGCGGTATACGGAAGCGACCCTGCTCACCGCCATGGAAAACCCGGCGCAGCAGATTGATGACAAACAGTTGAGGGATGTTATTGAAACCACAAGCGGGCTCGGCACACCGGCGACCCGCGCGGATATTATTGAGAAATTGTTTAATTCCTTCTGCCTCGAACGCCGCGGCAAGGAAATTCACCCGACCTCCAAGGCAAAACAGCTCATCAATATTGTACCGGCGGACCTGAAATCCGCGGAGCTGACCGCCAAATGGGAGCAGCAGCTCCAGCTTATTGCGAAAGGCAAAGTGAGGGACGATTTGTTTGTCGCTGACATGCGCGATTACGCGGCGCGTTTGGTAAGAATGGTAATCGCAACTTCACAGGCGTATACACACGACAATATGACGCGTGACAAATGCCCCGAATGCGGCAAATATCTGCTGGATGTCACCGGCAAAAAGGGGCGGATGCTCGTCTGCCAGGACCGGGACTGCGGCTACCGCAAGAGCGTTTCTATACAAACCAATGCCCGCTGCCCCAACTGCCATAAAAAACTGGAAATGCGCGGTGAGGGCGACAAAAAGGCTTTTTTCTGTGTTTGCGGCTACCGGGAAAAGCTGTCTGATTTTGAAAAGCAAAAGGACGGTGCCGGCAAACGCGATGTCCAAAAATTCTTAAACGCGCAGGAAAGTACAGCGTCTCTTGCGAGTTCCGCGCTTGCCGACCAGCTTGCGAAATGGCGTGAACAAAACGAATAACACAGGTCAATTCTTCTGTGTTTTGATAGGGAGAAGATAACAGTGACCAAAAGGGCAGTTGCTTTCCTATTAACGCTTGTTTTAACAGCAAGCCTATTTTCCGCCTGCGCCAAAAAGGACGGCAGCAACGCCAACCTCTCTTTTCCGATTGTCCTCGAGCCGCGCAGTTTGGACCCGCAGATAGCCGACACAAGCGCGGACATCCTCATCGCAAACTGCTTTGAAGGCTTGGTCAGAATGGGTGAAGACGGAGAGATTCTTCCCGGCGTCGCTGAAAGCTGGGATGTTTCCGCCGACGGACTGGAGTACACCTTTCGCTTGAGGAATAACGCGAAATGGCATTTAACCGATGATTTTGAAAACATACTCGGCAAAGATTTTAAACATACTTTCAAGAACACGGTGACAGCGCACGACTTTGTTTTTGGTTTCAGAAGAGTTGTCATGCCGCAAACCGCCTCCCCCTATGCCCCATCGCTTTTCATGATAAAAAACGCGCAGGCGGTCAACAACAGTACCGTTGCCGTTGAACAGCTCGGCATTGAGGCGACGGATGACTTTACACTGCGAATAACGCTTGCGGCCGCCAGCGTGGATTTTTTCAACCTGCTTACATCCCCAGCCTGCATGCCCTGCAGCGAAGCGTTTTTTGAAGCCACAAAGGGCAAATACGGACTTGGGGACGATTATCTGCTGTGCAACGGTCCATTTTATCTGTCGGTGTGGAATGAGGGCAGTTCCCTGCTGCTGCGCAAAAACGGCGATTACGCGGGCAACTCCCCGGTTCTACCGGCTTCGGTAACCCTGCGGATAACCGCGGACCCTGCGCAGCACGCACAGAAAATTACGCAGGGCAGCTTTTCCGCGGCACCCGTTACCGCAAAGGATGCCGCAACGCTCACTGCCGCAAGCGGTGTAACCCTTCGGGAATCCCAAAACATTATTCAGGCCATTTGCTATAATTGTTCGGATCCTTTACTGAGCAAGCCCTCGGTTCGTCTTGCTCTGTGCAAGGCAATCGATAAAACAGGGCTGGGTGAGCGATTAAGCGGTCCGTCGGCGACCGGCTCAATCATTCCCCCCTGCTGCACCGTCGGGCAAACCCCTTTTAAAGACCTTGCAAACACGGCTGTTCCGCCGGGCTTTGATCCCGCGGGCGCGAAGAATCTTTGGGACAGCGCACTCAACGAAATCGGGGAAGAACAGCTTGCTCTAACCGTTTTGTGTTCGCCCGAATTCGAAGTCGAAATGCGCGGGCTGCTGCAGATATGGCAAAAGACACTGGGTATCGGCTTGAGTATATCCGTTGAAGTTGTGGAACCGTTTGAACTGCAAAGCAGAGTCACGGACGGAAAATATCAAATCGCGCTGGCGCCCGTGCCGGCTAACAAAAGTTCCGCTGCCGCTTTCCTGCAAAATTTTGAAAGCGGCAGCCCCGGCAATATTTTGAATTACAGTTCGGATGTGTATGACGGCATCATGGGGCAAATCCGCACGGCCGGCACGCTGAGCGAAACCGTACGGCTGTGCGAATCGGCGCAGAACCATCTGTTGCTCAACGGCGCTGTCTCTCCCCTGTTTTCACAGGCAAGTTACCTTGCCCTGGCCAAAGGGGTTTCCGATATCTACACCTCACCGGCAGGCGAGCGCGTGTTCTTCATCGGGGGCAAAGCAGCGGAATAACTTTTCTTTTTGCAGAGCAATGGCTGAGAAGTTGCTAAGCAATTGTTAACCTATTGCTAACTCATTGCTCCCCTATCGTTAAACTATCGCTCACCTACTGCTCACCAATCGTCAAACTATCGCTCACCTCAGGAAGGAAATTGTCCGCATGAATCTTGCCGTACGAAACAAAAAAAGACTTGCATTGTGTGTAATCGCATGGCTTTTGGTGTTGTTTTGCATGGTCGCTATTTTTGCCTTGTCTGCTCAAGTCAGGTCTGAATCAGCCGCGTTGAGCAGAAGTTATCTGGATATTATCAACGACTTTTTAGGGACAAATATATCACAAAAAGCCGTACGCAAAGCAGCCCATACCTTTGAATATTTTTTGCTTGCCGTGTTGGTTTTTAATGCTTCTTACTTGACTTGGAACAAGCGAAGACCCTGCTTTACCTTCATTTTTACAATTATTTACACAGTGACGGATGAAATTCATCAGCACTTTGTGCCCGGGCGCGGCTGCCGCTTTTCGGATATGCTCATAGACGCCGCGGGCGCGGCGGCGGGGATTCTTTTATGCCTCGCTGCTATGAGTTGCGTCAAGAAGTTGAAACGGAGGCGTTCAACATGCAGCGAAAGTCTGTTAAAGTAAACAGGGTAATCTATGCCGGCTGCGCTGTCGGAGTGTTGGCGGCCTCCGCGGGTATCCTCTTCGGCGCAGCGTCAAGCAAGAAAGCCTTTATCCGCCTTGATAAACTCGATTACCTTAAAACCGGCGGAGGACTGATTCAAAACGCCCGAGGCGAAACCGTTGTGCTGCGCGGAATTACTTTGGGCAGCTGGCTGCTGCAGGAATTACGGATGTGCCCGAACAACGGGGAAGATAAAGCCCGGGACTATCACGCTACGCTTGCCGTGCTTGCCGAACGGTTCGGTGATAAAAAAGCCGTTGAACTCATCAACATCTACCTGGACAACTGGATAACAGTGGTCGACCTTGACCGGCTGAAGAAACTCGGTGTCAACTGTGTGCGTGTCCCCTTCACTTACCGGAATTTTCAAAGTGACGACAACGGCACCCGGATAAGGAACAAAGACGGCGGTATTGATTTTTCAAGACTCGACTGGATCGTCGCGGAATGCGGCAAACGGGGCATTTATGTGATACTTGATATGCACGGCGCGCCGGGTTTTCAGAGCAGCGCCCCTTCCTGCAGCAGGGAAAACGAAACCACGCTTTTCGACTGCAGCCTGGGCGGCTTAAAATACCGGCAGCGAACGGCGGAACTGTGGCAAAAGCTGGCCGGGCATTTTAAAGGCAATCCGGCGGTGGCCGCCTTCGATTTGCTCAGCGGACCTGCGGACGGCTTTTCAGGTATGGATAAAAACAGCTGCCGGCTCGAGCATTTCTACAACAAGCTATTAAAAGTCGTCCGAGCGGAAGACCCCGACCGCATGCTTATCGTCCATGGGGGAAATGCGGTGGAAAACCTGACCGGCGCCAAGTGTTTCCATGGCTGCAATATTGTATATCAGCCTGACACCGAGCACTTATCCCTGCCGGAAATTGACCGGTTGATATCGGATATCAGTGCCTGCCCTGACAGAAATATTCCCTTGATAACCGACGGGTTTTACGCGGACGATATATGGGATTGCGCACTGAGCGCCTTCAATAAGAACGATATCCACTGGTGCGTCAAAGCCTATAAGGGCGTTGAAACGCGGAATAGCGGTTTGTTTGTCTACGCCACTGATATGAAGCCCGCAGACCTTCAGGAAGATACTTTTGAACAAATAAAATCCAAATGGGACAAGCCGTGCCGGACTGCCGTTGGTTTTACACGGAACAAAGAGTTTGCAGCCGCGCTTAAAAAATACCTGACCGGCGCAGACCAAACAGACCGGGAATACCCCGCTGACGGTGAGTCTGCCGTAACGGTTGAAGTGTATAACACGGCCGGCGATGTTCCGAAAGCAGACAGCGGAAAAACCGATGATCCGTTCAAATTTGTTTATGGCACGGTTACGCTCGCGGGTATGGGGACATTGGCGGAGCTGACGAAGAAATAGGAAGATGCTTAATGCTTACAAGGTTTCCGGTAATATCATATCAGACTGTTGATTAGATATTGAATTTTTTCAAACGCGTCACGCCTTACCCGGTCTTGCTCCATACTTTCTTCAATACCCAGAAATGAAACAATATCGGCCGGTCCGGAGTGATTGACCGATGCAAACTTTTCAGCCAGCTGCCTCGTCATTTCCTTGATAATTTTTTTGTCTTTATACGGGACAAACTGCTTGGCAAGTTCTTTGATACCGCCCTCAAAATTTTCGATACAAAAATAAATGTCGTAAGCGTCTTTCGGTTTTTGCCTATTGAGCGCCTTTGCTTTCATCACAAAAAACGGAACGATTGAAACCACCTTAACATGACCGATATCTAAAGCACCGTCAGGACGCTTGGCTTCAAGTGTAATCTCATTTGCTGGGAAATCAAAGGCGAAATTGCCTCCGGTAGCTTTCAGCGCTTTTAAGCCCTCGATATGCTGGCTTCTTTTTTTATCGCCAGATCCCCCATACATGCCCGCAAGAAAATCAACATCAACCGAATATGTAATTCCGTTTATCACAACATCCTTAACAAAGGTAAAATATTTCTGCGGGTGAGGATAGTATCCAACCCGCTTTAATGTTCTTTCAATGTTTTCATAACTGTCTACAACTATTTTTGTGTGATTGAGCAGCACATCTACATCTATGCTACCAATATGCCCGCTGCCGGGGTATAACAAGTCCGGTACCCAACCACCGATGATACGGACATCGTCTTCGTAACCGCTCAGTAAATTGACAATTTCTATCAGCACCCTGTGTGCCGCGTCCTTCTGACCCTCTGAATAATCCGTTGCTTTAACCTCTCTGTCAAGCATATGTGCCAAACTCCTTTTCAATTATTTCAAGCGCTGCTTCTTCTCCCCTTGCTTTTTTTGAAAACAAATCCAACACAGTTTGGGTAGGTGAAGTAATAAATGCATCTTTCTTTTTTTTGCTATGGATTAATACGCACTCATCATAAGGTATTATCAACTCCACATTACCGCCGGTTTCGACCGGTTTAAGGTTCATAAACGATACGGCTTCATCAAAATCTCGTTGCGCAACATAAGCATATGCTTTATTATATGTAACGGTTGGCTTATATCTTACCGCGGCGGAAAAGGAGGCAAGGCAACAAACAACACCGCTTTTGTTATATAGCTCAAACATTTGCTTTTCGATTTCCGCAACACTGTCTATAGAGTAAAACTCATATGCCATCTCCTTGCTTTTTTGATATTCCTCGCTCCATACTTTGAGTAACCCTGCAATGTTTCGCAGAGCAAACCTGCCATTTTCTTCAACGCACCATTCTTTGGCAAGAAGGAATTTTTTGATGTTTGAAACCATCCCGATACTGGTTTTTGTTGCTTTTGCGAGCTCTTGAACCTGCCATTGTTTCTCCGGCTCGTTCAGCATCTCCCGCAGAACTGTTCCACTTTTCACCGAACTTCTGACAAGGAGATTCTTGTTTTCTTTCTTTTCGGTAAATTTGTTCCGTTTACCCTCAGTTCGGATATATATATTTGAAAATGCCAGCAGACAATTTCCGGAAAAATCAAAAAAGCTTATGCCGTTCTGTTCGCACAAGAGCACAGCATCTTTAGAAATAAAGGGGGCAGCAACTACTCCGTATTCACCTTTTTTAAGCGAACCTTTTAATGTTTCGATAGCTTTTCTGACATACTTAATCTCACCGTTATTATTAACCTCCACGGCGATACTGATGCAATCCTTTGTGTTAAAACATATTTTTAAATCGAACCCATACCTTTTGTTTTCTTTTCCGGATGCAGTAACTTCGACCGATAATACGATGGGTACCGCTGTAATCAACTTTTTCAACATCTCAGCCGCAAATTCTATTGATTGTGAACGGTTCATTTGTTTGCTGTATTCAGCAGGTTTCACTACTATCACCACTTTCACCGTATTGGTGAAACCATTGTAACAAGTGAATAAGCCTTTGTCAATAACATTTTCTGTTGGTCATAAAACGACATGCTGCAAACTAATCAAGAATCATTAACTTTTCTTTTCCTGCGCTCTGAAGTAACGATTCAGGTATCTTGTTACAGCGACATGTCAATTGCATAATATTTTACAAAAAAGGATAACATCTTTCAAGCATCCCTCTGCGCCGCGCAATATAATATATATGGCTGTAAAAGCCGTTATAATAATTAAACGGGGTGCATATTTGAAAACGCCGAAAGAAATCTTGTTTGCCGCGCTTCGGCATGAAAAAACCGATATCGTCCCCTGGGTCCCTTTTGCCGGTGTACATGCGGGTAAACTGTTAGGTTATGACTCTATCGAGGTGCTCACAGATGCCGACAAGCTCTTTGCATCCCTGATGGAAGTGAACAAGCTTTACCGCCCCTGCGGCCAGCCCGTGGTCTTTGACTTGCAGCTGGAAGCGGAAATCCTCGGCTGCGGTCTGATATGGTCCAAAACGGGTCCGCCATCGGTAAGTTCCCACCCGCTGGAAGAGAATAAGATTGTCCCCTGCCGCTGCACACTGCCGACAAAAGAAGACGGCCGCCTGCCCCTGGTGCTGGATGTTATGAGCCGGATGAAAAGTGCTGTCGGCGATACAACAGCCCTGTACGGACTCGTCTGCGGCCCGTTCACGCTGGCATCCCATCTGCGCGGCAACAACATTTTCATCGACATGTTTGATGACGAAGACTATGTGAAAGCACTGGTTGATTACTGTGCCGAAGTGTGCTGCCGCATGGCTGATTTGTATGTAGAAGCGGGCATGGATGTGATTGCCGTCGTCGACCCGATGGTATCACAGATATCCGCCGAGCATTTTTCACTGTTTTTATCAAAGCCGTTCGCTGATATTTTTGCCCATATCCGTGAAAAGAACACTTTTTCCTCCTTCTTTGTCTGCGGGGACGCTACACGCAATGTTGATGTGATGTGCCAAACCGCGCCGGACTCCATCGCGGTGGACGAAAACATCGACCTGGTCACGGCAAAAAAGATAACCGACCAATATGATATAACCATCTGCGGCAATATCCCGTTGACAACCATTATGCTTCACGGCAACCAGCAGGATAATATGAAATATGCCATTGATTTGATGGATGCCGTCAACGGCGGGGGCAACTTTATTCTATCCCCCGGCTGTGATATGCCGTACGCAACCCCCGCGGCCAACACGATCGCGGTGGCGCAGGCGGTGTGGCAAAGGGAATCCGTCCGGGAGATGCTGAAGAATTATGTCGCCGCGGAAGAAGATATCCGGGTGGAACTGCCGGATTATGCGAACCTCCAAAAACCCCTGGTGGAGGTGTTCACACTGGATTCCGCCACCTGCGCCGCGTGCACCTATATGATGGGCGCCGCCAATGTGATAAAGGAGCAATACGGCGATACCGTCGATTTGGTGGAATACAAATTCACCGAAAAAGAGAATATCGCGCGATGCAAAAAAATGGGCGTCGCGCATCTGCCTTCCATTTATGTCAACGGCGAACTGAAGTTTTCGTCGCTAATCCCGAGTAAAAACGAATTTTGCGAGGTCATTGAAGGCGCTTTGGGGCATGTTGGGGGCTAATTCTATGACAAAACTGTACCTGATTACCGGGTTTTTGGGCGCGGGGAAAACCACCTTTCTCAAAGAATTCGCCAAGCTCTTCGCCGGGCAGCGCATAGCCGTTTTGGTAAACGAATTCGGCAAAGAAGATGTAGACGGTCAACTGCTCAAAGACCTGCAGGCGCGTTTGGCTTCCATCTATAACGGCTCGATTTTTTGCGCGTGCCGGCTGGAGCAATTTGAACAGGTGCTTTCGGAGATGGCAGATGAAAAACCGGATATCATTCTGGTGGAAACATCGGGGCTGTCTGATCCCACAAGTATTCAGCGGATTTTATCCAATGGGGAAAAGTACGCCGGCATCCGTTACATGGGCTGCATTTGCCTGGCGGATGCCGTCCATTTTGAAAAAGTGTATGCCACAGCCGCGGCATGCCGAAAACAGCTCGAAACCGCCAATGCGGTTGTGCTCAATAAAATTGACTTGGTCGCAAACATCACGGGCGTCCGGTGTTTTATTCACCGGCAAAATCCTGCCGTCATTATTCTGGAAACCGCTTTCGGTATCATCCCGCCGGATTGGACGGAAGTATTTGAGTGCCTGCCGGCAGTGAGCGGCACGGGCACCCTGCAAATCAAAGATTTATCCATTCAAAGTTATGTAATCTCCGTTGATGAAACGATACCGGTCGAACGCCTGATTGACTTTTTAAAAATGTTTGCCGCCGAAACTTACCGGATTAAAGGGTTTGTCAGCCTCAACGGCAGCGGGTATTTTGCGGACTGTGTGGGCAGCGATATAAAGGTCACTGCCCGGGAAAACGGCGGCAACTCAAACAGGCTTGTTGTTTTAGCCGGACACGGTATGCGAACGCTGCCCGCGATGAAACAGGCGGCTGAAAATGCACGGCCTTTTCATATCCGGATTGAATAGTTGCATCAAATCACCGCGCCAAGGCCGCCCGGATTCGGGCGGTTTTTCATGCCCCGCCGCCCGCGCGAAAAGGTTGACATTCCCGTTCGATGACTATATGCTTATACAAGGCGGCAAAATATATTACGCTATAGATTAATATTCTTAAAATAGGGAGGCGGGGTACTATGGACGATTTGCGTGGTCGCTGTATCGATTTGGCGGCACATTTTTCCGGATTGAACGAAACAGACTGCGCGGTGCTGGAAACCTCGCCGCTGGCACTTGTTTTTTCACAGCCAAGAAGCAGCTTTTGTTCCCTGTGTTCTTGCCAAAAATGTCAGGTATTGAATACGCATTATTACGGCTGCAGCGAGGCATACCGCTGGAACGGGAAATATATTTATTACTGTCCCCTCGGTTTGGTGTTTACAGCCGCGTGTGTGTCCAACGACCTCGGGCAGATGACCGGCGGATTGATCGCCGGTCCGGTGGTCATGGGTGACCTGCAGGATACGCTTTCGGAACAAACAGACAGGGACACCGCCGAAAAAATCGCGCGGCTCCCTGTAGTAAGCACTGTAAAGGTGAACCACTTGTCAGAGATTTTAGCAGCGGTTGCCGCGTATGCGGCCGGCATCCCGCACAGTTTACTGGGCCCTTTTGTTTATGATCAGGAAAAAATGCTCAATTTGTTGTATGAACATAAGGGGAACTTGCAGGATATTCAGGCGGACGCGCGTAATTTAGCCGACAGCGAAAAAAAGCTGTTCTCGCTGATCATCAGCAGGGACAAAGCCGGGGCGCAGCTGCTGCTCAATGAACTGCTGGGGAACATCTTTTTTTACAGCAATCTGAATTTTGACACCGTTAAAGCACGCCTGACAGAACTGGCGGTACAACTTTCCCGCTCCACCATTGAGGCCGGCGCGGATATCAACGAAATTTTATTTTTCACCGCAAATTATATGCGGGAGATTGAGAAGATTACGGAGATCGAAGAACTCAGCGTATGGATTACCGGCATCGTTCACCGGTTCATCAATTACGCGTTTGATTTCACACAGGTCAAGCATGCCGACATGGTGCATAAGGTGATGGAGTATGTGAAAACCAATCTGCAAAAAAAAATAACCCTCAACGATATTGCCCGGCATGTCTACTTAAGCCGTTCCTATTTAAGCAGCGTTTTCAAGGAGGAAACGGGTGAAAGTCTGTTTGCTTATATCAACAAAATCCGTGTGGAAAAAAGCAAACAGTACCTGCCGGATAAAAATCTGAGTATGCTGGAAATTTCCGCCCTGTGCGGTTTTGAGGATCAGAGTTATTTTACGAAAGTATTTAAAAATTCCACCGGCATGTCCCCCGGCGCTTACCGCAGCCGCCACAGCAGCCTGCATGTTTAATCAAGCGCATCCCCCGTTGCGGACAACCGAAAAAAAGACAGACGGGTCATCCCCGTCTGTAAATTTTTACCGCCTATTTACTGCACTCCCGGCATATCCCGAAAACTTCCAGCTGATGCCCCTGAATTTGGAAACCCGTGTTATCCCGCAGCTTTTTCTCGTATTCCTCCAGCGGACATCCCGGAAAGGAAACCATTTTTTTGCACTGCGTGCACACTACATAATGCTTGTGCTCAAAACGGTTCATTTCAAAAACCGCCTTGTTCTCCCCCGGCATAACGGTCTTGATGACCAGACATTTTTCAACCAGTGTGTTGAGTATACGATAGACGCTTGACAAATTGATGGCATTCTCCTGCTTTTTAAGCATCAGGAAAATTTGCTCCGCCGTGACCGGCTGAGCACTTTTTTCAAAGATATTCAGAATTGCGTTACGGTGCTTGGTGTTTTTCAATCCGTCATGCTTTAAAACATCTTTATATGAAGATTGTTCGTTCATGTTTTACCACCTTTTCACTTTTG
>CAYUWQ010000003.1:13669-41836 GCA_964448455.1 uncultured Eubacteriales bacterium | reverse complement strand
TTTCCACATCAATGCCGAGGCTCGCGAAGCGTTTGATATATTTGTCCAGCCTGCGTGCGGACTCGTTCGGGCTGTAAAAATCAAAATGCCCCTGCATGCCCACGCCGTCCACTCGAATCCCCTGTTCCAAAAAGTTCTTGATGAGGTCGTAGGTGTAGTTCATTTTAACGGTGTTGTTGACCACCTTGGTTTCGTTTAAAAACAGCTTGGCGTCAGAGCCGATATTGTCGAGCGCCTCCGCGGCAAACTCGAAGGTTTTTTTAACATACTCCCCGCCGTACAAGCGGTAAATCAGGTAGTCCTTATATACCGCGGACCGGTCGTAGTTCATCGGTTCGTTTACTACATCCCAGCAATACACCACATCGTCATACCGTTCGATAATCGTAGTGATGTGCGTTTTAAGCCGGGCATAAAAGAGCTCCGGCGACGCGTAATTCTCGCCGTCATAGAACATCCAGGGGCAAGTCTCGTACGCTTCCGCCCACACAAGCGTATGCCCGCGCATTTTGATGCCGTTGGCCCGGCAGAAGTTCGCTATCGCGTCCGCCTCCGCGAACTGCCAGTTGCCTTCGGACGGCTGAATGGCATAAACCTTCATCGCGTTTTCGCAGGTGATGGAGTTGAAGTTTTTCAGAATCATCTCTTCATTGTCAAATAGGGACTGCGCGCTCACGGCCGCGCCGATTAAAAAATAATCTTCATAGGCGGTTTTTAACCCGATGTAATCATCCGTGTCCGTGCGCTCCACCCGGTTCCACAGCGGGTCGAATGAAAAAGTGGACACCGCCATAACCACGGCGACAATAACGCTCAATATTTTATCGAGGAAGGTAATCATGAAAATTGCAACCCCCTTAATTTATTGATCCTATTGTAAGTTGCGGGAGGGGTTTTGTCAATTACACAAACGAGGCTGTTGCAGTAATGCAACAGCCCCGGCATATAAAATATATAGAGTAATGCCCGTATTGATATGGGTGAAAATGTTAGACGACAAGTAATTCATTTTCATGATGAACATCATCGCTGCAATTGCTAATCTTTTCGACAATCGACATCTCGACAAATTGGTTAAGATTCATTCCCAGTTTATAAGCAGCTATTGCAGCTTTCCTATGATTCTCCGGTGAAATTCTTACATTAAAGCTGCCTTTGAAGGCTCTTTCCGGTTCTTTACCCTTTTCTTGACAAAAAACGATATACTCATCAACCGATTCTTCAAATGCTCGTTTAATATCTGATATAGTATCAGCCTCGTATGTAACTAAATCGTTAATCCATTCGAGTTTTCCAAATATAACATTACTCTCTATGTCACATTGTACACTGCCGTAGTAGCCCTTATACTCCAAATGATTATTCATATCAGATTCGCCTCCCTTAGCTTGACAATTACCAACTCAATGACATATGGCTTTACAATGTTACCCGGGTGTGGTTTATGAAGTTTAATAACACTATTCGTTTCCTCATTATAAAATGAAACACGAGAACCATTACCGCCTGCATCTTCTTCATATCCAAAATAATGAAGCAATGTCCGCAATTCATCATAAGTAAAATCTTTTGGTACCGATTAAACCCTTGCTATCAATTTTTCTTTTTTGCTCATCGTGGGCAGTGGCCACCTTTCTGCAACTACCCTTTAGTTGCATTATATCCTACTTCATTTTTTTTGTCAACAGCTGTTCGAAAACAAGCGAGTATGTTCGAGAAAAACTATAGCAGTTAAGACAAAAATGTGTTGTTTAAATTGTATTACAAACAATACGCAATTTCAACACCAATCTTATTCAAAGAAAATAAAACATATAACCGAATAATTGTGCGGAAAATGGCAACAAAACAATTGAAGTTCATCGTGCCTTGTGCTATACTCTGTAAGCAAATTGAATATACCCGCCCGTAGCGAAGTTGGATATCGCAGCAGATTCCGATTCTGAAGGCCGGGGGTTCGAATCCCTCCGGGCGGGCCAAAAAATTAAGGCAGGCTTTTTTAGCCTGTCTTAATATTTATCCGGAGGGATTCGAACCCTGAGAGGGTCACGCCGTTAAGAAAACATACCGGGGGTATGTTTTTAGGTGTGTGGTCCGAACGGCTTTGCCGTGAGGATGCAGTACGCGAGCCTACATCGTGGCGAAACATATGGGCTTCCCTCTGGGTAAAACATTCCCCGTTTCATTCACCAAACTGGATCCGATTCTAGATCGGAAATCTTAATGTTCAATCTGTAATCATATTTTGTTATTATGCTCACCACTAATTCTTTATACCAATCAGGTGCGCATGGGTAGATAACAACATTCTTAATTAATGTGCCTATATCGACATCTATATATATTCCGTTATTAACAAATCCTTTTTTGCTATTGGTACTTTTCGATTGTGTTGGCATCTCCTGTACTATCGCTCTAATCTCTTTCTCGTGACTAAAGCATGATCGTTTGTGAACAAAAGGATGCAGAAGACTTGTCTGGTCAATGATAGTCTTCTTATAATCCGAGTATTCAACTTTGCCAATTAAGACTTCATATTCACTAGTAATTATACTATCCCTTAATCTCATAAACGATGATTCTATGGCTATGCCTTGATTGCTCGATAAATACAAATTCCACATCGCAGCTGATTCAACTTCACTCATATTCCAACAATTAATAAATGTAAAAGTAGGTGCTAACTTAAATAAAGCCTCCATCTCCTTACAGAAAGCTGCTATTCCTTCCGGCGGTAACCCTTTTGGATAGTAATACGGCCTTAATGCTTTACTATAATTAGTAAGTGAACCCTCAAATTTATCTGGAAACATATCTGCTCGCGAAAAGAAAAGTGCCTTTTTCTGTAGAAGTGAAACAAATTTTGTGAAATCCATATAGCGCCATATTACTGTATTTTCATTATCAGGTGATTTAATTGCTGGATTTTCTTTGTACAAACTATTTCGCCTCCGCCATTTTAGGAAAAGTAAGTTAGCTAAAACAATAGTCTATCATCGCTTTGCCTGTAGACCCCACATAAAGGTTCTAATCATATTTGTCAATAATTACTATCATTGGTTTTTTAAAATACAGCGTCGGGGCGGTATCTGCCATCGTTACGGCTACCAGTTCCCAGCCTTCTTCCCCGTAACTTTCCAGCTCATATGTCAATTTACTATTGTCCGTATTGCCCTGGACCACTTTGTATGCCCATTTTTGCATAGATAATCGCCTCTTTTTTTATTTCTTGTTGCTGATAATGATATCATGCAAAACATAAAAATTCAACTGACAAAATATAGTATAGAAAGCCTTGTGAATATTAAAAACCCGCAACCCCCTATTTTAGGCATTGCGGGTAAATTATTGTGCTGTTCTTATTTGCTTTTACTGAGTTTAAGTTTTTCGCGGTAATACGCTCTGCGCTGCGCGCGAAACCTTGCCAGCTGTTCTTTTTCCCGTTTCTTTTCCGCGATACGCTCTTTTTTTTCATTTTCTTTTATAATTTGAATCTGCTCTGTCAGATACTCCGGCGTAATAACGGTCATGCGGACATCATCAGTGACGGTGGGCACTTTGCGGTAACCTTTTTCGTTGCAGTTACGGTAATACTCGGCGATAATCAGTTTACCCCGCCTGACATTGTAAAAAACTTCAATGCCGCGGCCTTTTCTTGCGTTGTACTGCCCGGCTGTTTTTTTGATGTTGCCTTTGCCCGGTTCAATAATCGGTAAATTCGGCACAGTCGTACTTCCCTTCCCGTTGCATTATACAAACTGAACAGTTATCGAGCGCATATCTATATAAAGTCCGCTTTTATGTACTTTAAATATACACCTTTCTTTCTAATGTTGCAAGGGATTTTAAAAAATATTATTGACAACTGTTCATTTTCTTGTTAATGCCCGCAAATCTTGGCAGGGTGAACTATTATCTGTTTTGACGGCGTCCGGAAAAAAATCCCCGCCCCTGACTTTTAAGCGAGGAGCGGGGATTTTAATCTATTGTTGTTTGATGTTATTCCGCTGTAATGAAGACGCCTTCGCGGTTTTCCAGGTTTATGGTGCAAGTGTTCGCGTTGATGATAGTTGTGATGCCTTTTTGGTAAACGGTCAGCTTAGCTGCTCCGTCAAAGGTCAGTGTTGCCGCCGCACTCAAACCGCTTTGCGGCTCGTTCATGTTGACAATGGTGTATCCCTTCGCGTTGCCGTCCTTTTCATCAAAACAGCCGATGAGCAGCGGACTTTTACTTGCGACAGCAGGTTTCACATTCCCGTCCACGGGCATTAAAAAGCCGTACTTGGCTCCGGCCGCCGCGCCGCCCTTGTGCAGGTAAGCGCCAAGGTTGCTGTAATCGCCGTAAATGTCCGCAAACGCTTTGAGCTCATTGTCTACCGTCTGTACGGCGTAATAGGTGTCCGTCCGGTTGCCGGCAGCGTCAATCAAATGGGATGCCCTGTCCCACCATCCGCTGTCGTAACAGGCGTGAATGATGGCCTTTGTGCCGAATGCGAGGCTCACATATGCCTGCCAGCGGATGTCCTCCGGTGTGTCGCAGTAACGCATGCCGCCGCCTTCGTCAATTTCGTTGCCGGCTGCCTGGGTGATGACCCACAGGTCACGGTCCGTTTCCCGACAGGCCTCCGCAAGGATGTCAAGATTCCTGAGCCAATACTCGTTGGTTGTCAAAACACGGTTGCCGAGCACATCCTTCTTCACACCGAGGGGATAGATGTCCACGGAGATATAGTCGGTGTCGATATTGTTAATATAATCGGACACATGCCGTTTGTACTTATCAATGGACTGATCGGAAAAATCAGAGAACGGCAGCAGCACCTTTTTGTAGGGTTCGATTACCGGAGAATTGCCGAGCTGCTCGGCACTCGCGTAAATCGGAAACAGGTTGATGAGCGTGATTTTTCCCGTTGTGTTGGCATAATAGTGGTTGACCGCCGCGCCGAGCGTCGCGAACCCTGCGGCAGTCGGCTCGTCTATCATGTCGTCCCCCCACAAAGCCGGATGGTCTTTGTAGGTGCCTGGGTTTATGTCGTACCAAGCGGCACTGTTCGAGGCATCCCAATACATAGCGGGCGCGTTGCGGGACTTTGCGATAACGCCGATTTCGTTGTCCGCGCATAAATCGAGGAATGTGTCGTTGACACCGGTGATTAAAAAGTCAATCCCCGCTTCTTTGACCCAGGAGACATGCACGTCGTCGGTATGGCTCAAATCGTAGTTGTAGCCGCCGATTAACAGTTTGTCGTTGTCGTAACAATAATCCTGCCGCGTCGCCATCATCGGGTTTCCCTCCGTTATGCCTATTGTCGTACCGAGCGGAATGGTGACCATTGCAACCAATGCCATAAAGAATGCCGTGATTCGCCTGATGATGCCGAAAGCTGCCAATTCAATCATCCTTTCTATATATGCTGATACTGATTTTAACCGCTACCAAATAAAACTGACCAGCCCGCCGTCTACCGTGAAGGTGATGCCTTCCTGCGCGCAAAGCGTTTCGAACGGGACCAGGAATGCCGCTTTCATCCCCTCATCCTCAAACCGGATACCGCCCTCCAATGTAAGCGCGCTTGGCGGATAGACCCCGTTGCTCAGCACAAAGCCGTTCATCCACCAATGCTTTTGCGGTGCCCGCTCGAGCAAAATATCATCCCCGCGCATTACACGCATGGACATTTCGAGCATGTCGGCATCGCCCGCGCAGTCGTAATGCTCCAAGGTTCTGCTTTGCGGTTTGTTGTAAATGCCGATTTCCGCCCCGGAGCCGACAAAAAAGTAAAGCCCTTTCCAAATCTGTACCATCCAGTCCTGCCCGCCGTATTCAAATTTAATCCGGTGCGTATCATAAAACACGCCCGCGGCAGGGGCGAAAAAGTCGTAAAGACGGTTGAAGCCGACATTTCTGTTCCAGCCGTTGAGCGCGGAGTACATCATCTTTTGCCGGATATCCACATCGAACCCGATAGCAAACGCGCCCTGTTGGTCCCGGCCGACAATCAGCTGGTTTGCCTCATCAAAATACATGCCCATGTAAATGATATGGTGTGCGCCCGCGTTATCGTCATATTCAAAGATGAACTCCGGAAAATCGCCGCCGGTGTCAGCAAGCCGCGATGTCAAATTGTTCAGCCCCGTCAGATAAGCGACCAAAAACTCACTGCCGAACTCCAGCAGCGTTACCGGGTCTTTATCTGCAGGCGGCATTACGTTCTGAACCACCGGTTTTTCCTGTGACGGTGCTGCCCTGTATGCCTGAACTTTTTCCGATGCCGTTGTTGCGGTTTCCGGCAGGGTGTCGATAAACTCAAATTCCGGTGCATCCGCCTGCATAGGCGATGCGAACAATTCCGCCGTTGCCGTTGTCTGCCCGGCAGCTTCTTTGCGCACATCATTCCCTGCCGAAAACGCACACACCGGCACGCACAGCGCTGCGCTGAATAAGACAGAAAGCGTTTTTACCGCGATTTTTTTCATGAAAACTCCTTTAACCTTGTTTGTTTTTGTTGTATTCTTTCTTAATTAAAATCAGCGGCAAAAAGATCAGCAAGCCCAGGATGGCCGCCGCGGCAAATATCTCCGGTACGGGCACCATCACAGCTTCCTGAAAATCATTATAATAGATACCGGCCGCATGCTTTGACGCGAATGCCTCAATCACCGAGTTGCCGAGAAACGGGCCGAGAATCATCGGAATGAGTACAAAAAAAATCATGCGGACACCCTGGAAGAGACCCACATTTTCCTCCGGAGTAAAATCCCGGACGGTCGCGTTCAGGATAATCATCAGCAACCCATACCCCGCGATAATAACAAGCGCGAGCAAGCCGAAAATCGACAGTTTCCGTACAAAATTTGCCGCGAACAAGCCGCTGACAAAGATGATGACTGACGGTACAATAAATTTTGTCTTCCCGAATCGGTCAACAAGTATCCCCAGCCCCACAGCGCCCGCGATTACACCCGCCAGAACAGCGGCTGCCGTTGCAGCGCCCAACGGGGTTATTTGAAGGTTGCTGATGTCAAACTTCAAAAAATGCTGAAGATATATAAATATGTAGGGGAAAAACATCTGCACCGATACACTGAAGATGCAAACAGCACTCAGGGCGAAGTACAGCCTGCTGTTTTCTTTAATGACCGACGGACGAAAACCGTAGATTAAATCTTTGAAGTAATTACTCTGCTTTACAATCCCGCTCTTAGACTCTTTGACGGTAAACAGCCCTGCGACACCGCAAAGCGAAACAATGACGCCAAGACCGATAAAACAGGCGGAATACCCGACAGCGGCAACGCCCGCGCCGAAGCCGATGGTTACGATCAGGGTGGCCAGGATTGGCATAATAGACAAGATACCTTCCGTGGTGCCTCTGTTTGCCGGCACGGTAACATCCGTCACCCAGGCATTGAAAGCGGAGTCGTTGGCGGTGGAACCCATAAAAGTCATCATGCAGTCCATAATAATCACAACGCTGACCGTTGCCGCGACAACAGCCGCCGGGTCAGTCAAGCGAAAGAGCGCGGCGATACTATCGCGCGAAATAAAGGCGAAAGCTGCCACCGTTAAGCCCCAAAGGATATAGCCGGCGCAGATAAAGTTTTTCCTTTTGTTAAGTTTATCGCTCAGCGTACCCATAACAAAGGTGGTAATAACCGCGGTAGCCGCGCTCAAGGCGACCATGCGGGATATATCCCGTGTCGTCCCGCCAATGTAATTAAACAGGAAGGTGTTGAAGTAGACATTTTCCATGCTCCAAGCCACCTGACCCATAAACCCGAACAGGATGAGGTTGCTCCAGATGTTTTTGCTCAGCTTAACCTTCGGCACGCTTTTTCTCCTTAGCTTTTTACAGTTCTTCCACTACTCCGCCATACTTCGCCTTACTCTCTTGAATGAAGCGCTGTACCGCTTCTTCCGTGGGCATCGCGGCCGAACAGCTGTGGGCTGAAACGAGCATGGACGCGGAGGCGGTGGCAAACTCCAGCGCGTCCGGGATGCTCCGACCCCGGAGCAGGGAGAAGATGAAGGCCGACGCGTAGCCGTCACCGCCGCCGAAGCCCTTGAGCATCTTCACCGGGAACGGGCGCACTTTGTAGCTCTTGCCGTCGTTTAAATAAGCGACGGAGCCTTCCTTCCCATGTTTGATAATTACGATTTTATTGCCGTGCCCGTGCCAAAGCGCGGCGGAGGCTTTATCATCCGGGCAAACGCCCAAAACCGCTTCCGTTAAATCAAACTCCTCACGCGAGCCGAGCACAATATCGCTGTTGCTGGCAACCAGGGAATAGTAAATGGATATTTCATCCTTGTTTTTCCAGGTGTAGCTGCGGTAATCGATGTCAAAAATCACGACAACACCGTTCTTTTTCGCGAGCATCATGGTTTTGAGTGCCGCTTCCCGCGATGGGCTCGTACACAGCGATGTGCCGGATATGACAACCGCCTTTGCTTTTTTAATATATTCCTCATCCACATCGTCCACGCAAACCTGCAGGTCCGCGACACCTTCGCGGTACATGAGGATGCTGCTTTGGGTGGGGCTTAATATTTCCGTAAAGGTCAGCCCCAAATTCTCGCCGTTTTGGCAGCGGAAAATGTGGGAGGTATCAATCCCGTCATTCTCGAAATACTGTGTGACATAATCGCCGAATTGGTCATCCGACACGCGCGCGATAAAGCCGCATTTCGCGCCCAGGCGGGCAAGCCCGACGGCAATGTTGGCCGGCGAACCGCCGACATATTTGTTAAAGTTGCCGCTTTGCGACAGGGGCATATTCATATCCGTGGGGTTAAAGTCAATCGCAATCCTGCCGATGGGGATGACATCCAAAGGTTTGTTTTTGTCAAAGTTAATGTAGTTCATAAGATTTCCCTTCCTGATTGTTAATATTATTATACGAGAACGGAAAAACCGCAATTAATACGAATCCCCCTCCGGCTGTTGCCGGTTTCCCCCTTTAACAAGGGGGACAAGAAACTCTTCTTACTTGCCTCCCTTGTTAAAGGGAGGGGGACCGCCGAAGCGGTGGTGGGATTGGGTCTCGGGCGAACAATGTTCGCCCCTACTTGTCAGCATTTCCCCGCGCACCCGAAAATCTCAATATGTTTGAGCGCGTTTTGATACGCGCCTTCAACCTCCGCGGTCTGCAAGTCGTAGTAACCGCTGATTTTCCCCTGCGCGTACGCGGCGCGGACACTGTGTTCTGCTGCGTCAAAGGTGGCAGTGGCTATATTGATTTTTTTAATGCCAAGCCGGATGCACTTTTTAAAATCCTCCGGTGATATCCCCGTGCCTCCGTGCAACACAAGAGGCACCACTAAAAGGGAGCTCACCTGCTCCAAAATGTCAAACCGCAGCTTTGGTTCCTGCTTGTAGTTGCCGTGGGCGTTGCCGATGGCGACGGCGAGCGCGTCCACACCGGTTTCGTTTTGGAACCGCAGTGCTTGCTCCGGCGATGTGCAATGGATTGCGATTTGCTCGCTGCCGTCTTCACTGCCGCCGACACTGCCGATTTCGCCCTCAATATCCGCGCCGTAGTCCCGCGCGAGCTTTACTACCTTGCGGGTGATGGCAATGTTTTCCTTTAAGTCGAGCTTGGAACCGTCCATCATCACGGAGGTAAACCCCAAGTCGAGCGCATACTCGATGGCTTTGAGTGTGGTGCCGTGGTCAAAATGCACGGCGACAGGCACATCCGCGTTTTCCGCGGCGCTTACCATCAGCGGCCCGATCAGATCCAGCGGCGAATGTTTCAGCCTGACTTCCGCTATCTGCAATATCACAGGGCTTTGGGTTTCTTCCGCGGCGCGCAATATTCCAAGCACCATTTCCATATTCGCCACGCTGAAACTGCCCACAGCCCAGTCACTGTCCATCGCCTGCTCGAGCAGCTCACTCATGTTGACAAGCGGCATTATCATCACCATCCGGCGCCGCGCGGTACGCGGCATTTTTAAAATTTCTTTAATCAAAAGTATAACATCAGTATCCCTATAATGCAAGGCTGTTCGCGGTAAAATACCGGCGGTAAAAATAAACCCGACGGACACCGTCAACCAGGCAGCCGCCGGCCAATAATCCGTTCTCGTCGGCGTTAAACACGCACAATACCTCCTCCAATGGAACCATACTATATATACGATATTAAGTTTGTCCATATTTACCATTATTATTCTTATTATTTGTTGACACATTATTAAAACCAGTTCATAATGAACACAGATAGTTGAAAGGAGGGACAATAATGAACATATTATCACATGCTATCGTTTCCAATTCCGACATGATCAAGAACTATAAAATCTGCCGCGAAAAAGCAGAACTGTACGGTAACATCTTCATTTTGAAAAACAATCAACCCAATGCCGTTTTATTTTCCATCGCCAAATATGAAAGCCTGGCAGACTTGATTGAATAGCGGTTTTGCGTCAGCCGAATGCCGGCATCTTTTTCCCCCCGGCAATCAGTCCCCCACCGAATATTAAATTTTTCAAAATTATCGTGACTATTCGTTGAAATATCATTTTAACTGTAGTATCCTATAAAAAATCAAAAGTCAAGAAAGTGAGCGTGCAAATGAAAATTTCCATCCAGTCAATTGTATCCAATTCCGATATGATCAAAAACTACAAAACTTGCCGTGAAAAGGCTGAGGAAGCCGGTAAAATCTTCATTTTTAAAAACAATCAGGCGGACGCTGTATTGTTCTCCATCAGTGAATATGCGAAAGTCGCCGCTTTTACCGAATATATGGAAACGCACGACGAAGAGGAAGTCGCGAAACTGATCCTTTCTTTCCAAAAAAAAGGCGGCCGTGATGAGTTTCCGGGTGAGAAAGTGATTGCGGAGCTCCAATATTAATTCACGAACCGGACATTGTTCAAATAAATAATCCGTCAGAATAATTTCCGACATACCGCGGCTTACCGATTTTTTGTAAGCCGCGGTATTCTTTATAGATTGTGTCGATTTCTAACCGAAAACCGGTTCAGCAATTTCGATCAGCAACAGCTTAATGAGCAATTCCAAATAATTTTGTTGCATTTTGTACAATATATGATATAATAAGCGCAATATATTTGTTTTATATTTTCAATTCGTCCTTACATCAGACAAACAAGCGCCGGACTCGCATCCGGACACCCCGGTCTTAAGCAAACATCGCCGGAAAATATGTAAAGACACGAGGAAACAACCGTGAGCAGTAAAGAAACCGCAGGCACGCCAAAAATAAAACACCATCGCCGGGTTTTCGGCTTGCTTTACATCATGCTGCTGCTGTCGAGCGCTATTTTCATTTGGCATGCGTGGATTTCAAGCATTGAGGCAATTGAACATGATGCCAAGGCCGTCGCGATGGCCGCAAAAAACACGCTGGATATTGAAAGCTTATCCGGATTAAAAGGTGAAGCGTCGGATGTGGGCGGCGAACCGTACGAGTCCGTCAAAGGAAAGCTTGTCCGCTTCGCCGAGGCAGATGATGAGATTCGCTTTGTTTATCTGTTCACCCTGCGCGGGGAAGAAATTGTTATCCTGGCTGATTCGGAACCGCCAACATCCAATGACTATTCACCGCCCGGTCAGGTGTACAGTGAAGCTGATGCCTCATATTTTAAGCCTTTTACCTCCCCCAACGCGGATATTATGATTACGCCCATTAACAGGGACCGGTGGGGTTCCTGGAAGAGTGTGTTAGTACCGCTGTATGCTCCGGATAGCGGCGAACTTACTGCGGTACTCGGGGTGGACTATCCGCCCCGTATCTGGTTTATGCCGGCGATCATTGAAACAGCACGGACCTTCGGTTTTGCTTTGGCTGCGCTGTGCGTTGCATTTGCCTTAAGCGCGTTGGTAAAAAAGAATATTCTGTTAGAGGGAAGCCATGAAGAAGTGCTCTTGGCAGGCATTCAAGCTCAAGAAGAAAAGGCAAAAGCGCTGCAGGCGCAAAAAGAGGTTGAGATGCACAGCGAGATTCAGCGCATACTGCTGGACATTTCCTCGGATTTTGTCAGCGCAAGCCCGGACTCAATCGACCGCGCGATAAACAGCGCGCTGGAGAAAGTCGGAAAAGCCGTCTGTGCGGACAGGGTTTATATATTCAAGTATGATTTCCCAAAACAGATTTGTTTTAACACCTTTGAATGGTGCGCGAAGGGGATCACAGCACAAATCAACAACCTGCAGCATGTTCCGCTTTCTTTGATGAACGATTGGCCTCAAGCTCATCAAAAAGGCAAGCCGGTTTTTATTCCCAATGTTTCGACAATGCCCGCTGACGATACTGTTAGAACACTGCTCGAGCCGCAGGGCGTCTCAAGCCTGCTCACCGTACCGATGATGCTCGGCGGCGACTGCTTCGGCTTTATCGGCTTTGACTCTGTTGGGCAGTGCCATATTTACACGGAAAAAGAAAGGCATCTTCTGGCCCAGTTCAGCAATCTGATTATCAGCGTCCTCGACAAACTTCTGTTGTATGAAGTACTGAGTGAAAACGAGGAAAAATACCGAAACATCTTTGAATACTCACCGGTGGGTGTTTTCAATTTTGACACGGATGCCCGAATTGTTGACTGCAATGACTTTTTTGTGGAGATTATCGGATCCTCCCGCGAGGCGCTCATCGGTCTTAATCTATTGAAGCTGCCCGATGAAAAAATTGTGGCGTGCATCCAAGGAGCCTTAAAAGGTGACATAACCGAATACCGGGATGTTTATCATGCCGTCACATCAGACAAAGTAACGCCGATCAGAGGTAAATTTTCTCCGATTCTGTCCGGGTCCGGCGAGATTACCGGCGGTACCGGTATTATTGAGGATATCACGGAACGCAAAAGACTCGGGGACGAGCTCCGCCTGAAATCACTGGTGCTTGACCAGTTGGAGGAGCATATCACCATCACCGACCTCAACGGTGTTATCACTTATGTCAACCGGGTCCAAACGGATGTGTTGGCGTACACCCCGCAGGAAATTGTCGGAAAAAAGACCGATGTGTTCGGGGAAGATCCGGCCAAAGGCGCGTCGCAAAAAGAGATTTTGGAGCAGACATTGGCGAACGGTTCCTGGCAGGGTGAAGTGGTCAATTACACCAGTGAGGGGCGCGAACTGATTATGGACTGCCGGACACAGGTGGTCAGCGATGAAGACGGCAACCCGGTTGCTTTGGGCGGCATCGCGATGGATATAACCGAGCGCAAAATAATGGAGCAGGCGCTTTATAACGAAAAGGAACAGTTCAGAACCACGCTGCTGTCCGTGGGCGATGGCGTTATCGCGACAGACGCGCAGGGCAATGTAACCGTGCTCAATGCAGTGGCTGAAGAGTTGACAGGTTGGCGCCAGGCGGACGCTTCCGGCAAACCGCTGGACGAGGTTTTCAATATCATCAACGAGTTTACGGGTGATAAAATGGATAATCCTGTCAGCAAGGTTTTATCTTCCGGTGAGGTTTTTGAGTTGTCCAACCACACCCTTTTGCTCGCGCCCGACGGAACCGGCCGTTATATTGAGGACAGCGCGGCGCCCATCAAAAACGCGCAGGGCAACATCACCGGTGTGGTGCTCGTTTTCCGGGATGTGACCGATAAAAAAACAAAACAGCAGGAAATTGAGTTTTTGAGTTTTCATGACCAACTAACGGGGCTGCACAACCGCCGGTATTATGAGCAGGAAGTGCAAAGACTTGATGAGGAAAAGTATTACCCGATTACGCTTGTTATGGCGGATGTCAACGGATTAAAGCTGACCAACGATGCCTTCGGGCATGATGCCGGAGATCTGCTTCTTCAAAAAATTGCGGAGATTTTGAAACGCGAGTGCAGGAGCAGGGACATTGTGGCAAGAATCGGCGGGGACGAATTTGTGCTGCTGCTTCCCCAAACCGATGCCAAAAACGCTGAAACGATTATCGCCCGCATTAACGCCGCCATCGCGAGAGAAAAAATCGACAACCTTGTGTTGTCTATATCCATCGGCTATGCGGTAAAGGATGACGCCGCCGTAGGCATGAACGAAATCTTTATGATCGCTGAGGACGCGATGTACCGCAACAAGCTATCGGACTCCTCGAGTATGCGCAGCAAAACCATCGATTTGATTATGAACTCCCTGTTTGCCAAGAATGAAAGGGAGATGTTCCACAGCGAGCGCGTCGGGGAAATATGCGAAGCAATCGCGAAGGAAATGGGATTCGCGCAGGTGGAAGTTGACCAGATACGCCTCGCGGGGCTGATGCACGACATCGGCAAAATCGGCATCAGCGAGGAGGTGCTCAACAAACAAGGCAAGCTGAAATCGCATGAGTGGAATGAAATCGAGCGCCATTCGGAAATCGGTTACAGAATCCTCGGTTCCGTGAACGAATTCTCAAAAATCGCGGATTACATTCTGGAACATCACGAACGCGTTGACGGAAAGGGCTACCCCAGGGGCTTGAGCGACTTGGAGATATCCCTGCAGGCAAAAATAATCGCAGTTGCCGACGCCTATGACGCGATGATGACCGACAGACCGTATAGAAAAGCGCTGACAAAAGTGCAGGCCATCGAACAAATTAAAAAGTATTCCGGCACACAATTCGACCGCAATGTGGCGGAAATTTTCGTCGAGATGGTGCTGGAACTCAAATGGTAGCCGCGGTATCCGCACCGCTAAATTGCACAACTACCGAACAAACGGTTTTGGCTTCAGCCGAAACCGTTTGTTTGTCCGAGTTGTGTTCATCCCGAAAAGTAAAATTTTATGTTGTTCTTGCTTTACAAAGATGCCGCGGCGTGTTAATATGAAAAGTAATTTTTTATAATTACGAGTCGTATACAAACACAGCGGGAGTTGAGCAGCATGAGATATACGGGAGAAAAAACAATTTCATCTATTTGTACGCTTGCGGAGCTGAAAACAGCGGCGGGCAGCGGCAACATTGTCGGGTTCCACGGTTCGGTTCATAAAATCAGGGACATGGGCGATGTGGCCTTTATCATCGTGCGCATCATCGACGGTACCGTTCAATGCGTGTGGGACAAAAGCCATCCCGCTTTTGACTTGAAAAATATCTGTGAGGAAGCCTGCGTGCGTTTTACCGGTACCGCACAACCGGAAGAACGCGCCCCGCACGGCTTTGAAATCAACCTGCAAAGCGCCGAGGCAATTGCGAAACCCGCGGCGCCCATGCCGGTCATTATCAATAAAGGCAAAATCAGGGCCACCATCGAAACGCTGCTCAACTACCGCCCCGCCACCCTGCGCGCGGGTGAGATGCGCGCCAAATTTCGTATACAAGACGGCATTGTGCGCGGGTTTCGCGACTACTTGCATACGCAGGGTTTTACCGAAATTCATACGCCGAAACTGGTTGCCGCCTCGGCGGAAGGCGGTGCGAATGTGTTTAAAATGGAATACTTCGGGCGCAAAGCTTTCCTCGCCCAAAGCCCGCAGGTATACAAACAAACCATGGTCGGCGTTTTCGAGCGCGTGTATGAGGTCGGCCCGGTTTTCCGCGCGGAAAAACACAGCACCAGCCGCCATCTGAATGAATACACCAGCCTGGACTTCGAGATGGGTTATATTGAGAGCTTTTATGATATTATGGAGATGGAAACGGGATTTTTGAAGTACACCTTTGAACTGCTTAAACGCGAATACGCGGCGGAAATCGAGCAGTTAAAAATCGAAGTGCCCGTCATAGAAAGAATCCCGTGCGTTACCTTTAAAGACGCGAAAGAGATGGTCGCCGCCGCATACAACCGCCGTATCAAAGACCCGAACGATTTGGAGCCGGAGGAAGAACAGTTAATCGGCAGATATTTTCAGGAAAAACATAACAGCGACTTTGTTTTTGTCACCCACTACCCTTCCAAAAAGCGTCCCTTTTACGCGATGGATGACCCTGATGACAATAAAGTGACGCTGAGTTTTGACCTGTTGTTCCGGGGGGTGGAAATCACCACCGGCGGGCAGCGCGTACACGATTACCACGCGCAGGTGGAAAAGATGACAGCCAAAGGGTTGGACCCCGAAGACTTCACCACCTACTTAATGCTCCACAAATACGGCATCCCGCCCCACGGCGGGCTCGGCATCGGGCTTGAAAGGCTTTGCATGCGCCTGTTTAACGATGACAACATCCGCCATGCAACCCTGTTCCCGCGGGACTTGAGCAGGTTGGAACCGTAAGTAGTTGTAGGGGCGAACTGTGTTCGCCCGCAAAGCAGTTGAGAAGTGCGGCTGCGCCGCGCAAAGCACGGGAGTAACGAAGGCTTTTTTCTCCAATTGCTTTTCTATTGCTTCTCTACGCTTCTCCACTGCTTTTCAACTGCTTTCGCAAGAAAGGATTTTTCACATGACTATCGACAGTAACCTGATCACCTACCTTGAAAGCCTCGGGCGAATCGAACTGACCGGGGATGAACGGGAAAAATGCGGCAAAAATTTAGCCGATATCCTGTCTTACATGGATACACTCAACGAGCTTGACACAGCGGGCGTTGAGCCGCTTTCGCACTCCTTCCCCGTTACAAATGTATTCCGCGAAGATGAGGTGGTGCCTTCCGCCGGCAGAGATTTGCTGCTGAACAACGCGCCTCGCCAAAAGGACGGGTGCTTCCAGGTTCCGAAAACGGTTGATTAAAGAAAGAACACACAGGGAGTTTACAAATGGATATCACCCAAATGACAGCGCTGCAGCTGGCGGGAAAAATAAAAGAGGGAAAAATCAGCGTACGCGAAGCCGTGGACAGTGTCTTTACGGCAGTGGATGCTTTTGACAGCACCTATAACTGCTATATCACATTGTGCAGGGAAGAGGCAGCAAAGCGCGCGGATGAAGTACAGGCACTCATTGACGCCGGCGCGGAACTGTCCCCGCTCGCGGGCGTCCCGGTATCTGTTAAAGACAACATCTGCACAAAAGGTATCCGGACAACCTGCGGTTCAAAAATACTCGGCAATTTTGTACCGACATATGACGCGCATGTGGTTGAGCGCTTGAATAAAGCCGGCATGGTCCTCATCGGCAAGCTGAACATGGATGAATTTGCCATGGGCTCCACGACCGAAACATCCTTTTTCGGACCAACACTGAACCCCTGGGATATTGAACGCGTTCCGGGCGGGTCTTCCGGCGGCTCCGCCGCAGCTGTCAGCGCGGACGAGGCGGTCATCGCGCTGGGGTCCGACACGGGCGGTTCTGTCCGCCAGCCGAGCGCTTTTTGCGGGGTTACAGGGCTCAAACCGACCTACGGCACAGTGTCCCGCCGCGGGCTGGTCGCTTTTGCTTCCTCACTCGACCAAATCGGGCCTATCGGTAAAGACGCCGCGGACTGCGCCGCGCTTTTCCAGATTATAGCCGGTAAAGACAAGCGGGATTCCACCTCGATGGACTTCAGTTTTGATTATCAATCAGCCCTTGGCAACGGCATCAAGGGTAAAAAGATCGGCATCCCCGCCGACTATTTCGGCGAAGGGCTGCAGGAGGACACCAAAACCGCTGTTCTGGCCGCGGCGAAAAAGCTGGAGGAGATGGGCGCGGTTATTGAAGAATTCCCGCTGCCAATTGCCAAATACGCCATTCCGACTTATTACATCATCGCCTGTGCCGAAGCCTGCTCCAACCTCTCCCGGTACGATGGCATCAAATACGGCTACACATCCCCCGCCGCCGACTCTCTGCGTTCCACATACATTAAGAGCCGCAGCGAAGGTTTCGGTATGGAAGTGAAACTGCGCATTATGCTCGGCAATTTTGTGCTAAGCTCCGGCTACTATGACGCTTATTATAAAAAAGCGCTGCAGGCGAAGAAGCTCATCCAGAAATCCTTCTTTGAAGCGTTTGAAAAATACGATATGCTGCTGGGCCCCGTTTATCCGACCACAGCGCTCAAGCGCGGCGAAAGCCTGTCGGACCCGTTAAAAACTTATTTGGGCGACATTTATACGGTGATGATTAATATAGCCGGTTTACCGGCGCTCTCTCTCCCCTGCGGGGTAGACAGCGATGGTCTGCCCATCGGCCTGCAGCTTATCGGCAAAGCTTTTGACGAAAGCAGTCTGCTCGGTGCCGGTCACGCCTATCAGCAGGCAACGAACTTCCACAAGCAAAAACCCGTGTTGGTTCAGGGAGGTGCGGCAAAATGATTTATGAAACCGTTATCGGCTTGGAGGTACACACCGAGCTTTCCACCAAATCAAAGATTTTTTGCGCCTGCACCACACAGTTCGGCGGCGACCCGAATACCCATGTGTGCGAGGTTTGCTCCGGCATGCCGGGCACCTTGCCCGTGCTCAACCGCATGGTTTTGGAATACGCGGTGCGCGCCGGGCTTGCGACGAACTGCAGTATCAACCGCTACAATAAGTTTGACCGGAAAAACTATTTTTACCCTGATCTGCCCAAGGCATACCAAATTTCGCAGCTCTACATGCCGATATGCTCCTGGGGTTTTGTGGAAATCAATGCGACAGGCGGCGGTACAAAAAAAATACAAATCAAAGAAATCCATATGGAAGAAGATGCCGGCAAGCTCATCCACGACCCGTGGGAGGATTCTACCCTCGTCGACTACAACCGCTGCGGCGTGCCGCTGCTGGAAATTGTCAGCGAGCCGGATTTACGCAGCGCGGACGAAGCCATCGAATACCTTGAAAAACTCAAAGCCATTTTGCAATACACCGATGTATCCGACTGCCGGATGCAGGAAGGCTCCCTGCGCGCGGATATTAATCTGTCAGTCCGCCCGGCCGGTTCAACTGAACTCGGTGTCCGAACCGAAATGAAAAACATGAACTCCTTCAAGGCGATCTCAAGGGCAATCGAAAGCGAAACCAAGCGACAGATAGAACTGCTGGAAGACGGCAAACGGGTTGTGCAGGAAACGCGCCGCTGGGATGATAATAAGGGGCAAAGCTACGCCATGCGCTCCAAAGAGGACGCGCATGACTACAAATATTTCCCGGAGCCGGACCTGCCGCCTGTCGAAATCAGCGAAAAAATGATTGAGGACATCCGGGCCGGGATGCCGGAACTGCCCGAACAAAAGAAAAAGCGCTATATGGAAACTCTCGGCCTGCCTGAGTACGATACAGGTATTATCACGAATTCTATCCATTTGGTCAAACTCTTTGAGCAGACAACCGAAATCTGCGGCAGCCCGAAAGAAGCCGCCAACTGGATTATGGGCGATTTGCTTAAATTGCTCAACGACACCCAAACGCTGCCGGAAAACATGACATTTAACGGTGCTTATTTGGGTAGAATCATCAAGTTGCTCACCGAAGGCAAAATAAACAGAGGTACGGCGAAAAAGGTTTTAACCGAAGTTTTTATGAACAATACCGAACCGGAAGAATATGTCAAAGCCAACAGCCTCGGTTTGATGACAGACAATTCCGCAATGAAGACGGCGATTGAAAAGGTGCTGACCGAAAATGAGAAGTCCGTAGCCGAATTCAAAAGCGGCAAGCAGCAGGCGTTCCAGTACCTAATCGGCCAAAGCATGAAGGCGCTCCGCGGCCAGGCCCCCGCGCAGGAAGTCACAAAACTGCTTAAAGAATTGCTCGGATAGCCTGTTGCCGTTGAGTGTTTCAAACACCAATTATAACTGTTCAGGGTTTATTCACCACTTACCTTTTGTTCTATGGTATCATCCTAAATAGAGCATTCCCATTCGAATTGATAAGGAACCGCAAATGCGAATTCAAAGTGTTAAATTAATGAATTACACCCGGGCAGAAGACACCGTGAACGCTGTTACACATTTTGTGGGCGTGCCCTTCGGCGTCATTGTCCTTGCGCTGTGCATTAAAAAAAGCCTGGAGCTCAACTCAAAAGCGGGGCTTATAGCCTCCATTATATATGGGATTTCCATTATCCTCTTGTATGCAGGTTCTGCCTTTTACCACGGGGTTAAACCCGGTAAATTGAAAAAAGTGCTGCGTGTTATTGACCACTGCAATATTTTTCTGCTCATCGCCGGTTCCATGACCCCCTATTCTCTTGTCGCATTCCGCCCGGAACATCCGGTTTTGTGCTGGGTGACGATTGCATTCGCCTGGGGAGCGGCCTTGTTTGGCATTGTCTGTACCGCCATCAACCAGGAGAAATTCAAAGTGGTTCAAATGGTTCTGTATATCTCCATCGGCTGGGTGCTGGTTTTCGCAATAAAACCCATGCTCGCTATTTTTCAGGGTTTGTTCAGGCCCGGTTTGATTCTGCTGTTTATCGGCGGCGCGCTTTATACCGTCGGCGCGATCCTTTGCGGAATCGGTAAAAAGCTGCCGTATTTTCACGCCGTATTCCACGCGTTTGTTCTCGCGGGTACGGTGGTCCAGTTTGTATCGGTCTATAAATATGTGTTGGTGATGTAGGTTCTGTTTTTCATCAATCCCCCCGGACAAACACAAGGAACCGTTGCGCAATCAGGTTGCGGCAAACGGTTCTTTTAATTTTTACCGGCTGCGGCAGCGCCGTGTTTTTCTTGACATAAAACGCCCGCCCCCCTATACTGTAGTATATATAAAACACATGTAAAGTCTCATATGCAGGCTTTTAGCGAGGCCGTTTCCCGTCACGATGCAGCCGGGTATAAGAATGGAAAAGGAGAATTTGTGTGAAAAAGAGAAACTTTCTTCGCAAAACCCTGGTTGGATTGCTCGTGCTGACAATAATACTGCCTGTCATGGCCGGCGCCGCGGCTGCCCCGGAACCGACAGGCGCGAAGAGCTACAGCATCGTCAATCCGTATGAAACCGTTGACTGGGATACCTGGGGACAGTACAAAGCCAACCTCCATTCGCACTCCACCGCGAGCGACGGTTCTGTCAATTTTGATAAAATGATAGAAGCCCATTATGCCCGCGGTTACGACATTTTAGCAATGACGGACCATGGTGTGGTCAACAGGGGTTGGAATATCACCCCGCAGATTGTCCCGATTATCAGCTTTCAATCTTATCTTAACCCGCCCAAACCGCTAACGGACGAGCGCTATGCCGCAATTCAATCAGGCGCCGGCCGGGATGGCCGCGGCATGACAAATGTGCCGTTTGGCATTGAACTCAACGCCGTTTCGATGAAGCTTACGCATGTCAACGGCTTTTTTGCCGATTACGGGCAAGGGCTTTGGGGCAGGGAAAACGATTACGAGACACCGATTGCGGGGGTTCACGCGCTGGGCGGGCTGACGGTTATTAATCATCCCGGCTACTGGCTTGGTTCCGGCAAGGACATCAGCAGGGCAAAGGACCCGAAAAACATAGCGTTTTTCGCTGACCTGCTCAAAAAGTACGACTCCTGCCTGGGGGTGGAAATCGCGATTGAACGGGACACCGCTACTCAAAACGACCGTGTTTTTTGGGACGGCCTGCTCGAAAAAGTGATTCCGTACGGCAGAAATGTCTGGGGATTTGCCAACGCCGACTCTCACAGCATTGAAAGAATCGGGGATGCCTGGGGCATTTTCCTGATGCCGCAAAATACGGTGGGCAATGTCCGCACAGCGATGGAAAACGGCACTTTCTTTGCTTGCACGCCCTACGCGCGCAGGGAACTGGGTGAAGGGTTCACAGCGTCGGGCGATTTGCCGTCAGTCACACGCATCACGGTGGACCAGGATGCCGACCAAATCACCATAGACGGCACCGGTTACAGTAAAATTGAATGGATAGCGAAAGGTGAAATCATCGCTGCCGGCAACACCATCGACCTCAACGACTACGAAGACCAAATTGGCAGTTATGTGCGCGCGCAGCTGATCGGGCCGGGCGGTGTGTGTTTTACACAGGCATTTATCACCGACGACGGCAGCCCGCCTCCTATTGATGATGAAGTTACTTTTTTTGAGCAACTCTGGAGCAAAATCCTTTACATCATCACCAGCACAAGGCTTTATGTTCTGTTCGAAGTTCTTTCCAGATAATTCAATCAGTTATCAATAACAAAATCGAAAAAGGAGCTTAATGAAATGACTATGAATAAACCCGTGATGCGTACACTTTCACTTCTTCTCGCCTTTTCCCTGCTCGTCCCCTTCGGTATGAGCGCTTTTGCCGCGCAGGACATTGCCGGCACAAAAAGCTACACCATTACCAACCCGTACGCAGCCGTAAACTGGAGCACCTGGGGGCATTACAAGGGCAATCTGCATGCGCATTCAACCGTCAGCGACGGGGAAGACACTTTTACGGCGGCAATTGAGGAATACTATGCCAGGGGTTATGATGTGTTGGCGATGACGGACCACGGTGTGGTCAACCGGGGCTGGAATGTGAAGCCGACACCGGTTCCGCTGCTCAGTTTTAATATGATACTGAACAAACCTGTGCCGCTCACCAACGAAAGATATGCGCAAATTACAACAGGTTCCGACCGCGGCGGCCGGGGCATGACGGATGTGCCCATGGGCATTGAACTCAACACAGCTGTGCTGACCAAAAGCCATGTGAACGGCTTCTTTGTTGACTACGGCCAGAATGACTGGGGCAAAGAAAATGATTTTGAAGGCCCGATTGCCGCTGTCGACGCGCTCGGCGGGCTTACGCATATTAATCACCCGGGCGACTGGCTTGAATCGGCAAGGGATATCAACATCGCAAAAGACCCGAAAAACATCAAGTTTTTCGCGGATATCCTTAAAAAATACGATTCCTGCCTGGGTATTGAAGCGATCAACAGCCAGGATTCCGTCACACGCCATGACCGCGTGCTTTGGGACGGGTTGCTTGAAAGTGTTATTCCCGCCGGGAGAAATGTGTGGGGCTTTGCCAATGCGGACTCGCATAATTTTGATGATATTGATACGGGCTTTGAAGTGTTCATGATGCCTTCAAACACCGTTGCCAATGTACGCACCGCGATGGAAACAGGTGCCTTCTTTGCCTGCGGACGCATCGCCCGGCCCGAACTCGGGGATGGCTTCAAAGGCACCGGGCAATATCCGGTTGTCACAAACATCACGGTAAATGACAGTTTGGATCAAATCAGCATCCAAGGCACCGATTATGACACGATTGAATGGATTGCCAAGGGTGAGGTCATCGCGACGGGCGGCACCATTGACCTGAATGACTATGAAGACCAAATCGGCCGTTATGTCCGCGCGCAGCTCAAAGGACCGGGCGGTATTTGTTTTACGCAGGCTTTTGTCACCGATGACGGCTCACCGCCCCCGCCCGAACCGCAGGTTAACTTTTTTGTAAAGCTTTGGGACGATTTCGTATTTGCTTTCAAGAGTACGCGCATTTATGTTATCATCAACGAGTTGGTCAAAGAACTTTCCTGAAGGGATTGATTCATGCCGGCCGATCAGTATCGGTAAATTGAGTGTAACAAATATATGTAAAGTGTATTTGCTTAACGAATACCGCAGGAGGCTATCCTGCGGTATTCAAAGGTTATTATTGACTGTTAGTTTGATTTTTGATAGTATAATTAGTAATATGGGTAATTGCAAATGATGCTGCAGTATGGTTGGAATCGGTCATTTTGCCATTCAAAGTGAAAGGTGCTCTCTTAATGGATAACGAACGGGACACACAAAACAATGAAATAGGACTTGACAGTCAGTCTGTTCAGGATGAAACGGCCGAAAACAACAGTTCGGGCGAGAGCAACCGCCACCACAGCAGCGGTGAGCACAGCAGCCATCACAGCGGGCGTTCGAGCAGCGGGCACTCAAGCAGCAGCCACAGCCATCGCAGCAGCAGCGGGCACTCTTCTTCAAGCAGCGGGCACTCGAGCAGCGGAGAACACCGCAGCAGCCATGGCAGCAGTTCGCACAGCGGTCATCGTTCAAGCAGCGGTCATCATAAGAGCAAACATAAAAGCAGCCGGCACAGCGACCGCGAAAAAATCACGCTTGCCAACCGGATAAAACGCTACCGGCATACCGTCAAATCTTCCCTTTATAAATATAAGCCCAAGTATCTTTACCGCAAATTTAAGCACCGTTTTAAAAAAGCGAGCTTGCAGAAAAAGATCGGCTATCTCATTCTGACTGTTGCACTCTTGGTTGCTATCGGTTTTTTTACAAAATTTATTCTGGTGGACAATTTGGACCCGGACGGCGGCGTTTTAGTCTCCGAAACGACAACACGCGAAAAAGTTCCCGCCAAACCGCCGAAACCCAAGGTTCAAGCGGCCTATGAAATCAACGAAACCGGCCGGGTCGGCAATTTTCTGTCCGGCTTTATTGTCAGGCTGCCGGCAATCGTTTCCGAAAGCGCGGTGGCGGCACAGATTAACGCCGAAATCAACTTGGTAAAAGAGGATTTAAAAAACAAGTATATACAAGCCGGCGACTTGAACGCCTACGAGTCTAAATATGATGTATCCTACTTTTCCTTCAGCAACGATTCCGTCGTCTTTATTTCCATCTACAAACTCTTTGAAACCGTGAGCGGAGAGTCCGATGTGAAACACACCTATTATGTATACAACTACCTTGAAGACCGCCTGGTGACCGATTACAGTTTGCCCTCAATTTATAATTACAATGAAATGCAGATGCTGGATGTCATCAATGCCAAGCTTGATATCATCGGCTCCCCGCAGATTGAAAGCACCCAGGGCCTGGAGTTTTCCGTCAACAAAGAAGGCAAATTGTGCGCACACGTATTTGTGAACAACGGCAAGAAACTGGAAATTATACCGTTGAGCTGAACAATCCAGGTTTGACAAAGGTTCCGGCTCGTTTTTTCAACATTGAAAGGAGAATGGGGTATGAAAAGAAGATGCACAATCACCGCTGCGACAGCTGTTCTGGTCTTTACCTTTTTATTCGCCGGCTGCGGTCCTTTCGCCGATAAGGGGGATGAAACAAGGATGGCCTCCGAAGCCGGCACACAAACATCCACAGCGGCAGCAACAACATCGGCGGTCAGTTCAGCTGAAGAGGGCACAACACAATCGGGTCCCCCTCAGGTTATCACCTATTACGAACTCAATAAACTGAAATTAGTGGCATCGGAGAATTTCACAGCCGGCTTCGATATCAAGCTGCCGAAAATCGTTTCCGACAAACCCGGCGCGCTGCAAATCAACGCGGAAATTAATGAAATGAAAATCAACATCGAGAATTATGCCAACACGGCGGGTGACCTTACCGGCTTTGAGGAAATTCTCAAATATTCGTATGAAACCTCTGTAAAAGGCAGTATTGTTTTCGTCTCGCTGAACACCGCTCAAGGTTATATGGCAAGCGAATATATTGTTGACAATTTTTACTACGCCTACAATTATCTGACAGACACGAAAGCGACAAAAACTGACATCGGGCAGTTATTCGGCTTGAATGAAACGCAAATTCTGACTATGGTGAACACCGACCTGGCGCTGAAGGGCGCACCGGCTGTTACCGGGTTCGACAAAATTGATTTATTTGTCAACGCCGATGGCAAGCTTGTTGCCGATGCCAAAGTGGTAAGCGAAATGGGCGGTTTTTATTCCGAAATCATCGTGTTGACTTAGTCCTTCTTTCGCTCTGGATATCATGCCCTCCGTCCGGGCAAGAAAGGGTTCGGAGGGCTTTTTTTATTCGATTTTCCCGGCTGTTGCTGTTGACTAATTCCCCCATTTGAACTATATTAATATTGGTCAAAATATAGTATCCTTTGTATCTTTGGAGGTACCCTTGTGAATAAACCGCTTTCCATCCTTTTAATTTATCCCGATTTTTTGGAAGAAGACAAGTTCAAAAAAGGCAAACTCGGCAATTACAGCGAAGGTCTTGCTTCCATATCCGCGGTACTTAAAAACGCCGGGTACGGGGTTGAACTGTATCATCAGCTTTATATGCCGGACAAAACAGAATTCATTGAAGCTGTCCGTTCCAAAAACCCCGGTCTAATCGGGTTTACCGCGCGCACCACGGCCGTTCCCTTTATCAAAGAAATGTGCCGTTGGCTCAAGGAAGAAATGCCGGACACCTTGGTCGTCATCGGCGGTTACCACGCCATCCTTGTGCCCGACGAAGTGCTGGCAATTGAAGGCTGCGGCGCGGTTGTTGTCGGCGAGGGCGAGTATCCCCTGCTGGAGCTGATGGATTCCATGGCAAAGGGCGAAAAACGAACAAGCATCGCCAGCATCAATTTCAAGCTGTCGGACGGAACCTTCGCAAAAAATCCGGTCAGGCCGCTGATTGAAGACCTGGACGAACTGCCATTCCCCGATTTTGACCTTTTCGATTACAAGAATCTGGACCGGTCAAAGAATTTTACCGCGATGGTCATGCTCTCCAGGGGTTGCCTGTTCAGCTGTACCTACTGCGGCAACTCGCAGTTCCGCAATGTCTATCCGAACAAAAATAAGTATTCCCGCTTCCGGAGTCCCGAAAAGTCCATTGAGCTCATGCAGCTCCTGCTGGCAAAATATCCGTTCATCAAGTTCATTGAGTTCCGCGATGCCATTTTTAATATGTACAAAGACTGGTTCTATGAATTCATGCCGATGTACATTGAAAAAATCCATCTGCCGTTCAACTGCAATTTGCGCTTTGATATGCTGGATGAGGAAATGGTCAAAACGCTCAAAGCGGGCGGGTGTTATATGATTGACATCGGGCTCGAAACGGGCAACGAGGCATTCCGCACCAAATATCTGCACCGCAACATGAAAAACGACCATATGATTGAAGTGTCAAAATGGCTCCGGCAGTATAAGATTACCACCCTTACCTATAATATTGTCGGGCTCCCGTATGAAACACTTGCTCTTTCGCTCGAAACCGTCAAATTAAACGCCAGGATGGATGTTGACAAGGTCACCCCGAATATATTTTACCCCTACCCGATGACAATCCTTGAGCAAACGGCGCGTGAAGCGGGCTTCATGGACGATACGGTGGACCCGAACGACCCGGTTCAGCTGCGTATGCCGCAGTATAAAAAGTCTGATATCCTGTTTATGTCCTCCAACTTCAACAAGCTTGTCAAAAAATACAAAGCCATTTTTGCTTTACCGCCGGATGCCGCGAAGAAAAAGGAAGCCAAGCTGGACAAAAAAATAACGAGCAAATATTATCCCCGCAGTTTTCTTCATAAAACCGCGACGGCAAAAACAAACGCGCTGATTCTTTTTAAACGCATACTTAAAAAGGTATCGCCAAAGGTATTTATTCTGCTCAAAGGGCGAACGATGCGGGAAGCGATAAAATAGTCCGCAGCCCTGTTTGTCAAAAATCAAAATTCATGACGAAAAAGAACCGCCGGCGTAAGCTGACGGTTCTTTGTTATTGTATACCAAAAACTATTTGAGCAGGCTCACAACCAAATCGCCCATCGCAACCGTTCCGACTTTTTCAAAACCTTCCTCGTAAATATCCGGTGTGCGCGCAGTTTTCATCGCTTCGCTGACGGCTTTTTCAATCGCCGCGGCGGCATCTTCCAGCCCGAAGGAGTATTTGAGCATCATCGCGACGGAAAGGATGGTGGCAAGCGGATTGGCAATACCCTTGCCGGCAATGTCCGGCGCGGAACCGTGAATCGGTTCATACAGCCCGAAGCTGCCATCCGCAAGGCTGGCGGAGGCGAGCATCCCGATGGAACCGCTGAGCATAGACGCCTCGTCCGATAAAATGTCGCCGAAAATGTTGGAGGTGACAATCACATCAAACTGTGTCGGCCGGCGCACAAGCTGCATGGCGCAGTTGTCCACATACATGTGCGACAGCTCCACATCCGGGTAATCCTTTGCCATTTCGATAACGGTTTCACGCCACAGGCGGGAGGATTCCAGCACATTCGCCTTGTCCACCGAGCAGAGGCGGCCGCTTCGTTTTTGCGCCATTTCAAACCCGACTTTTGCAATTCGTTTTATCTCCGGCACGGTGTACATTTCGGTGTCAAACGCTGCCCGCTCGCCGTTTTTCTCACAGCGGCCGCGCTCGCCGAAGTAGATGCCGCCGGTGAGCTCGCGGATAACCATAATATCCAGGTTATCCCCAATAATTTCCGCTTTGATCGGGGATGCCGCCTTGAGCGCTTCAAAAATCCGCGCGGGGCGGAGGTTGGCATACAGTCCGAGCGCGCCGCGGATACCGAGCAAGCCCGCTTCCGGCCGCAGATGCCCGGGCAGTGTATCCCATTTTTCGCCGCCGACGGCGCCGAGCAGCACACTGTCCGCTTTTTTACAGGACTCCACAGTCTCTGCCGGCAGCGGCACGCCGGTCGCGTCAAT
>CAYUWQ010000003.1:0-13569 GCA_964448455.1 uncultured Eubacteriales bacterium | reverse complement strand
CCCTTGCCGGACTGGCTGTTGATGCGGATAATCGGCTCATAATCGCGCCCGACATCCGCCGGGTCGATGGGCAGATACGGCACTTCCCAAAACTGAGTCCCGCTGTCCTTCATATACGCCTCGCCCTTGTTAATGGCATCCTGATGGGAGCCGGAAAACGCGGTAAACACCAGCTCACCCACATAGGGGTGGCGCACCGGAACGGTCATCCTGGTGGTGCGCTCATATACCTCGCGGACGCTGTTGATATCGTGCAAATCAAGGCCGGGATCAATCGCTTGGGTGTACATATTCAGCGCGACGGTAATGATGTCCACATTGCCGGTCCGTTCACCGTTGCCGAAAAGAGTACCTTCGATTCTATCCGCCCCGGCAAGTAAGCCGAGTTCGGCCGTCGCCACCGCCGTGCCCCGGTCGTTGTGCGGGTGCAGGCTGATAATCGCGGCATCGCGGTCCGGCAGATTGGTGCAGAAATACTCCACCTGGTCGGCAAAGCAGTTGGGTGTGCTGCTTTCCACCGTCGACGGCAAATTGAGAATAATTTTATTTTTACTGTCTGCACCGATTGCCTTCATGACCTTGTCACAAACATCCACCGCGTATTCCGGTTCCGTGCCCATAAAGCTTTCCGGCGAATACTCGTAACGGATGTTGCAGCCGGTTTTGGCTGCCGCCTCGTCGCCCAGGGCTTTAATCAGCTTCGCGCCGTTGACGGCAATTTCCGTAATACCCGCCATATCCTGCTTAAATACGACTTTGCGCTGCAGTTTGGAAGTGGAGTTGTAAAAATGCACAATCACATTCTTTGCCCCGTGAATCGCCTCAAAGGTTTTCCGGATTAAATGCTCACGCGCCTGCACCAGCACCTGTATGGTGACATCGTCGGGTATGTGCCCGCCGTCAATGAGTTCGCGGAGGATTTCATATTCCGTTTCGGAAGCCGACGGAAAACCGACTTCAATTTCTTTAATCCCAATCTCGCAGAGGGTTTTGAACATCTCCAGCTTTTCATCAAGGTTCATCGGGTCGATGAGCGCTTGATTGCCGTCCCGCAGGTCGACACTGCACCAGAGAGGATGCTTTTCAATTTTTTTCGACGGCCACTGCCTGCCGCCGAGCTCGATTGCCTCGAAAGGGATATACTTTTCGCAGCCTGGTTTCATCATGATGACCATTCCTTTCACAGAAATTTGGATTTCGGATAAAAAAACGCCCCATACCAAAGCATAAACTTCGGCATAGGGGCGTGGACTTCATCCTTCGCGGTACCACCCTAATTCAGCGGCAAAGCCGCCCTCACAGACCTCCAACAAGGTCCTGACCTTTAACGCTGTCCTGCGTCCTGCCCTATGATTTCAGGCAGGCGACTCCGGAACGAGTTATGCACACATTTTGCGGCACCGGTTTGCAGCAAACACCGGCTCTCTGAGGCTCGCAAGGTGAAACTTGAAGCTTCACTGTGTCTTGTTTCCTTCACAGTCTTTTTGGATAACACTTATTCGGTTGTGCTGTCATTATATTCACATCAACATCGTTTGTCAACATTTTTTTTGATAACACCGTATTTCGCTAATTCGTTCTACACCGGGTCAACAATCTCCCCGGTCAAATAATACCGCTTATAAGCCTCATGGAATGCCACCTTCCCCATATCCGGCGAATAGTAATGGGAATAGGCAAAGGTCACATGGTTTTCGACATACTTGGAGGATATTTTCATCTGCTCCACAAACCGCGACAGCGGCGCGCTGCTCCAATCCGCCTGCGTAAAGTTTTCGTTATTCGCCCAAAAGCTCAGCTTCGGCTTTGACTCTACAGCATTTTTGATGGCGGAAAAATATTTGTCCAGTTCATCAAGCTTAATAAACCCGGCACCCACAGAATCCTGGCAGCAGTATATATCGCCTGGCCTGAACCTCGTAAAGCTAAACAGCTTTACACATGAAATCTGCGTCTGCAGCGGTGAAATACCGGCACTGATGAATGGCGAGAGCATCAAGGGCATGGACGGGTCAAGAGTTGTTAAAAAATCAAGATTAATATTGAGCATATCCGCGCAGCGGCGCTCATTTGGCCAAAGCGCGTTTGAAAACTCCCACACAAAATACCAGCCGTGCATCGCGGTCGGGTATTTTGTTTTATAGAGGTCATACAGCTCTTCTGCAATTTGGTTGCCGAGCTCCGCCTGCATGGTAACCCACTGCGTATCGTTCACAAAATTACTCCACCACTCATCCGCAGTGTTAAGACCTATAAAGATTTTCATGCCGCGTTCTTCTGCCGCCGCCAGGCAGCGTTCAATAAACAGCCTGTTGCCCCCGGCAGAACCGTCCGCCGGGTTTTGCTCCGCGAGGGCGGAGGGATAGTAGACCGTTTTGAATTTACCCTCCGGCGTTTCGGCTGTCCACTGAACAATAACGGTGTCTATCCCCACCTTAAGTAAGTAATCAAAGTGACAGCCGATTGCTTCTGCGTCAAAATCCGCAAACGCCCACGGCTGCATAAAGGTGCCGGAAACCGTCGGGTGCTCCGCCTCCGGCAGCTTCGGCTTGCACAGGAAGTTTGAAAAGCTGCCGATGACCGCCGCGAATGCCAGCAGCCAGGCGATTATTTTTTTATAAATGGCGGCAAACACAATTTATCACCTTTTCGTTTATTGAAAAGCTTCGCTCAAATCCAAATCCACATAACCGGCTATCGACGCCGGTGTCCATGTTTCCCCGGTGCCTGTTTCAAACGCGACGCCGACCTTAAGATTGGTGGCATCATAAAAGATGCTCATCACATTGCCGGAGTTGTCCCCTGCCATTTTGCAGATGTGCAATGCATCCTCACGGGTCATCGGCCGGGGCTCTGCGGCGGAGAAGTGCCATTTCTCTATGCCCGCCAAATCAAACGCTTTGCCCTCATTATACGCTTCAATCATCAGCGAAATCGGCTTATACAATGTTTTCCAGGTTCTGCCCTCTGTCGCGTTGCCGGAATTGTTTTGGTTCGCCGGGCCCTTGTCCGTCCGTTGCCCGCTGCGCACACTTTTTGAAAATGCGGTGTCTGCGCGGAAAACCGCGTTTTTAAGCGGTAATCCATAGTACACCGGTTCGCCGTTAAACAATAGCGTGTCTCCGTTTGCATCCACACACACCGCGTTTCGCTCCTGCGGATCATCATCGTAAAGTATTTCCGTATTAACAGCGTCCACTTCAACGGATATGCCCTGCGGCGCGTGCGCGGGTGTTCCCTTTCGGCGGGGATCCCCCCATCCTGCCGTAAAACAGTAACCCTGCAAAAAGTTTCCTTTTTTCAAGATGCTGACTGTTTCATCGATATTCGCCGCGTTGTCAAGAATCTCGCGGAACACATAATGCCACGGTCTGCCATCAAAGGTTTCACGGGCGTTGACAGCGCCTATTTCGCTGAGCGCTATTCCTTCCGCATTAATACCGGCCATAGCACCCAGCAGGCCGATATACCCAAAAATCGCGCTGGGAATACCGGGTTCTCCGTTTTCATTTACCGGGTGAAAAACCGTGACGCATTTGTTTCCTGCCATGCCGGTATCCTCCGACCAGTCAAGGTTGCGGCAGCCGTACAGATTGCCGTTTTCACATCGGTCTCCCCATGCCATAAAAGCGCTGCAGGTGATAGGCGTCACGCTTCGCTCTTTGCCGTCCCACACCGGTTTCAGATTTTCCTGCGGTTCTTCCAGCAGCTGCCCGATCATTTCTTCCATGTTCCCGTAACTCGTAAACTCCGGTATCGCCGCGATTGTCTCCAGCAGGTCCAGACTCAGCAGCACGCCTGCTTCGTTCGCGGCGTCAACGATGCCCGCGAGTTCCTGCCGGTAAATGTCCGGAATATATTTGGCGCAGCGAGCCCACGATTTGCTGCCGACCACGGATATAAGCTCATCCGCCAGCCCGGATTCGCGCAGCATCGCCTTCATGACTTCACAGCTTGTTAAGATTTTTTCCCCGAGCATTGTCCCGTACTGCCGCCCCATTTCGTAATGGGTACCGGTTAAATGGATAGCAAAAAGGTCGCCCCCCGGCGCGTCAAGCGTTTCGACAAATGCCCGGCCTGCCCGCGCTGTAATTTTGCCGCCAAAACCTTTCAAACTGCTTTCGGTATGATCGCTCATATGATGAACCCCCATTTTTTATGTTTGTGTTACTCCTGATTATATCATGTTTTTTCAATCGTCTCAAACAAAATCAGTGAAATATGACCGTTACCGAATTGTCCCCGCCATCCTCCGGGATGAGTTGAATAAACTGCGCAAAGCGCTTGAAATGCTGCCGGTCATTTGGTATAATTTGTAAAACATAAAATAGCTGTATTTTTGTTTGTTGCGAAGCGCTTTGCCGGAAAGAGGGCGACTGGTTGAAAAAAGATACGGTTCCCGCCTACCTGTTTCATCAGGGAAATAATTTTAAAGCCTATGAGTATATGGGCGCGCACCGCGCGGACAAGAACACCGTTGTTTTCAGAGTCTGGGCACCGCACGCCAAAAGCGTCAGTGTTGCCGGGGATTTCAACAATTGGAACACTGCCGTCAACCCGCTTGTCAAACTCAACAATGAAGGGCTTTGGGAAGGTTTTGCGCACGGCGTTGAGCAGTTTGACGCTTACAAATATTACATCACCCCTGCCCGCGGCAAGGGCTTTTTAAAAAGCGACCCCTACTGCTTCCATGCGGAAACACGCCCGGGTACCGCTTCAAAATACTATGAGCTTGCCGGGTTTGGCTGGACCGATACCGAATGGATGGCAAGCAGAGCGCGCACCTCTGTTTACGAAAGTCCCGTCAATATTTACGAAGTGCATGCCGGCTCCTGGCGGCAATATGCCGGCGGCGGCGTGCTGCCCTACACGGCGCTGGCGGAACAGCTTGTTCCATATGTTGTTGAAATGGGTTACACGCATATTGAGCTGATGCCACTCAATGAGTATCCGTTTGACGGCTCCTGGGGGTACCAGGCGACAGGCTACTTCTCCCCCACCTCCCGCTACGGCGAACCAAAGGATTTTATGCGTTTTGTGAACGCCTGCCACAACAACGGCATCGGCGTAATTTTGGACTGGGTACCCGCGCATTTTGTCAAAGACGACCACGGGCTCAGCCGTTTTGACGGCACCGCCTGTTATGAATACGCGGATCCGGTGAAGGGCGAGCACTTGCAGTGGGGCACAAAAGTTTTCGATTTCGGCCGCAATGAGGTACAGAGCTTCCTCGTGTCAAGCGCAGTATGCTGGTTTGATCAATACCATATTGACGGCTTGCGGGTGGACGCGGTGGCGTCTATGCTGTACCTGGATTACGGCAGAGAACCCGGGCAATGGCAGCCCAACAGCTTCGGCGGCAGGGAACATTTGGAAGCAGTCGCTTTTATAAAAAAACTTAACGAAGCCGTATTCGGTTTTTTTCCGAATGTGATGATGATCGCGGAGGAAAGCACCGCCTGGCCGCTGGTGTCCAAACCTGTTTATTCGGGCGGGCTGGGTTTTAATTTCAAATGGAATATGGGCTGGATGAACGACTGCCTCAAATACTTTGCGCTGGACGGTATCGCGCGTAAACACCATCACAGTCTATTGACCTTTTCGCTGATGTACGCTTTTTCCGAAAACTTTGTGCTGCCGATTTCCCATGACGAAGTGGTGCACGGCAAACATTCGCTTATTGACAAAATGCCCGGCAGTTATGAGGAAAAGTTTGCGGGAGTCCGCGCCTTTTTCGGTTATATGACAGCGCACCCTGGTAAGAAGCTGATGTTCATGGGGCAGGAATTCGGACAATTTATCGAGTGGGATTACAAAAAAGAACTGGACTGGCTCCTGCTGGATTACGAAAAGCACCGGCAGCTTAAAGCCTATACGGCGGCGTTGAATCACTTTTACAAAAACACCCCCGCCTTGTGGCAAATAGATTACAGCTGGGACGGCTTTCAATGGATTTGCGGCGATGACGCAGACAATTCAGTTGTTGCGTTCCTGCGGAAAGACAACGGCAGCGGCGAGGTGATTGCTGTTTTTAACTTTACGAAAATCAAGCGTGACCGGTACATCATCGGTGTCCCGAAAGCCGGCAGCTATGAAGTTATTTTTAATTCCGACGCGCCGGCGTTCGGCGGATACGGCGCGGGCACAAGTGTTGGCGCAAAATCCAGACCGGTTGCCATGCACGGGTTTAAAAACAGCATTGAGCTTGATTTAGAAGGGTTTTCGTCCCTATATCTCAAGAAAAAGACCGCTAAACCGAAACTAAAATAAAATCAGAGATTTAATTACCGAAAGGGATGATCAAAACCTATGTACAAAAAAAACGAGTGTGTCGCCATGCTCCTCGCGGGCGGTCAGGGCAGCCGGCTGGGTGTGCTGACTAAAAACATCGCCAAACCGGCGGTGCCTTACGGCGGCAAATACCGCATCATTGACTTCCCGCTATCGAACTGCGTCAATTCAGGCATCCATACCGTCGGTGTGCTGACGCAGTACCAGCCGCTGGAGCTCAATGATTATATCGGCAACGGCCAGCCGTGGGACCTTGACCGCATGAACGGCGGCGTGCATATCCTATCCCCCTATCAGCAAATCAAAGGCTCGGAGTGGTACAAAGGCACCGCGAACGCGATTTACCAGAACATCAATTTTATTGAACGGTATAATCCGGAATATGTCATGATTTTGTCGGGTGACCATATCTATAAAATGGACTACGCCAAAATGCTCACCTTCCACAAAGAGAAGAATGCGGACTGCACCATTGCCATGCTGGAAGTGCCGTGGGAGGAAGCGTCGCGCTTCGGGCTGATGATTGTCAATGAAGACGGTTCGATTGCCGAGTTTGAGGAAAAACCGAAGAATCCGCGCAGCAACAAAGCTTCCATGGGGGTTTACACCTTCACCTGGTCCAAACTCAAAGCGTACCTGCTGGCGGACGAAGAAACAAAAGGCTCCAGCAACGACTTCGGCAAAGATGTTATCCCAGCGATGCATAAACAAGGCGAAAAGATGTATGCGTTCGCGTTTGACGGCTACTGGAAAGATGTCGGTACCATCGACAGCCTGTGGGAAGCCAACCTGGACCTGCTCAACCCGAAGGTTAATCTGGACTTGAGCGACAATGACTGGCGGATTTTTTCCAACAACCCCGCCGCCCCCCCGCACTACATCGCGGCCGGCGCCGATGTGCAAAACGCCATGATTGCCGGCGGCTGTCAAATTGACGGCGAGGTTGATTTTTCGGTGCTGTTCGCGAATGTAACGGTTGAGGAAGGCGCGAAGGTCAACTATTCAATCGTTATGCCCGGCACCGTCATCAAGGCGGGCGCGGTTGTTCAATACGCAATCGTCGCCGAAGATGCCGTGATCGGAGAAAACGCGGTGATCGGTGAATGTCCGGAAAATATGCCCAACCGGGATGACTGGGGAATCGCAGTCGTGGGCAACGGGGTTGCCGTTGAACCGGGTACGAAAGTCCCGCCGAAAGCGATGCTGGAAAGTGATATAGGGGGGGCAAAAAAATGAGAGCGAACAATGTTTTAGGCATCATCTACTCAAACTCCTACGATTCGGTTCTTTCAGAACTCACCAACCTGCGCACAATGGGTTCAGTCCCCTTCGGCGGGCGCTACCGGCTGATTGACTTTCCGCTGTCAAACATGGTCAACAGCGGCATTTCGACCGTCGGGGTAATTACCAAGAGCAATTACCGCTCTCTCATGGACCATCTGGGCACCGGCAAACCCTGGGACCTGTCCCGGAAACGCGCCGGCATGTTTATCCTGCCGCCGTTTTCAAGCGCCGGTTCGGGCGGTGTTTACCGCAACCGCATTGAAGCGCTTCAGGGCAGCATGGCTTTTATCAACCGGTCCAAGGAAGAGTTTGTTGTAATGTGCGACTGTAATGTGATTTGCAACCTCGATTTTGAAAAACTTTTAACCGCGCATACCGAAAAAGGGGCTGACATCACCATCGGCTATGCCTACGGCAACGCGCCGAAACTTGACGATATGATGACCTTAGCCTTTGACGAAAGCGGCAGAGTCATAAACACTGCCCTGTACCAGTGCGGCGCACGGGATACCGCGTTTTCGCTGAACATATTTGTGATGAGAAAGGCGCTGTTGGAACGGCTGGTTAATGAAGCCGCCTGCCTAAACCTGATTGATTTTGAGCAGGACATCATTCGCAGAAATCTTGACAGCCTGAGCATCTGCGGTTATGAGTGCCGCGGTTTTATCCGCACGCTCGACTGCATTCAAAGTTATTATGACATCAGCATGGAACTGCTGAATATTGAGAACAGAAACGCGCTGTTCACACCCGAACGCCCGGTATATACCAAACTCCGGGACGATATGCCGGCTATTTACTCCCTGGGCTCGCATGTTACCAACAGCCTGGTCGCGGACGGCTGTAAAATCGAAGGCGAGGTGGAAAACTGCGTGCTGTTCCGCCGTGTCCACATCGCCAAAGGCGCGGTGGTAAAAAATTCTATTATTATGCAGGACACCTTTGTGGGTGAAAACGCTCAACTCAACTGCGTTATCACGGATAAAAATGCCGTCATCAAGCCCGGTAAAACACTCAGCGGCGCGGAAAACTTCCCCGTGTTTGTGGGCAAGGGCATTGTGATTTAACAAGCGATAGCAGAGCAATAGCCGAGCAATCGCTAACCTATCGCTAAACAATCGTTCAGCAATCTCTTTAGCATCACATCCAATAATTTAATGAAGGGATAGTGCAATCTATGTACGACGGTCTCAACAATTCCCTCGGCAATCTTTGGCAGCTTTCCAACGCGAAATCGCGCTCAATATGCGCGGAAAACCCGACAGGAGAAGTTGGCGGCGGCGCCAAGTGCGAACTTGAAGACGGTATTTCGGCCGGCGCGGCAAGAGACCTTGGCAAAGGCTGGAAGGTAAACCCCTGCATCGCCGTCGGCAGCAAAGAGACAAGAGTTCTGGCCGATATCGAAGGACCGGGCGTTATTAACCATATCTGGTGCACCCCCGGCGAAAACTGGCGGTTCTATATCTTGCGGATTTACTGGGACGGTCAGGAACAGCCGTCCGTCGAATGTCCGCTGGGTGACTTTTTCGCGAGCGGCTGGGGTATTTACGCGCCGCTTTCCTCCCTTGCGGTTTGTGTTAACCCGGGGCGCGCATTTAACTGCTACTGGCAGATGCCGTTTCAAAAGCATTGTAAAATCACTGTTGAAAACATCAATTCCAAAACCAATTCCCTCTATTACCAAATTGATTACTCGCTCGCTGATGTTCCGGATGACGCCGCGTATTTTCACGCACAGTTCCGCCGCGTCAATCCCCTGCCGTATAAAGAGGTTTACACCATTGTAGACGGTATCAAGGGTAAAGGCCACTATGTCGGCACCTACCTCGCCTGGGGCGTGAACAACAGGGGCTGGTGGGGCGAGGGTGAGATTAAGTTTTTCATGGATGATGATACCGAATACCCCACCATCTGCGGCACAGGTACAGAAGACTATTTCTGCGGTTCCTATAACTTCGAAAATTCCGAAACACACCGCTACGAGTGTTTTACCACACCGTATGCCGGGCTTTCACAGGTGATATGCCCGGACGGATTGTATCAGTCGCAGCAGCGCTTCGGGCTGTACCGCTGGCATATCACGGACCCCATCCGGTTTGAAAACAAACTTTCCGTCACCATTCAAGCCCTTGGCTGGCGCGACGGCGGGCGCTACCTGCCGCTGCAGGACGATATCGCAAGCGTAGCCTATTGGTATCAGACTTTGCCGACGGTGCCGTTTCCGGCGCTGCCGGACAGGGACGGGTTGGAGATCATCTAACAAGCGCTTTAGCACTTGTTAGGTGAGCATTTGCTGAGCAGTGGATGAGCAATCGTTGAGCAATTTTTAAACTACTGCTAACCCACCGCTAATCCATCGCTCACCCATTGTTAACCCATCGCTAACCCATTGCTCACCCATTGCTCAGCAATCGTTAAGGAGGTTCTTATCTATGAAGGTTCTCTACGCCATCAGCGAAGCCCTTCCTTTTATGGCAACGGGCGGTTTGGGCGATGTCGGCGGTTCTTTGCCGCAGGCGCTGCGCAAACGGCGGACTGCCTGCCGGGTAGTGATGCCGCTTTACAAAGGAATTAGGGAAGAACTGCGGGACCAAATGAAGTTTGTCACCAGCATCATCGTACCTGTGGCCTGGCGCCGACAGTATTGCGGGATTTATGAAGCGAAAAGCGGCGGGGTCATCTATTATCTGCTCGACAACGAGTACTATTTCAAGCGGGACGGGCTGTACGGCCATTACGACGACGCGGAGCGTTTTGCCTTTTTTTCGCGCGCGGTGCTGGAAATCATCCCGGCCATTGATTTTACGCCCGATGTTATTCACTGCAACGACTGGCAAACAGCGCTTGTGCCCGTTTATTACTCCACCCTGTTCGCTCAAACTGAAGGGTACGAAAACATTAAAACTGTTTTCACCATCCATAATATTCAGTACCAGGGCATCTACGGGCGTGAGATTATGGGCAGCGTGTTGGGGTTGCCCGACACAAAGGCCTCTCTGCTTGAATACAGCGGCGCTATCAACTTGATGAAGGGCGGCATTGAGTGCGCGGACAGGGTGACCACCGTTAGCCCGACTTATGCCAAAGAGATCATGGACCCCTGGTACAGCCACGGGCTGGACCCGATTTTAAGGGCGCGCAGTTTTAAGGTGAGCGGCATCTTGAACGGGATTGATTATACCGGTTACGACCCCGCTGAAGACAAGGACATTGATTTTAACTTTTCGGCGGAGAATCCGGCAAATAAAGCAAAGAACAAAGCCGCGCTGCAAAAGCAGCTAGATTTACCCGTGAAACCGGAAATCCCGCTGATCGGTATCATCTCCCGGCTTGTTGCGCACAAAGGTTTTGACCTGGTCACGGCTGTGCTTGAAGAACTCCTTTGCACAACGGACAGCCAGTTGGCCGTGCTCGGCTCCGGCGATTATATTTACGAGGAGTTTTTCCGCGCCACGGCTTTGAAATACAAAGGCAGGGTATCTTTTACCGCCGGTTTTGTGCCGGCGCTCGCGCGCAAAATTTACGCCGGCTGCGACATCTTCCTTATGCCGTCCAAAAGCGAACCCTGCGGACTTTCACAAATGGTGGCGCTGCGCTACGGAACAATCCCCGTTGTGCGGGAAACCGGCGGCCTGAAAGATTCCGTCACCGACAGCGGCGACGGCAAGGGCAACGGTTTTACTTTTAAGAGTTACGCGGCAAACGATATGCTTGCCGCTTTGCACCGCGCGGTCGGTAAGTACCGGGACAAGCCGGCGTGGAGCGAATTGGTAATCCGCGCGCTTAACTGCGACAACAGTTGGGCCGGCTCGGCAAATGAATATATTGCCATGTACAAACAATTATTGTCATAAGGCCACTTTCAGCGGCGGATTGGAGATTTATATGATTTATGTTACTTCGGACCTGCACGGCAACTTTGACGGTTTTCTCAAGCTGCTTGATAAAATCAATCTCAAGGATACCGACACGCTCTTTGTTTTGGGCGATGTGGTGGACAGAGGTCCCGCGCCCGTTGAACTGCTGATGGATATGGCTTTCCGCCCGAATGTGATGCCTGTGCTGGGCAACCATGATTATGTCGCCTTCACCGTGCTTTCGCAAATCCGGGATATCGAAGAGGGCGAAGAGATTAAGGATTACCTCGATGCCTTGGGGATGAAGCTGTACGAATGGTGGATGGATAACGGCGGGCAGGTCACGCTCGACGCGTTTTTAGCCGAGGACGAGGACACCCGCGAGGATATCCTGGATTACCTGGAGGAATTCACGCTGTACGAAGAGGTGGATGCGGGCGGATTCAGCTATGTGTTAGTCCATGCGGGCATCAGCAACTTCAAGCCGGATAAAGAACTTGATAAATACGGTTTAAACGACCTGTTATTTGAAAAGCCGGATTACAGCAAGATTTATTTCGAGGACAGGATCCTGGTAACAGGGCACACCCCGACCGCCTGGATTAAGGGCTGCCCGGAGCACAAGGTTTACAGGGGCAACAATCATTTGGCCATTGATTTAAGTCTTGAACATACAATAGCCGCCGTCCGGCTGGACGACGGCGAAGAATTTTATGTTAGCGCGTAAAAGTCAGACTTGTTTTATTCTACCAAATACTTCATAATTGCTATTTGAGAAACAATGTGTTTTTCCATTTGCGAAACGAGCGTTTTGATACAAAGAGGCGGTTCTTCGGAAGGAACTTTCTGCGGGCCTTTTTCGATTCTGTCAAGCAGGACATTTTGAAGTCCGCTGAGACACTCGGTAAAAATGATGTTGTCAATAGGGGTGTTTTCACCGATCCAATTGCGCGGCAGGTCTCCGGCGTTTACGGCCGTGACCAAAAACCGGTACATACTCAGCGCGAAGTACTTCAAAAACACATCGCCGTAAGCGGGCGGCCGGTTGCGCAATTTTTCCCGCAGAACCGACGATATACGGAATACGGTGAGGGAATCCATCTTCTTATCCTCCTGTATATCCGATAATGCAAAAAATCCTTCATTGAACCCGTATTTTGATGAACTTGTCCCTAACAGATAATCACAGGTTACGCCATAATACTGCGATGCCCTCGCAATAAAACTCAAACCGCATTCGCGTATTCCCTTTTCATAATGCGAAAGCAGTGCCTGCGATATGCCTAAACCCGCAGCAGCGTCTTTTTGGCTCTGCCCCGTGCCTTTGCGCAAATCCGTCAGCCGCATCGCGAAAGTCCTATCCATGCCGCGCCTCCTTTATACCTAATGTATATTTCTTGTTTTATTATAACTTTCGGATTACAGTTTGTATATGTTAGTATTGCACAATCTTTTCACTGATTTTTTGGAGGAACGAATGAAAACATATCGGATTCACTTTATCAGAAACGCGCTGACAGCCGCGAACATCGACGGCCGGTATATCGGGCATACGGACGAGCCGCTGTGTGAGGCAGGTAGAAAACAGCTGGAACAGCTCAGAAACGATGCGGAATACCCAAAATCAGACGCGGTTTTCAGCAGCCCCCTTTTGCGTTGCACACAAACCGCCAACATCCTGTACCCGGACAAAGAGCCTATTATTATCAACGATTTGATTGAATACAATTTTGGCGAGTTCGAAGGTAAAACAGCCGCGGAACTGCAAGATTACCCCGTGTTCCCCGGCTGGCTCGCGGGGGAACCGGACGCCGAGCCGCCGTTCGGTGAAAGCGCCCGTGCTTTTTCGGCAAGGATATGCAACTGCCTAACATTGATTGTTCAGGGACTGATGAAAACCGGTACAATGGACGCGGTGATCATCACGCACGGCGGTGTCATTATGGCGCTGCTCGCCGCCTTCGGTCTGCCGGAGGCGCCCATGCACGAATGGCTGACCCCAAGCGGTTGTGGTTATACCGTTAGTATTATACCATCCGTATGGATGAATGGGCAGAAGTTTGAAGTAGTCGGGAAGATTCCCGTTTCTTCAAATCAACCAGATGCCGTTTGACTTTTTATGTTAAATGGTGTTTAA
>CAYUWQ010000002.1:10200-42366 GCA_964448455.1 uncultured Eubacteriales bacterium | reverse complement strand
GCTTGGTTTTACCAAAGTCTTCTTCCAAACTCCGCAGCAGCGGCATGTTGGCTTTTACCCAGTCAATTTTATCCTGCCCGTCGGGTGCTAATGCAATATCCTTCACTTCGTACATGGTTTATTATCCTCCGTAACGCTTCATATATAATAATGGTATAGATTGCTATGCAAAATAATATACCACAATGGATGGGAAAATACAAGGCGGGGGACAATGCGCTTTGCTAAGATACGATTTACTAAATCGTACCTTAGCAAATCCAATTATCACCAAATCAAAGCGCCTGCCAAAACCTTTCGGTTCCGGCAGGCGCTTACAGTTAGGTGTGTTTAGTAGGGGTTCACCTGGTTGATTGTTGCCAGGAACAGACCGACCAGTTCGAGTTTGAGCGCGTCGGCGCTGTCCACCTTGCCGTTGCCGTTGAGGTCGAGCGCGAAGGTCTGCAGAGCTGACAGTGTAATCATATAGGATGCTGCCATGCCCGCGTAACCGGCGTCCACCCCGTTGGCCCAGCCGTCGCCGTCCGCGTCGCCGAAGATGACGAGGTAATAGGTGTCAACCACATTGCCTTGGTACACAATGTCAATCCGGGTGCCTGTGCCCCAGCCGAGCGGTGTCGGGGTATAAACCAATTCGCCTTGCGATGCGGTGAAGTATTGCGCGATGCTTGCGGAACCTTCCGGCACACCGTAGACAAGCTTCTTTGCCCTGTTGATGACAGCCGGCGAACCGTTGGCCGCGTTAATCTGCGGGCCGGTGACGGTCACCGCACAGGCGGCGGTTTTACCGCCGTCATCCGTGTAGCAGGTGATGGTTGCTGTGCCGGGGCGGACCGGGGTAACCACGCCGGCGGCGCTCACGGTTGCGACATCCGTGTTGCTCGAACGCCAGGTGACAGATTTTATGCTGGCTGAACCGACGCCCAGAACGCCCGCGGGTGTAATGGCCGGGGTGAGGGTTTGCGCAGCGCCGCCGTACGCGAAGCTCAGTGTGGTTTTGTCAAGGGAAACACCGGTAACCGGGTAATTGGCGAATGCTACGGTTACCTTGTCCGTAAACACCATACCGAAGCTGTCTGTCGCGGTGACGGTGATTACGGCCGTGCAGGCCTTATTCTCCGAAGGAACACACAGCCCGTTCTGGTCCACATTGATGGTGCCGTTGCTGGAGCTCCATACGAGGCTTTGGTATTCCGCCGCGGCCGGGTTCACGGTAACGCCGAGCGGGATATTCTGGTTGTCATACTGCTGATAAAGCTCAACTTTTCTTGAAATATAGTCCGGCGCGGCGTTTCCGCCGGAGGTGATGGTGACGGAGGTAATGGGCTGACGGACGACAAGCCCGTTGTTCGCGGCGGTAAGCGCGGCGGTTGCTTGATTCACGGCTGCCTGGTCGGACGCCGGGCTCGCGTAGACCGCGCGCGCGGCGGTGAGCGCCGCTGTCAAATTCGAGTAACTTGCCGCAGTATAATTCACCGGATTATAGTTAGCCATCATAACCGTGTTGATAATGGCAGCCAGAGCGCTTTTGTCAAGCGCGACATTGACCGTGCATTTCGCGGAGAGTTCACCGATTTCCGTGGAGGCGGTGATAATAGCCATACCGCCGATACCGATGGTGACCATGCCGGTTTGTGTGACGGAGGCGACGGCCGGATTGCTGGATTTCCAGACGATGCCGGGGAAGTCCGGCGTCTGGCCGTTTTCACCGGTGAGGACAGCGGTCAGCTGCACCGTGCCGGCGTTGATGCCTGTGTTGATAGAAGTCGGATTTACCGTGATGGATGCGGCCGCGACTTTCACGAATGCTACAACCGCCTTCGCGGTATAGGTATTACCGAAGTGGTCCGTAACGAGGGCGGTGATGGTCGCGAAACAGGGTGAGTTCGCCGTTGCTTTCACCAAACCGGCCTGGGAAACGGAAACGGCCGGACTGCTGCTGGACCAGAAAATGCTGGCGTACATCGCGTTTTGCGGTGCAAACAAGACGCCGAGCGTAACGCTCGCGGCGGTGTAAGCTGAGCCTGCCGGTACGCGAACCACTACATAGCCGTTTTGATTAACGCCGCCGACAGCGACTGCCGCGGAGTTGATGTAAACATAAGGCGCCAGTGCGGCATAAGCCGCGGCAAGGTTGGCCGTTGCGGTGTTGACCTCGGTTTGTGACGCGAGCGGGTTGTTATAAACCGCGCTGGAAGCGGTGTAAACACTCAGCATGGCCGACCAGCTCACCGGGGTGTAGTTGGTTTGGCTGATGTTATTGATAGCCTGCAGCTGTGTGAGCAGCTGGGCTTTGTCTGCGCTGACGGTAACGGTGCAAATCCCTTCGAAGCCTCCGTCAACGGAGGTGGCGATGATGGAAACCGTGCCCGCGCTCAGGAAGGAGACCACGCCGCCGGAGGTGACAGTGGCCACCGCCGGGTCACTGCTGGACCATGTAATCCCTTGGATATTTGCCGCGCCGACGCCGAGGGTGCCGGTTGGGGTGACAGAAGCGGTCAGCGTCGCGGAACCGCCGTTGATGGCGTTCGGGATGGAGGCGGGCGATACGCTCACACCCGTTACCGGGTAATTGGAAAAGGCCACATTGATGCTGCCCGTGCGGACATTGCCCTTGTAGTCGGTTGCTGTGACGGTGATTCTCGCATAGCAGGCCTTATTCTCGGTCGGTTTGCATAGACCGTTCTGGTCAACGGAGATAGAAGAACTGTTGGATGCCCAGGAGATGGTGCCCATGGTGGTATCCGCCGGGAAGAGGGCGTAGCCGAGCTGAATCTCCTGACTCTGGTAGGTGCTGGTCAGCGGTACATCCTTGGTGACATAACCGTTGGTAATGGCGCCGCTGTAGGTGACCTGAACAGCGTTAATGGTTACATACATCACAAGTCCGTCAAAAGCGGCCAACAAAGCAACCCTCGCGCTGTCCACTTCTCCCTGCTTGGCAAAGACAACATCCCGCACCGCAATCGCGTGATCAAGCGCGGCGACAAAGACTGCCCAGCTGTCCGGTGTGTAGGGTTCCGGTTCAAGCCCGAAGCTGATAATAGCGTTGATAGCGTTGACCAGTGTGGTTTTATTGGCGTAAACGGTCACCGGGCAGGTTCTGGTAAAGTTGCCGTCATAGGAGGTTGCGGTGATGACGCATTGGCCGGCATCTACATAGGTAACAACACCGTTTTGATCCACGGACGCCACGGAAGGGTCGCTTGACGACCAATAAGCTTTCGTGACTTCCGCTCCGAGCGTTCCGGTCGGTGTGAAGCTGGCGTTGATGGTTACGGGAGCGGCACCGACGGTGGCGGTCAGAGAGGTCTTGTCAATCGTCATGCCGGTTACCTGGTAATGCGCGAAGGCCACAAAAACGCTGTCCGTCAATTTGTTGCCGAAGTGGTCGGTTGCCGTCAGGGTGACCAGCGCGCCGCCTGCTTTGTTTGCGGTAGGCGTGCATTTTCCGGTTTGGTCAACACTGATATAACCGTCATTGGATGACCAGACAATCGACGAATACATGGCGTTTGCAGGGGCGAAGGTCGAGGCAAACTGCACACTTTGGTTTTTAAAGTTTTGCAGGAAAGTAACTTTTACGGAAACATGCGATGGCGCAGGGTTTCCGTCTTTCAGGATCGTGACGGAGGACATATGCACATAAGGCTGAAGTGCTTCATAGGTACTGTAGAGTGCCGCGGCGGCTTCATCAATTTGCTGTTGGTTGAATGTGACGCCGTTATAGACCTCAACCGCGTGGTTGTATGCGTTGGTAAAGGCCGTGCTGGTTGTGTATTCGTAATCCTGCGGATTGACATTCAAGGAATCAATATAGGCGATGGCTGCAGCCAAGGCTGTCTTGTCGCCGCTGACCACCACATAGCAAGTGCCGAAAACGCCGCCGTCAACGGAGGTGGCTTTGATGGTCGCCGCGCCGGCATTGACAAAGGAGACCAAGCCGTTTTGCGTGACAGGCACCGCGTCGGGGTTGTCGCTCGACCAAATAACCGTCTGAAGGTCGGCGTTCACGGTGGAAACGAGACCCTGCGATTTGACGGTATGCGTAATCTGCTGCGGAGTATTGCCGATGCTCGCGTTGATGGTAGACGGGCTCATGTCGACCCTTGTCGCGTTGTCCCGCGCGAAGGAGACATAGACGCTGTCCATTACCACTCTGCCGTAGTGGGTTATAACCTTAACGGTGATCAGAGACCAACAGGCGTTGTTGGCGGTCGGCCGGCAAACGCCGTCCTGGGTGACGCTGACAGAGGAGTTGCTGGAAGACCAGATGATGCTCTCATAGTAAGAGTCCAGCGGGCTCATGCGCAGCGTGAGGTCGATGGTTTGGTTGGTGTAGTTTTGTATCAGCGTTACATTTTTGGCGACAAAGTCACCCGCTTCGCTGTCGCCGTTCCAGATAGCCACACTGTTGATGTAAATGTACTGAACAAGACCGTTATAGGCGGTGTTGAGCTGCGCGGTCGCCGCGTCAATCTCTGCCTGGACAGCGTCCGGGTCGTCAAAAGCGGCTTGTGCCCGCTGCAGCGCGACAAGCAGAGCGTTCCAAGTGACCGGTGTATATCTCAAGTAATCAAGGTTGGCGTTATTGACAGTGTTCAAGGCTGCTTCAAGCAGTTGTTTGTTGATGGAAACGGTAATGCTGCAAGTCGCCGTGTGGCCGCCGTCCCTTGTGCGGGCATAGATTATCGCGGAGCCGGGACCGACGCAGGTGACAAGACCGGAACCGCTGACGGTTGCCGCGTCGGGATTGTTGGAGATCCACTGCACATCCTCGATGTCCGCGCCAATCAGCGGGGTGCCGGTGGGGGTGACGGTTGCGTTGAGTTGGAAGGTGTTATGTACCAGCGCTGCGGGGATGGAAGTGGTGTCCAGACTGATACCGGTTGCCGGTACATTCGCGAACGCGACACTGACCGTGTCTGTGTACACATTGCCGATAAAGTCTTCCGCCCGCAGCGTAATCACCGACCAGCAGGCCTTGTTGGCTGTCGGCGCGCATTTGCCGGTGCTGTCAACGCTGATGGAGGAGTTGCTCGAAGACCAGGTGATGGATTTGAAATCCGCGTCCGCCGGGTCAAGCGCGTAGGAGAACTGCAGAGACTGGTTGGAGAAGACTTGCAGCATACCAACTTTTAATGTTTTGTAGTCGGGCGCGGGCGTGCCGTCAAAGGTTATCGCTACGCCGTCCAGAGGTTGATATTGGTTCAAGGCGTTAAAATTAATAGCCAGGTACTGGGTTGCCTCGTCGCATTGTGCCTGCGTGGCAAGTTCGGTGCCCTGCACGGTAACGGCCGATTCAAGCGCCTGTAAAAACGAGTCAAAATCTTCGGGCGGATAATCCGCGGGGTTGAGGTTGGCCGCGGTGACGATACCGATCATTTCGTTGAGCGCCGTCTTGTCGGCTCTGACGCTGACCGCGCAGGTCGCGGTTTTGAACGCGTCAATGGTCGTGACGGTGATCACCGCGTTGCCCGGGCTCACGGCGGTGACGGTACCGTTATCGCTGACGGTCGCGACAGCAGGGTCGGACGAAGTCCAAAACACATTCTTAATGCTGGCGTCGCCCATACCCAAAAATCCTTTCGGGGTAATGGATTCGGTGAGTTTGCTCGTGCCGCCTTCGTTCAGGCTGACGCTTGTTTTATCCAGCGTCACACCGGTTACCGGGTAATTCGCAAAAGAAACGATGCAGTTGGCCTTAAACCCGCCGTCCTGCGAGGCTGCGGTTATCGTCGCAAAACTCGCGGAGTTTTTGGTCGGGGAAACCAAGCCGTTGGCGTCAACCGCTACATCGCCGGAGTTTGAGGTCCAAATGACTTTTTTGTTGGTTGCGTCCTCCGGTGATAAAACGGCGGTCAGCTGTGCCGTCGCGTTTTTATAATTTTGCGATAGGGGCACATTCACGGCGACATTCGGCGCCTCCGCGATGGCGATTCCGGTCACGAGCGTGCCAACGAAAACCTTGTAATAGGTCTTAACGGTTTCGCTTGTTTTGGCGATAACGGTTACCATTCCGCCCTCGAGCGGGGTTAAGATACCGTTTCTGTTAATCCTGGCAAGGCTGTTTTCCGCCGCGGCGGTGGTGGTGGCGTATAATTCCGTCGTGCCGTCGTCCGCGAGCATACCCCAGGTGATGACAGGGATCAGGCGGGCAGGGAATGTCCTCGCGACCATCTGTGTCATTACACCGATGAGCGCGACGGAAGGTCCGGTTATTTCTACCTCAGTAACGGCGGAGGAATTCTTGCCGGTAACGGTGACACCCTTGGAAACGGAAACACCGTCGAGGGTAGCGGTAACGGTAGAGTTTCTTGTGCCGGTGCTGGAACCGGCGTCACGCCCGGTAATTAAACCGGTGGATGGGTTGACACCGATATATTCCGTGTTGGCGCAAGACCATACAATGCCCTGGGTGGTGGCGCCTTTCGGCACCAGGTTGGCAACGGCAAGCTGCTGTGTTGCGCCTTCCTGCACGGTGGTGGTGCCGGCGATGGTGAAGCTTGTAACCGGCAGGTTTTGAACAACATTGACCGTTACAGTATCGTTGGTGGCAAGTTTAAAAAGGTAGTTTGCAACCGTGGCGACTGCACCCGAGGTCCATTCGAGAACACCGTCGGTACCAGTCAAAGCAAAAAGGCCCCAAAGAGCATATTTCATAATAGTAGTTGAAATCGGGACGCCAAGCTTGCCTAACAGGTCGGCGACCGTGCCTGCAAGCGATTCCGGGTCATCGCCGACAAGAGAAGCATAATCTATAATATTGTCCATAAACTGTTTCACTTCGGGGGATGCCATTAAGACTACCTTGCCCGGGGCGGTAAAGGTTGCCAGGCCTGTATCGGTAATCGTGGCAAAGTCTTTGCCCTCTTTTATGGACCAGGTAACACCCATGTGCAGGCGCATCGGCGTGGTAACACCCTGCAGCTGGATGGCATACCCCACTTCAACCGTGGCCGGCACCTGCGCTTTGTTGGTGATGGTGGTGCCATTGGGGAAAAAGTCGGCGGTGATGGCTGTGGATTTTGTTACGACAACCCGGACCTGATCGGTCGCGCGCACATTGCCGTCCGCGTCAAAGAGGGTGACGGAAATTCCCGTATCCAGCGAGTTGAGCCGGTCACGCAGTTTGTCAATCAAACCATCCACCAGGTCGCCGGGGATGATGCTCGCGCCGTTTTCGACAACATTCAGGATACCTTCCGCGTCCATGGCGTCAACATCCATGCCGTTAAAGAGCGCTTCAATCGCGGTGGCGAGTGTGCCGCCCACAACCGGTATGGTGCGCACATCATTGTCAATCCAAAGCCGCAGCATAGCACCCTTTGAACTGTCGTGCGCCCGCAGGAGACCGTTTTGGTCCACTGAGGCGAGAACAGGCGTGTCACTCTCCCAGTAAAAATAGCCGCCCGCCGGCATGCTGCAGTCAATGAGCGTGGGCGTCAGCTGCAGCGTGTCACCCTCCATGAGGGAAATCTGAGCGGTGACAGGAGCCCCGTTGGCGTAAATGTCGACCACATGCGTAATGATGTCCGCCGCGGAAAATGACGGGGAGGCAACCCCGGCAAGCAGCGCGAAGGCCATTACAACGCTCAAGAGTCTTTTTGATTGCTTTTTCATAAAAATACCTCTCTTTGTGTTTGCAAAATTTGAGTATTCTATCGCACTGATGATTATAGCATTAAGTAAAACAAAATAAAATACTTTACAACAAAAATAAAAAGGAATTCACACAAATTTAAGATTGCTGCGGCAGTGAAGCGGCAGTTCGGGCAGGGAGAGGCGAAAATCTGCCGCATAAGCCGCGGCGCGGACGAATTTTCTTGAAGTATTATGCCTGTTCTGCTATAATTTACCAAACAGACGAACAACCGCATCAGGGGTTTTAAAGCGGATTCAACATGGGATATACGGGGGACACCGTTGCATGCAGAGCAATTTTGAAAAGTTCAGAAAAGAATATTCCGTCTTTGCCTATGACGGGTTTCATGCCTCGTCTTCCGGCGGTGTTATCATTATCCGGTTTGATTTTTCCATCCCCGGGTTGTGCGAGTTCCATCCGGAGACAAAAATTATCACGGACAACCTGACGCTGCTTAACACGTTTGACTCCCCGGAAGCCCGTAAAATCCTGTTCGCGCTGGGCATGGTGGAGGCGGTGAGCTACTGGAAGTGTGTGTGTTCGCCGGAGTTTATCGTCCGCTGCGGGTTAGTGAGCGATGAAGACAAGTTATGGTGGAAAAAGCTGTGGTATAAAGGGCTCGGAGAATTTTTTTACAAAAATGGGATTATGACGGACGAAGAGCGTTTTGTTGAAATCAAGCGGGGCGGCGGGCTGCCGGCGAACGGGGAGATGCAAACCGCCGTGTCCTTCCGTTCGGGCGGATGGAATCTAATACCCGTCGGTGGCGGCAAAGATTCCTGCGTTACGCTGGATTTACTCAAAGACCGCAAGAAAAATAATTTGTGCTTCACGGTGAATGATCAGCCCGCGCGCACACACACGGCTGCGGCAGCGGGGTATTCCCCGGCGTATATTGTCAGGACAATCCGTGAGATAGACGGTGAACTCCTCAAACGCAATGCGGAAGGATTATTAAACGGGCATACGCCGTTTTCGTCTGTCGTCGCGTTTTTGAGCATGTACTGCGCCTATATCATCGGGGCGGAAAACATTATCCTTTCAAACGAGTCCAGCGCGAACGAGGCGACGCTGCGCGGGTCAGATATCAACCACCAGTATTCGAAAAGTTATGCATTCGAAGCGGATTTTAATGAATACGCGAAAAGAAACTGGGCTGCGGGTATCCGTTATTTCAGCCTGCTGCGCCCTTTCAACGAGCTGCAGATTGCCAAAAAATTTGCCGCGCTTAAGGAATTCCATTTGGTTTTCAGAAGCTGCAATGCAGGCAGCAAAAGCAACATTTGGTGCGGCAAATGCGCCAAATGCCTGTTTGTGTATATCATCCTTTCGCCGTTTATGGAGCGGGAGGAACTCATTGATATATTTGGCGGAGACCTGCTGGGCAAAGAGGAACTTCTTGGGGATTTTGAAGCGCTTGCGGGTATACGGGAAGATAAGCCGTTCGAGTGTGTCGGCACGGTTGAAGAGGTCCGCTGCGCGCTGGAATTGACCGTTCAAAAATATATTGCCCGGGGCACAGAAATCCCGGTACTGCTGCGGCATTATGCCAAACAGGGGCAAACCGGCTGCGGCAAAAGCCCTGCGGAGATGTTGAGCGCATTCAACCCCGAAAACAGTATGCCCGAAGAATTCAAGAGATATACTGCGGAGATGTATAATTATGTATCAAAAGCTGATTGAATATTTTGAGAGCCGGAGCGTTCTTATCTTGGGGTTCGGGCGTGAGGGGCGCTCAACCTACGCGTTTATCAGAAAACACTATCCGGATAAGCCGCTGGGTGTGGCGGATATTAAGCGGGTGGACATCGAGGACGAAAATGTCCGTGTTTTTTCGGGTGACGGTTATCTTGATGCTGTCAAAAGATATGATTTAATCATGCAGAGCCCGGGTATTTCCATGCGGGATGTAAAAATTCCGGATACGGTTGAAATCAGCGGACAAACCGACCTGTTTCTGCGTTTCGTGGCATGCGAAACGGTCGGCATTACCGGTACAAAAGGTAAAACCACGACATCTTCCCTGATATATGAAATGCTGCTGGCCGCGCATAAACCGGCATGCCTTATCGGTAATATCGGTGTGCCTGTTTTTGACAGTCTTGCGGATATTGACGGCAAGACCGCGGTGATCGAAATGTCATCCCATCAGCTGGAATTTGCCAAGGCATCCCCTCATATCGCGGTGTTCACCAATATCTACGAGGAACACCTTGACCATTACAGGGGTTTTGATGAATATGTAAACGCGAAACTGAATATTTTGAGATACCAAAACGAGCGCGATTTTTATATTTACAATGCCGACCAGGGCCTGAGCGGGCAAATAGACCGGGCGTCGCTCAAAGCAAAAGGCATCCCTGTGCGTGAAAAAGACGGCGATACAAACGATTTTTACCGGTCGCTTACCGGTGTGAATGACCGCCTCGCGGGCAAGCATAACCGCTACAATATCTTTTTTGCCGCCGCAGCCGCGCGATGCCTGGGCGTGGATGACGAATCGATTTTATGCGGGATTACAAATTTCGGGGGTATCGAGCACCGCATGGAACCGGTGGGCGTTTTCCGCGGCATCCGTTTTTTCAACGACAGCATCGCCACGGTGCCCGTGGCCGTTATATCAGCGGTTGAGGCGCTCGGCGATGTCGAAACACTCATCATCGGCGGGAAGGACAGGGGCATCGATTATACCGGACTGATTTCGGATTTGACTAAAAGCGGAATTAAAAACCTGATTTGCCTGCCGGAAACGGGGCATACCATAGGCGCCGCACTCGCCGCGGTTACAGGGAAGATAAAAGTTGTTTTTGCCGCAGACATGGAACAGGCGGTCAAAAGCGCATTTGAACTGACCCGTGCGGGGCACAGCTGCCTGCTGTCACCCGCGGCCTCAAGTTATAACCGGTACAAAGATTTTGAGGAAAAAGGGCGTCATTTTAAGGCGCTCGTTAGGGAGCTTGGTACTTTATGAACACCGGCCGGGATATAATCCTGTGCGAAAAGGAGTATGCCGCTCATATTGAGGCATTGACCTGCGAAAATCCCGAACGGGCGGAAGCCTTCTGCGCCTTGCTAATCAGCGGGAATGGGGATATATTGAGTTTGAACCGGGCGGTTTCCGGCGCTTATGCGCGCTGTTTGTGCCGTTTTCTTTTGCACAAGAAAAACAAAAGCAGACTCGTTGAAATAATCAAAGATAACCGCGTTATCCGTGAGGCGGTTTTCGGCAGGATGAACACCTACAAATACAGCCTGGTTTTTATGATGAAAAGAGTTTTCCGGCGAAATGATGTTCTTTTAACCGGTGAAATATTGGAACTGCTCGCGAGCAACCCTTTCCGCGACGAGAATGCAAAACCGTATGAGGACAGATGGTCGCTCGGGTTTCTAATAAGCGAAACTTTAAAAGCGCCGGCGGACTATATGAATTTTAGCGATGAAAGCTTAAAGATAATTCAAACCTATTTAACGGAAAGTGAGTGAAAATGATGAAAAAGACGCTCAGAGCAGTTTCTCTGGTACTGGTTCTTGCCATCGTGGTTTCATTGTCGGCCTTCGCGGCCCCTGCCGCGGAAAAACCTTTCGAGAACAGTCAATTCTTTGCCGAAGGGGACTACAGTATTCATTACCGCGTATTTCAGGCACAGGGAGAACAAAAGGGAAGAATCATGTTTTTACACGGCTTTATGGTCAACACCTATTCGTGGGAAAACATGGCGGCCGATTTGACGGCGGCGGGATATACCTGCGTTTTGGCGGACCTGCCGAACTTCGGCTACAGTTCCAGGGAGAATGCGGACACAACCGTTATCCCGCGTGAGGATTTGGTGGTCAGCCTGATGCAAAGCATCGCGCCGCTGAGCACCTGGTATCTGGCGGGGCACTCCATGGGCGGCGGTGTGGCAATGAACATTGCCATTGAACACCCCGGAATCGCGGGGCTGCTGCTGTATTGCCCGGCACCGAACGCCGATTTTCCGCCCGTGATGCGGCCAATCGTAACTTCAAAGATTATGGCATCGATATACACCGCGTTTTTCAAAATTGCCGCGCTGGCCCCCAAAAAACTCGCGGGGCTGGTGGTGGGGCTCGTTGCGGTGGATATCCCGTTCGGTCTGCAGTATGACACGGCCAAGGTGACCGACCCGCTGCAGATTGAAGGCACAGGCGCGGGGCTGACTTATATGACCGTCAACACGACGGCGACGGACATGCAGGCGCTCAGCGGTCTTCAAATGCCGATTCTGCTAGTCCAGGGAGAAAAGGATAATGTGCTGCCCAAGGATATGATTGCCCAAACAAATGCCGCGCTGCCGCAGGCAACGCTTTATATCGTCCCGGGCGGCGGCCATATGAGCAATGAAAATAAAGCAGCCGAGGTGGCTGCGGTCACTGTTGATTTTTTGAGCAACTGATGGATGCTGATGCTGAAGATCACATAAAAAAGCGCCCTCCGAAAAATTCGGAGGGCGCGAAAGCGAAGGTTAATGATATTCCCTGAGCAATCCGATAACTTTGCCCAAAATATCGACATCTTCCTCTTTGCGGATAATCGGCTTATAGTTTTTATTTTCAGGTTGCAGGCGGATATGACCCTTTTCGCTGTAATAGGTTTTTACGGTAGCGCCGTCGTCCACATACGCAACCACCTTTTCGCGGTTCGCGACGGCTTTGGTCTGCTCCACAAAAACAATATCCCCGTCCAAAATACCCGCGTCCTGCATGCTGTCGCCCCGTATATGCAGCGCGAAAAGCGATTTGTCGCTTGTCACTTTGCCGGCATAAGGGATGTAACTTTGGATGTTGTTTTCCGCGATGATCGGATCACCGGCGGCAACAGGACCATATAACGGCACCTGCACAATATTCTCCGGCCGGTTGGCGACACGGACGGAACGCTTGAGCATCGGGTCCCGCTTGATGTATTCCGCGTCCTCAAGCGCGTCGAGAATGGACTGAACGGAAGAAGGAGATTTTAACCCGACGGCTGCGCCGATTTCCCGTACGGAGGGGGGACGGCCGCTTTCCATACGCTTGAGAAGAAAGTCGTAAACCTCACGCTGTTTATCGGATATTTTTTTCATAAAACATTCCTCCGTTTGTTGACAAATTTACATCTGCAAACGAAGTATATCACAAAGCAATATAAAAAGCAAACATTTGTTTGGTCAAAACACAAATATTTCATAGCGAAAACGCGATATTATAATTATAATTATCGCGCTATTGTGTTATAATACTTTATCTCAAATAAACAATGCCGGCGGCGGACAGCCCAAGGCGGCAAAGCGGGCGGTCAGGCATACCGATTGCGGCGGATACAACGGATATTTTTTGAACTTTTTGTCAAACAGAAAGGGACGGTCGGCGTTATGAAAAAAAACGAGATTATTACCATCGAGCGGGCAAAATTTCCGGAAGAGGTTGGCGTATCCTCAAAAGCGGTCGCGGCGTTTATCGAAGATTTGAACGAGTGCGGCATTGAAGCGCACAGCCTGATGATCATCCGGCAAGGCAAGGTGGCTTTTGAGCGCTGGGCACAGCCGCTGGAGCCGGATTACCCGCACATTATGTACTCGGTCAGCAAGAGCATCACCGCTGTTGCGGTTGGTTTTGCGGTTGAAGAAGGCTTGCTGTCGCTTCAAACAAGGCTGGTCGATGTGTTTCCCGAATACAAACCGAAAAAGCCGGACCCAAACCTGGAAAAACTGACGGTTTACCATCTGTTGACCATGACGGCGGGCAAGGATGTGCCCACACTGTCAGATAAATCAAAGAACAGATGGATACAAGACTTTTTTGACGCGAAATGGGCGTTTGAACCCGGTAATTTTTGGCGCTATATCAGCGAAAACACTTTTATGCTTTGTGCCATGCTGACGCGTGTTTCGGGCATGTCCGTTACCGAATACCTCACGCCCAGGCTGTTCGAGCCGCTGGGCTTCGGGCGTGTGCCGTTTTGGGAAAAAGACGGCTACGGCATTGAAGCGGGCGGCTGGGGGATGTATTTAAAAACGGAGGAATTGGCAAAATTCATGCTGTGCTGCCAGCAGGGCGGCGTATTCAACGGCAGGCAGGTGATTCCCGCCGGCTGGGTAAAAGAAGCGGTGAAAAAGCAGGTTGAGAACTTGCAGTACGATGACCTTCCCTCCACCTCCGGCTACGGGTACGGCTTCTGGCGCAACCCGGTGCCGAACTCCTACCGCGCGGACGGGCTGTTCTCGCAGTTCGGGATGGTTTTTGAGGATCAACAGGCGTGTTTTGTGATGACCGCCAACGAAATATTCGAAGACAAGGCACGGGAATGCGTGTTCAGGCACTTCCCCGGCGTATTCATCGAACCGGCTGCGAAAAAGCCGAAAGACACCCCATCCCCGCAACAGCTTGATTTGAAAAGCTTGCCGAACCTCACTCCGCGGCCGCACAGCCGGCTTGAAAAGAAAATTGACGGTAAGATACAGAAAATCAGCAGCAAAATCCTGCTTGAAAAAGCGGGTTTGCCGCTGAGTATGATCATGGCGCCTGTACTGCAGATGAACTTTGAGCGCCCGGGCGAGATCAAGGAAACGAGATTCCGATTTTTGGGCGACATCTGCGAAATGACCTGGCGGGAGGGGATGTTCAAGAATACCATCGAATGCGGGATGGATGGGCAGCCGAGATTCAGTAAAATGCGGCTTTCGCAGTTCGATTTTACCGCCTGCAGTACCGCCGCCTGGGAAAATGAAAATACGCTTTGTATTTGGATGCGCCCGCTGGAAGCCATCGGGCAACGGCGAATCCGGTTTGTTTTCAGCGGCGATAAAGTCGCTGTTTACCCGGGCGGCGTGCCGGACGGCGAAAGCACGATGAAATACCTTGCCGGATTTGTCGGCTATTTTGTGAAACCTGACATTGTTGTCAAGGGAGCGAAAATGCTGCTTGCCAAAGGCCGCAAAGCGGTGGAACCCAGACACAGAGGCGTTGTCGTAAAATAACCTAAACCGGAAACGATAATCGGCTGTATTCCTTAACAGGATAAAACTTACGGAGGCGTTGGGGTTGGATAAAAATGTGATTTCGATTGAAAGGGCGGCATTTCCGGAGCAGGTCGGGGTATCCTCGGCGGCCGTCGCGGCTTTTATCGATGATTTAAACGAAAGCGGTATCGAAACACACAGCTTGATGTTTATACGACACGGCAGGGTCGCGTTTGAAACCTGGGCGGAGCCGTACGCGCCGGAAATCCCGCATACGATGTATTCGGTCAGCAAGAGCGTCACTTCGACGGCGATCGGGTTCGCCATAGAAGAAGGACTCTTGCGTCTTGATACACGGGTGATTGATATATTTCCCGAGTTTGAACCCGAGGAAAAGGATGAGAATCTGGAAGCGCTCACCGTTTTTCATTTGCTTACCATGACGGCGGGCAAAGATGTCAGCCAAATGGCAGACAAAGCAAAAAACCAATGGATCAAAGACTTTTTTGACGCAAAATGGGCATTTGCTCCCGGTGAATTCTGGCGTTATATCAGCGAGAACACCTATATGCTCTCCGCCATGCTTGCGCGGGTCGCGGGCGTTTCGATGACCGAATACCTTACTCCGCGCCTGTATGAACCCTTGGGGTTCGGCCGGGTGCCTTTTTGGGAAAAGGACGGCAACGGAATAGAGGCCGGCGGCTGGGGGCTGTTTTTAACCACAGAAGAACTGGCAAAATACATCCTTTGTTACCAGCAGGGCGGAAAGTTTAACGGCCGGCAGGTGGTGCCGGCTTGGTGGGTGAGGGAGTCCGGCAAAAAACAGGTGGACAATCTTCAGTATTCCGAACCGGCCGCCTGCTGCGGTTACGGATACGGCGTACCGATGAATCTGATCCCCAATTCCTACCGCGCGGACGGTTTGTTTTCACAGTTCGGTTTGATTTTTAACGATTATGACGCCTGCTTTGTCATGACAGCGTGCGAGATGTTCAACACCAAAACGAGGGATTGTTTATGGCGGCATTTCCCGGCGATTTTCTGCGGGGAGAGCGGTGAGCCGGCAGCTGACGAAGCCTTGAAACAAAAGCTGTTGCTGCCCGCTTTACCGAATTTGCCGGAAGCTGCGCGCAGCGGGATTGAAAAAACAATCGACAACAAGATACTGAAAATTCAAAAGAGACGAATCTTGAACGAACTCGGTTTTCCGGTGAGTATGCTGATTATGCCCGTTGTACAGCTGAATTACGAGAAGCTCGGGAATATCGAAGAAATACGGTTTAAATTCGGCGAAAACGAGTGTGAAATGACCTGGCGGGAGCGTCTGTATAAGAATACGATTGTATGCGGAATGGACGGTAAACCGAGAAAGAGTAAAATCAGACTTTCCCAGTACAATTTTACGGCAAGCAGCACCGCCGCGTGGGAAAGTGAGAATACGCTTTGTGTCTGGGTGAGGCCGCTGGAGTCAATCGGACAGCGGCGGATGACTTTTATTTTTGAAGGCGATAAGGTGACACTCGTCCCTTCCAGCGTGCCCGACGCAAAAAGCATGATGGACTTTGTCGCGCAGAAAGTCCCGTTTTTTGTTAAGGAGCAAGTGGCGGTGAAGGCCGCACAAGCTGTGCTGTCAAAGGCTGACCGTTTGCTCGAGACCAGGCAAAAGGGAAAGATAAAAAAATAGCGCCGCAGCCGTAAGGCATGAGCGGCATCATTTTCATTGCGGGGAGTTGTCCTTTTGTTGCTAATCAAGCTGCTGTTCGCGCTGACAATAGCGCTTGCGTTCGTTTTTGTTCCGTTGTTTCTTAAGGCCATGTGGCCAAAAAAAACCACGCGGTCTTTAATCCTGAAAATGGTGTGCGCGACACTTTTTGTTGCCGCGGGCGTTCTGGCGGCCGTTGCCGCCGAAAATCGTTCGAGTTACGCGAAATGGATGATATTCGGACTGGCAATGGGCTGGTTCGGTGATTTTTTTCTGCATGTCAAAGAAAAGCAGGCTTATTTTCTGACGGGCTTGCTGAGTTTCCTGGGCGGCCACCTTTTGTACATAGGGGCTTTTTGGCTGGCAATAAAAAGTAATTTTTCGGAAGCTGTGTTTTTCGACCCTTTCGAAGCTGCCGTATTCGTTTTGATTTTTGCCGGTGCGGTGGTGTACGCGGCGCGGAAAAAGATACATTTCGGACCGGCTTTAATTCCGGTTGCCAGTTACACGGCAATCCTTGTACTGATGTTGGTGAAGGCGGGTTCTTTAGGTATCCGTATGGTGCTGGGCGCGCGGCCGGCAGCCGGACTGATTTGTGTGATGCTGGTTTTGGGCGCAGTGCAGTTTCTCGTTTCGGACGCCCTGCTTGCAATCATCAATTTCGGCGGACAAAAAAAGAGTTACCGGATGAAGGTTGTGAATATCGTTACTTATTTTGCCGCGCAAAACCTGTTGGCAAGCACGATTTTGTTTATTGCCTGAAAGATGAGCGATGCAGCAAAACAGAAATACTGACAAGAGAGGACCAAACATGAACGACGCCTTGAAAACACAATTGAAAAGAGCAAAAACGCCTGAAACAGCCGGCGTTTCATCAAATGAAATCGCGGCGTTTATCGCGGACTTGAAACAGAGCAGGATTGAAACGCACAGCATCATGATTCTGCGCCGCGGAAAGGTGGCGTTTGAAACCTGGGCGAAGCCCTATGAGCCGGAAATTCCGCACGCGATGTTCTCGGTGAGTAAAAGTTTTACCTCGACAGCCGTCGGTTTTGCCATCGAGGAAGACCTGTTGACGCTTGAGACACGGATTGTGGACATTTTCCCCGAGTATAAGCCTGAAGAACCGGATGAAAACCTTGAAAAACTGACCATCCGTCATCTGCTGAACATGACAGCCGGCAAGGACGCGACTTTTTTAGCCGATAAAACCAAAAATCACTGGGTCAGCGATTTTTTTAACGCAAAATGGAAGACCGCCCCGGGTGAGTCATTTAAATATATCAACGAAAATATCTATATGCTTTGCGCGGTTTTAAAACGGGTCACGGGTATGACGGTAACGGAGTATCTGACCCCCCGTCTCTATGAGCCGCTCGGCTACGGCCGGGTGCCCTTTTGGGAATCCGACCCGGGCGGGATCGAGGCCGGCGGCTGGGGCTTGTTTATCACAACGGAAGAACTTGCCAAACTCTCGCTTTGTTATCTGCAGGGCGGTATCTATGACGGCAAACAGGTGATCCCGACCGGATGGGTCAGGGAGGCAGCAAGAAAACAAGTCGATACAAACCGCAAAAACGCCGATAGCGCGGCCGGTTACGGGTACTGTTTTTGGCGCAACAGCGTACCGGACACATACCGGCTCGACGGGATGTTTTCACAATTCGGTATCATATTTGAAAAGTATGATGCGGTAATTGTAATGACCGCGAGCGAGATTCAGGAGCAGAAGGTCAGGGACTGCATCTGGCGGCATTTCCCCGCCGGGTTTATTGACGGGGCGGATAACAGCATGAGTACAAGCGTGTCCCCCGACAGACTTTGCATGGAAACCCTGCCTGATTTGGCCGCCGCGCCGCGCAGCCCTTATGAAAAGATTATTGCAGGCAGAACGATAAAAACACAGCGGAAAAGGCTGCTGGAAGCAATAAACTTTCCCCTGAGTATGCTGCCGATAGCCATTGTTTATATGTCTGCGGACAAAGCGGGCAATTTGGACGAAATTTCGTTTGAATTCGGTGAAAACGAGTGCCGTATCGGCTGGACGGAAGGCGATGAAAGCAATACAGTTGTCTGCGGGATGGACGGCAAGCCGAGAAAGAGCAAAATTCGCCTGGCAAGCATGGACTTCACCGCCTCCTGCACAGCCGCTTGGAAAGACGAAAAAACCCTTTCTTTCTGGATGCGGCCGCTCGAATCGGTATGCCAGCGGCAGGTCGATTTTGTTTTCAGCGGATTCGATGTTGCCATGTATTTTTCCAGCAATCCGTCTACAAGAAAAATGCTCCTGACGCTATCGCGCAATGTGGAGGAATACATTAAGAATGCTGCAGCTGCAAAGGCGGTGCGCGGTATTATGCATAATGCGCACAAAATTGTGGAACCGGCCTTGAAAGGCCGCCTTTACAGAAAAGAAGATTTACCGCAAACGCGGCCGGGATTGTTTTAATGACCGGCTAAGCGGATTACAGTCAAAGTTCAATGCGGAGTGTGTTTATGAGTGTCGAAAAAATAAGGCTTGGAAGAGCGGATTTCCCGGAGCAGGCCGGGGTATCCTCCGCCGCCGTCGCAGATTTTATAACGGATGTGGAAAATAGCAATATCGAGATGCACAGTGTGATGATTCTGCGCAGCGGCAAGGTAGCGTTTGAGTGCTGGCGCGAACCTTACGCACCGGACATCCCGCACACCATGTATTCAATCAGCAAGAGTGTTACTTCTGTTGCTGTCGGGTTTGCGGTAGAGGAAGGGCTATTGTCGCTGGATACAAAAGTGGCGGATATTTTACCGGAATTCAGACCGGCCAAACGGGATGAACGCCTTGAAAAGCTGACGGTTTACCATTTACTGACCATGACGGCGGGCAAAGAAATCGGCTTTTTATCCGGTAAAGCAGGCAGCGACTGGCTGAAAGAATACTTCAATGCCCGGTGGGTGTTTGAACCGGGCACCTCCTGGCGCTACATCAGTGAGTGCCAGTTTATCCTCTCCGCGGTTTTAAACCGGGTGACGGGTATGGGCTTGGTCGATTACCTGATGCCACGGCTGTTTGAGCCGCTCGGGTTTGACCGGACGCCATTCTGGGAAAAAGACAGCAACGGTATCGAGGCCGGCGGCTGGGGCATTTATTTGACCACGGAGGAATGCGCCAAGTTTATGCTGTGCTGCAGCCGGGGCGGTGTATTTGAGGGCAAACAGGTTATTCCCGCAGGATGGATAAAAGACGCGGTGAGTAAACTGGTCGACAACCGCAGGGAAAGGGATGACGAACCGGATACGGGAGCCGGTTACGGCTATTGTTTCTGGCGCAACGCCTTGCCTGATTCGTACCGTGCCGACGGTATGTTCTCGCAATTCGGCATTGTTTTTGAAAAAACGGATGCCGTAATCGTTGTCACAGCCAATCATATGAACGAGCGAAGGACCAGGGAATGTATTTGGCGGCATTTCCCCGCGGCTTTTATAGAACCCTGCAGTGAACCCTGCGCGGATGCCGGAATCAAAGACAAACTCGCTTTTGAACCGCTTAAAGAAATACCGGAAGCGCCGCGCAGCGGGCTTGAGAGAACTATAGCCGGCAAAACCATGGGTTTTAAAAAACCGAAACTGCTGAATGCGATAAACTATCCCGTGAGTATGATACCGTTGCCGGTGCTGTTCATGAGTGCCGACCGGGCTGGCAATATCGACCGGGTGCGTTTTACCTTTTCGGCAAACGAGTGCGCCATGAGCTGGAACGAGGGCGCTGTTGCCAATACGATTATATGCGGCATGGACGGCAAGGCGCGCAAGAGCAAAATCAAACTTGCCGGATTTGAATTCACCGCATGCAGCTCGGCAGCATGGGAAAATGAAAATACGCTCTGTGTTTGGACGCGCCCCTTGGAATCCATCTGCCAGCGCCGGCTGCGTTTCGTTTTCAACGGGAAGAAGGCTGCCTTTAAGCCAAGCACCTTCCCCGATGCCAAGTTTATGTTGGAATATGTTTCGGAAAGAGTCAAAATTTACCACCCGAACCCGGTGGGTTCAAAAATCGGCGAAACGGCGGCCCAAATCTGCTTTAAGTTTGTCGAGCCCGTACACAGGGGAACAATCAGGTAATGGCCGGTTCAAAAATAATTTGTTGGAGTTGTTGTTTTGTTAATCTATAAAGTTTTACTCGTTTCCGCGATCGCGCTTGAATTTGTTTTTGTGCCGCTGTTCCTGAAAGCCATGTGGCCTCAAAAAACAAAAAAGTCCCTTGCGCTCAAGATGGTCTGTACCGCGCTGTTTATCTCTGTCGGGTTTTTGGCCGTCAAGATAAGCGGCAACACAACCGCCTTTGCCGCCCTGATGCTTTGGGGGCTGGTGCTGGGCGGGGTCGGAGATTTCTTTTTGCACGCCGGGAGCAAACCTGTGTTTTTTATCGTCGGTCTGGCCAGTTTTTTAGCGGGACACATTTGCTATATCGGCGCCTTTTGGCGGGTGGTTACGCAATATTTTCCGGAAGCCGGCTTCATCAGCCCTGCGGAAATCGCGGCGATCGTGACGATTTACGGGGCATTTGTCGGCTACTCTTTTTACAAGCATATCGATTTCGGCGTGGCCTTGGTGCCGGTGATTTTGTACGCGGCTACGCTGATTACCATGTTTGTCAAAGCCAGTTCACTGGGGCTTCGCCTCGCCGCAGCCTCCATTCCGAACGCCGGATTAATCTGCGTCATTCTTGTTGCCGGTTCCCTGCAGTTTTTAATGTCCGACTCCCTGTGGGCGAATATCAACTTTAACGGTCACAAGAAAAACCGGTCGATGAAAAACGCGAACATCATCACCTATTTCGGCGCGCAGGTGCTGCTGGCGTGCACGATACTGGTGATATCTTAAATCTTATAAAAACAATTTATGGTTTTTCACAATCAAACTGTTGCATTTGAAGCGGTGATAGCTTGAAACTTTTAAAAAAGTTTGACATTAACAACAAAGACGATTTTATTGCCTTTATCCGGCAAACGGTAAGATACGGTTTTGTCGGCCTGTTCGGCATGTTGGTTTCTTTTGCTATCTACTATTTCATCATTTGGATTGACAAGGATATTTACATCTTTGCTTATACCGTCTGTTTTGTTGTCGGTGTATTAATTGCATATTTTCTGCATAACAGGTATGTTTTTAAGAAGACGGAAAAGGGTCATAAAAAGCCGCTTATAAAAGCCTACATTACATACGGAACAACCTACCTGCTCAGTATAACAGCCATTTATGTTATGGTTGAATATTTAGATATCGCCCGGGAAATCGCACCTCTTTTCAACTTGTTCATCACGGTTCCTGTAAATTATCTGCTGACAAGGTTTTGGACATTCAAATGAGGGCTTGCCGGCAAATGCTGCGGACAGCGTTGGCGGGCAAAAGAAACAATAAAAGCAAAAAGCAGGGAACGGTGAAGAACCGTCCCTGCTGTTTTTTTGGGCTGCCGGCGGGTCATTGCCGCTGCAATGCCGCTTGCGCTTTTTCCCAGTCTGATATCATCTCATCCCTTTTCGCTTCGTCAGGTGCCGAGGCTTGCAGCAGAAGTTTGAACAGATGATCTTTCTGTGAAGATTTTAATACGCGGAGGAAAAAATCATAGTGTGTTTCCTGCGGCAGCATATTGATGCCGCCGTAATAGAGTTTCCCGGCACCGGCAATACGCCTGAGGACGGCTTCCATATCGTGTTTTTCGGGATTGCCGAAGTTGATGCCGTAAACCAGCGGTTCATCCAGCAAAGCATCCAACAGACGGTCGTTCTTGCCGCAGTAATGCACATACCCGCCGCCGAAATGCCGGAGCAGTTTTCTTTGGTAAGGCAGAACAAATTCCTCGATGGCGTCTTTCGATACCAAGGTGGCGGTATCTTCGCTGATTTTCAGCCCGCCCATTTCCCGCGGGATGATGAGGTTGTTGTAGTGCGCGATGAGCTTATCGCTGCCGTTCATCACCTTTAGACACTCGGTCATGCCGAAAATCAGGCACTCGCAGGATAAATCAAGCAGATGGTGAACAAAAACGGGGTCGTCATACAAATCATAAAAAAGCCTGTCACCGTACACCAGGTGTGCGGTACCAAAAGGGCTCTGTAAGTCCAGCGGGAAGACATAAGCGCCTGTGCCGTCCACAAGCTCTTTCATCTTAACCATGTGTTCAAGGGCTGCTTTGAATTCATCCCCCGGTTTCAGGTCTTCGGGACCCATACGCAGGATGGTTTCTTTGTCCAAATGCTCCTGCATCCAGGGCATTTTATCATCAAACAGCATTTGGGTCAGCCCAAACAGGGTGGGGAATATCCCACAGCCCATATTCGCGCGGATGGACGGGACGGCGTCCCGGCTGCCGTTAGCTGTTGACAGCATGGATTTAAAGCCGCAGGTCACCATTTTTTCCGTATCGAAATGGGCTTCCTTTGTATTGTAGTCGGGTATGGAATCAAGCCATTGCTTATCCGGCGCACAGGCGAGCAGCAAGGGCTGGCTGTCGGGAACTTTCCCTTTCCAGACGGCGGTTTGGCGGGCTGCACCAAGATCAAAACCGGACTTTCTGTCCGCGATGAATGCTTTCATTTTCTCAATATACTCGTTCATTGAACATCCCGCCTTCTGTGTTGGTAAACAATAAAGAAAATGCCCGACTATTCGGGCTTTTGTCAATTGAGGCAACGCTTATTTTTCCGCGATGATGTCTTTTTCACCGTTTTCAAGTTCAACACCGTTATCATACATCCCCACGAGAAGGGTATCGCTCAAATAGTGAAAATCATGGTAAACCAGGGGTTTTATCGCAAACATATCTCCGGCGGTTAAGAGATGCTTTTCTTCCAGACCGTCTTTTCTCAAGGTAAGCTCAAGGCTGCCCTCAATGATATAAAAGGCTTCCCGGTTGACCCTGTGGCAGTGGCCGCCGCGGAGGGTACCTGCTTTGGAGCGGACAACATTAAATTGCTTGTAGCCCTCGTGTACGAGCTGAACAAGTTCTCCCCGGTCATCGGAAAACTCAAAATCGGGTTTCAGCATTTCAATCATTCCATCAGACTCCGTTCCGGCAGTTATTATATGTTGGAATAAGTTTTGTTTTTGAGGATTGTGTAGACCTTTTTCAGTTCTTCAATCCCGTCATCCAGGGTATACTTCGGGCTCCATCCGGCTGCTTCAAGCCTTGCGTTTGAGACGATATAATCCCTTTTGTCCGGGTCGGTGCCGATGGGAGCTTCAATGTAAACAAAGGAAGGGATATGCTCCTTTATTTTTGCGCACAGCTCAAGTTTTGAAATATTCGCCGAGGAAAGCCCGCAGTTGTAGGGCAGACCTTTCATCCGCTCAAAATTGTCGATGGCAAATATGAAAGCGTTCACCACATCGCGGATATGGATGAAATTCCGCTTGAAATTTCCTTCAAATATAACGGCGGTTCGGTCATAAACAGCGCGGTAAACAAAATCGTTAAGAAGCAGGTCGATGCGCATCCTCGGCGAAGCGCCGAAAAGCGTGGCAAAGCGGAATGTTAAAGAATTGCCCGCTTCCAGCACCGCTTTTTCCGCGAGCACCTTGGTGGAACCGTAGAGCGAAATCGGGTTCATCGGCGTTTCTTCAGTGCAGAAGTTGTTGCCGTCTCCGGTGCCGTAACCGCTGTTGGTGCAGGGGAAAATTACCCGCTGTTCTTTTGCCCTTATTTTCAACAGCATTTCCACGGCGTCAAGGTTGGTGGTCTTGGCGGCGATTTTATCGGCGTCGCAAAGCGGAAAACCGACAAGCGCGGCTAAAGGCAGTATGTAATCCATTCCTTCAACAGCAGCTTTTACGGTTTCCTCATCTCTGGCATCCCCGCGGATAATTGTGAAATTCGGATTCGGGCAGCAATCCATCAGGGACAGCTGATTGAAATAAAAACTATCAAGCACGGTCACCTTGTGACCGCGCGATAGAAGCGCGGGAACCAAAACGGAGCCGATATAACCCGCCCCGCCGGTTACTAAAATGTTACTCATCGTCCGTTTCCCCCATGTAAAAGATTCTGGTTCCCTCGTGTTCGAACTTAAACGGTTCATACAACAGATTGGAAAGCGCTTTTTTAACGGACTCCCGCTTGTCGGGCTCTACAAAAAACAGCATATATCCGCCGCCGCCGGCACCGAGAAGCTTGCCGCCGACAGCGCCGGCTTCCAAGGCGCTGTCATAAGCGTCGTCGACAAAATCAGTTGCTATTTTATTGGACAGCGTTCGCTTGAGCATCCAGTTTTTATGAAGCAGTTCGCCGAATTCCAATATGTTACCGGTACCCCTGAGAATTCTTTCACCCTCATCAACCAATGCTTTCATTTGATGAAGTTGTGATAAACGGGCAGATATATTCTTTGTCTGGTCCTGTGCGATGACATCCGACAAATGCGTAAAACCGGTGAAGAAAAGCATCAGATGTTTGCTGAAATCTTCTCTGCGCGTAACAGAAATGTCCACCGGATGAACTTCGTATCCGTTTGAGCTGAAGTTGATGCGGTTAAAGCCTCCGTAAGCGACAGCCAGTTGGTCCTGCATACCGCCTGCCTCCCGGCAAAGCTCGTGCTCCAAATATATTGCCTCTTTTGCAAGAGCCAGTTTGTCCACATCATCATTCTTGTAGCAATGCAGGGCGTTGAGCAAACCCACGGCGAATGCCGAGCTTGTCCCCAATCCGGAACGCGCGGGCAGGTCCGCGTCATAATTGATTTGCAGCCGGTCGGCTTTTATATACTTCAGCGCTTCACGCACAACAGGATGTTCCACCTCGTCGGGGTCATTAAAGCGTTCGATTTTTGAATAGGTAAACTGGTTTTTATACGCAAACATAGACGGCAGGCGCCGCAGGGTAATATAACAATATTTATCAATGGTCGTGGATAAAACACTGCCGCCGTATGTTTTGAAATATTCTTCAAAATCCGTACCGCCGCCTAAAAATGAAATTCTGAAAGGAGTTCTGGAGATTAACATGTTTTTCTTCCTTTGCGTTTATATATTACCCCGGACAAATGCAATCAAATCGTTGTAAGACGGCGCGTTGACCGGTTCTTCTGTTCGTTTGCCGCTCAGCAGATAAGCCGTTTTACAGCCGGCTGCCCTGCCGGCAAGCACATCCTTTATATCATCGCCGACCATATAAGATTGCGTGAGGTCTATATTATAATCCTCGGCGGCTTGAAGAATCAGCCCGGGCTTTGGTTTTCTGCACGCACAGTTGATTTTATACTCGGACCTCTCGCCGACATAACCATCATCCGGATGATGGGGACAATAATAGACCGCGTCCACATACGCGCCCTGTTCGCCCAGCTGACATTCGAGCCGGTTGTGAATATGCTCGAGTTCTTCCACCGTACAGTCGCCGCGCGCGATGACCGGTTGGTTGGTGATGATAATTGCCAAATAAGGGCTGCGGTTGATGGCGGCGACGGCCTGCGCGCTGCCTTCTATTAGGGTGAGCTGCTCCGCTCTGGTGACCAGCCCTTTATAGGTGTTGATGGTGCCGTCCCTGTCCAGGAAAACCGCTTTTTGTTTATGCCGCAAGTTGCGCGCGCCGACTTTTCCGGATATACAATCGCGGGTGACCTCTTCATAACGTTCGGGGGTGCCCATATCCTTGACATACTCGGGAGAATTGTATGCGTAAATCCGCCCCGTGTCAAGCAAGGGCATCAGAACATCCTTGTCCAGATCCAGCTTTTTGATTTCTCCGATTGCGGAAAAAATCTCCGGAGACAGCAGATGAATGCCGGCATTTACCCTATTCTTATAGGCGAATTTTTGAGTCGACCGGTTCAGCCAGCCCGTAACTACACAGTCACTGCCGGCAATAACAATCTCGCTGTCAAAGGGGTGGTTGTTCGGATGTGTAAAAAGGGTGGCCAGCGCTTTATTGCGCCGGTGAAAGGCAGCGAACCGGTCAAAGTCCATGTCGAAAATCAAATCGCCGTTGATTAAAAGAAAGTCTTCATGCAATTCGTTTTTCAGCGCAGCCAGCGCGCCCGCGGTACCGAGCGGCTTTTCCTCATGATAATAAGTGAGCGTCACACCGAAAACTTTGCCGTCACCCAGCCGGCTGCGGATGGTTTCACCCAGGTGACCGGTTACAATAATGATATCACGGTAGCCCTGTTTTGCAAGGCATTCGATTTGACGCGCCAAAACCGTTTTGCCGTCAACTTCCAACAGGCCTTTCGGGATTGTGCCGGAAACGGACGATATCCGGGTGCCTTTACCCCCTGCCATTATAACTGTCTTCAAATTGTTATCCCCTTGAAAAAGTCAGTCAGATTTTAATCTTTAATTCTCCCATGCCCAGCGTGGTTTTAAGCAAGGTGTTGTCCATTAAACCGTTAAGGGCGCGTCTGGCGTTGTGTGCCGTTGCCAGCGACAAGGATGAAACAGGGCGGACAAGTTCCGCGGGTGCACCGAGCTTTTTTGCCAGCAGCACACCCAAGTCGTACTTGGAAAGGCATTCGTCGCCGCATAAATTCATTGTTTGGGGGATAAATTTTGAAAAAAAACCCTCCGCCATACTCACAATAATATCCGCTGCGGTTTTAAAATCAAGGGAACTGCGCAGGGAATCGTCAAACAAATCGACTTCTTTTCCGTGTTTTAAATTATCTGCAATGCTGTCATAAAAATGCTTTTTGTGGGGCAGCAGGCTCGGCCCGAACATATAGGGCAGGCGCAAAACATGGTATCCGCAGGCCCTGATCAGGCATTCCGCCGTTGCTTTATGAACACCATAAAGGCTTATCGGATTTAACGGATCACTTTCTTGAAACCGGTGACCCGGGTTCCCTTCGCCGTAGACACAGTCGGTCGAGGCAAAAAAGAAACACGAGATGTTGTTGAGCTTATTGAGTAAAGCGGCGAGGGCGGTGATATTGGTATGCCACGCGTCTTTCGGGTATTGGGCAACCGTGTCAATGTTGTGCCAAAAGGCCAGGTCAACCACCTTGCAAGATTCACCCTGCCCCATCTTTTGCGCAAGGGCATCCACTTGTTCGGGTTTTGTTATGTCGCATTCAAACCAAACGACCCTGTCACTTGCGGACTTGTCTTTGATCGAGCGGGCGACCGCAATGACATTGCCCGCGGTGGTTTCAAGAATAGATTTTAACAGGCAGGAACCGAGAAAGCCGCTTGCGCCTAACACAACATACATAAGTTGAATGCTCCTCTTTGCAGAACATAAAAATCAGTTTGGTTTCCAAAATCTAGCTGAATTGAGATCATTCCATCTGCAGGCTAACTAAAATAGTCTTTTGCGTCAATGTAATAGATGTTTGCTTCGTTTATATACGTGTCACAACCGAATTCAATTGCTAATAGTTTGTTAAATTCAAAATTCGGGTCGCTGCCTCCCCAAAATATTGTATAATTCCACCCCATCTTAAAAATGTTAAATCTTCCGCCTTTGATTATTGCATACTCACCGCGAAGAATAACATTTTTCTCCCCTTGTTCAACCTGAGCACTGATTTCAGCTTTAATCATATTATCATGTTGATAATTGTATGAACAAATGCGAAATTGATACACCCCGTCAATCATGATGAAAATAAGGCATGCTCCAACCAAGCAAGCCATCAGTTTTTGATTTTTTTTCGCAGCAATGTCAGTGTGTTCGGTAGCTTCAGAAATTAACAGCCCGATCACAACAATTAGTAATGTTGTGCTCATGAAAAGATATCTGATAACAAACTCGGGAGAAACCAAATAGATAGCAAAGCAGGCGAAAGAGCTCGCCGTATATAATAACACTAAGAATTTGGTGCCAGTAGACATTTTGGTTTTTAGTGACTTTTTTACAACAGCTTTTTTTCTTTGAGGTATGCGATCACTTTCTCTTTTGACGACATAGATTAAGACGGATAATGAACCCGAAAAGATAAGAAATAAAGGCCATAAAGAAAAAAATGTTTGCTTGAATACATTTTCTATAGTTTCTCCGAGATGACTCAAGGCATAATTCAAAACACTTTCAGCCTGATATAGGTTGCTGGCTTTTTTTTGATAACCGGGAGCGAAGACTAAAACCAAAAGGCCGGCTGTTACAGAGAGGATGCCCGAAACGCCCCAAATCGGAATTCTTGCTTTTGTTTTAAGGTGGTAAAGTAAAAATGAAGCCGCCAGTAACCAAGCTGCGCCACCGCCGGGTTCGTTTGACCAGCCTGCAAGAAAGCCAAGGGGAATCATCAGTATGAATAATATAGATGCATGTTTAAGGCTTTCTGCACGCACAAATTGTATTCGATACGGAACTAAAAACAGTAATATAAATACGCTGACCCACAAGTAATTAATCGAACCGGTTAGAAATATCATGGTCTCATTGGCAGCCGGGACAAAAAACCAAAGAAGAAAAAATATAAATACAAATAGAAACAGATTCCTTCTTTTATTGAAGTTCGCGTGAAAATAGATAAGTATCCCTAACAGAACAACCATCAGTGAATTACAGACATTAAAAAATATTTTATCAAACATTAAAAAAAACTGTACTGCTACATGGACAGGAATTCTGCCTCCCCAAATCATATAATGATTATACATACCCGTATAAATATCTTTGAGAGATGAAACCCTGACCGGGTTGGATGGAAGCCGCCAGTTGTTGAATATAAAACGGTAAGTATAGTCATCATTGATATAACCCATTTTACAATTCAACAGAAAAAAACCAATGAAGACTAATAATGCAATACCAAAAAAACAATAAAAATCCATTTGCCTTTTTGCCGGCATGATTTTCTTGACCAAACGCCCCACCTCCAAATGCTGAACTACAGTATTGAATATGAATACTATTTGACACTTCAAAGCAAATTTGATAATATTCTAATCGAATGATTGTTTTATTCTTACTGTTTATTTTTGGGGCGTTGCGCGGAACGCCGGAGTCTGACAACGGCAAACTTAAAAAATTTTTGGGTCACCGGTAAAATTTTGGTATTTATAAAAGATTTTTTAGCAACCCAGTCCTCGGGTTTTGCCTTGTCCTTCGTAAAACCGGATTTCCATCGATAGGGAACCATTCCTTTCGGGCAGTACCGGCAAAAATCAAGCGGCTTTTTAAAAACCTCATTAAGCTCCCAACCGGTAAGAGATGTGTTGTATATGTCAATTTTTTCGTTTGTCGGGTAATTTATGTCAAAAGCAGTGTTTAATCTGTTTGCCCAGAATTGATGAGAACAAGCTGAAAGATATCCCCCACCAAGTGTATGGCAGTGTGTAAACAGGCAATTTTTGTATGATTCGTCCGGTGACTCCAGCGGTTCCGGTAAAAAAAGTTTAAAGAAAAATCTGACAGGCGCGCCGATATGATATACTATATCGGATTGATCCAAGCGAAGTTTTATTTTCTTCATAATTTTTTCTGTTGGCGGGTAGTTTGAAATATCAAATGCACAGTTTAGTTCCTTTATTTCGTCCAGTTCATTTTTTTTCAACATTGGTATCAATAAGCCGTTCGTCACCAGTCTGAGGTCACTGTCAGGATAAGTTTCGCGTGCAGTTTTAATAAAACTAAGGTAATCCGGATTTTTTAGCGGCTCCCCGCCAAGCAGCCTTATTTTACCAATACCCCAAAAAAAATCTTTCATGCGTTCGAGGTCTTGTTTGAACGCATAATGATCAACCTGATTTTTCTCACAGACCAAGTTCGAAAATTCACTGCAACCTTTGCAATTGAGATTGCAAATGTTGCTAACCTCAACCTCCAGATAATCCAGACGAGGTTTACGGTTGTCAATTGGAATGATCAAGTCGTGAAATAATTTATCCTCGGAATAATGTGTGTCCCAGGGGCATATAAAAAGGGATTCTATACCAATTTTATGAAAATCTTCAGTTATTCTTTTCAATTCATCGTTTCTGAAAACCAAAACAAGTGCTTTGCCGGTAATCAATAAAGAAATACTCTGTATCTCTGTATTAGAACAGCCGGAAACGGAAAGCATAAATTCTGCAATAATCCCCGATTTTCTTATTTTACCCAATATACTTTCGCCTATCTTTATATTGTTTCCAAAGATAAGTATATTTTCGTTCATTCATTTCAGCTCCAAATGACGAGGTTTAAGAACATTCACTTTGCGGATTATAGAACACAGTATTGTGTCCATAACAGACACTTACATCATTATATCAAAGCAAACATAAGAAGTCAAAAACATAATTAACATATAAGAAATAATAATTCAGGTGTCAGTTGTTATTGTTTTTATTTGAAAAATGACGATAGTATCGGTAAGGGGGGCGGTAAGGATGAATAACGCATCGTTATTATACCGAAAAGAAAGCGGAGAATTGAATAGATTAACAAATGAAAACACCTTCAGCCATGATGAAAATGCAGGTTGGGATGTTGTTGTATTGACCGCGTCAAACATAAGGCAGGCAGAGAATTATCGGTATCAGATTCGTTACAGAATTGAAAATGGCTTACTGCCGGCACACACACACTTTGCGGTTGTTCCTGACTATAAAAATACGCATATAGGTTCCGGGGGAGCAACATTTAATGTTTTAAGGTTTATCAATGAAATAACTGGTGAAGAGGATTGCTTCTCAAAGCTTCATATACTTACAATACACAGCGGGGGAGAGAGTGTCAGAATACCTCAGTATACAGTTTGCGGCAAATTATTCGCGCCGATCCAGCGTGAGCTTAGCAAGGGTATCAGCGCAACACTATTTGACGAGATATTTAATTCGGTGAAAACTTTACCGTCGCGTAGCCCTGCCGGCATGCTGACTTTATCCGGTGATGTTTTGCTGGTATTTGACCCAACTGAGGTCGACTTGGAAGAGTGCGACGCTGCGGCAATTACTGCTCGAGAAGATATTGATACGGGTGCAAATCACGGCGTTTTTATACCCGATAAGCAATGCAATGTCAAAAAGTTTTTACACAAATTAGCGGTTGAAGATTTGAAAAAAAACGGGGCGCAGGGCGAGGATGGCAAGATTCACATTGACACAGGCGCGGTCTGGTTTAACGGTGAAGTCGTCAAAACACTGTTCAATTTAGTCTGCAACGGCAAATATTTCGACCTGAATAAGTTCGAAATATTTGTTAACGAAAAAGAACGATTGTCATTTTATGCTGATATGGTGTATCCGATAGCAACAGAGTCCACACTTGAACAGCATTTAAAAGAAAAATCGGAGGGAGACAATACAGCGCAGCTTGCGTTTTGCCGAACAGCACTGTTTAAGGCTTTGCATAAATATAAAATGAAACTAATTGAGCCGCTGAACGTAGCGTTTATTCATTTCGGTACCGCATCGGAATTGCTTGAACTGATGACTGTGGGAATAACAAAATATCAAGCACTTGGTTGGAGAAACGCTGTGAACTCGCATATTAATAGCGAGGGACGGTTTACGGCAAATGGATCAACAGTTGACATCGGGAGTGCTGTTGGAAACAGTTGTTATATTGAAAACAGTCAGCTTGAAAATGTAACAATAGGCGACAGGTGCATAATTTCAAATATAGTGTTGACTGATACGGAAATCCCTAAAGATACAGTCTTACACTGCCTGAAGCAGAAAAATGGCAGATATATTGTCAGGATATTCGGAATAGACGACAACCCCAAAAAAACAATAGAGGACGGCGGGATGTTCCATTCGATACCACTGGCGGATTATATGAAAATGAAAAATGTTACCGCGGATGAACTGTGGGATAGTAAACCCTTCAGCCTTTGGAATGCGAAACTGTTTCTTGAGGCCGATCACATGGACGCATCGCTGCGGCATGCGCTATGTATATATCATATTTCAGTAAGCGGAGACTGTTGGCCGCACAAACAAAAGCTCTTCAGTTTAAA
>CAYUWQ010000002.1:0-10190 GCA_964448455.1 uncultured Eubacteriales bacterium | reverse complement strand
GACTTCAGCTCAATTTGGATAACCGGACAAGACCCGCTCTAACGGCAACATTTAAAGTCCTGAGCTTTCGGTTGACTTCCCCCAAAATAATTGCATTTGATTAACCTCAAAGACCCATAATCGACCAATAGTCCATCTTATCTGAATAAAAAAGATGGGTATTAAAATAGTCGACATAATGCTGCATAAAAGCATCGGAGTCACGCACAAAAGAAAACATGTTAGTTGCTGATTCCGAAAAAGTCAGAAAAGCGAAATATATGAGTAACAACAAAAATAGAATGAAATGTTTTTCAAAGTAAGCTCCTGCTCGTTTGATAGACTCAACTACAACAGAGTCTTTTGAGTATAAGAAATAGAACATGAGTATGAACTGCGTATTGATGAAAGCTGCCCACCATCTGTCCCAGTCAAGACCAAATAAAGCAGCCGGGATAAAAGCCAAAGGCGCTGCCGCGCAGAGAAAAATAATTAGTTTTTGAAAACGGTTTTCTGACACAGTAAACGAATTTTTCCAGATAAAACCGAAAAGCAGGAAAAGCGGTAAACTGATTAACACATAGACAGACAGCAAAGGCATTGCGAATGTTTTCATCAACGGCGTGATGTCTTCAATCCAGTACTCCCGAAACGGAGCAAAGTATTCCACATAAAGCTGAGGAGCAGAAGCTTTAAAATCGGCACCGGTTGAAAGATGACCGGCAAAGTCAATCGGATTATCGAAAGGTATGCTGTGAGGGAAGAATTGAAAAGCTGAAAAAAGAGTTATCATTACCAGACAGCTTGTAAAGAAGAGCACAATACTTTTCTTTGAATAGGAGTTTTTGTATATTTCATACAACAAAGGTATTGCCAAAGCCGGCATATAGGTATCCATGTATCCTTGATGGACAGCGACGGCAATGCCACAAAGAAAAGGAATAGACCATTTTAAGATCCGATTTTTGATAAAAGCAAGCGCGAGCAATGTGATGATGATCCAGTATGCGTCAAAACGACCGATGTGAAAGCCTAACAGATAAGTTACCGAAAACGGCGATGCCAGAAAAAGTGTGACAAAAAGGATTACCGTATGCTTAATTGTCGGATCACTTTTCTGAATCAGGCTGCCTAAGAGGATTGAAACCAGATAAATTAAAAACAAAAAGGATACCACGGCGGTTATAAATATCATCTTGTCGGTTACGAAATCAGTGAATATCGAAAAAACAGACCCGACCAAAGCGCGGGAAACGAATCCGTACTCGTAAGTCAGCAGATAAAAGGTTTTTTCCCATGTGCCCATTGAATTTTTAGCGGTCAGCATAAAGAACTCTAATAACAGAAATAAAAAAATAAGTATCTCAAATCGTCCGATACTTAGAAATTTGTTTTTTGCATGTTTTTGGGTATTGAGTCTCATTAAGAATAATTCACCTTCTTTGCCCAAGCGCCGGATGTTTAACTTCGAACCGGATGATATATAGCAGATTCATCAAGTTGAATAATCATCAATACATCTAAAAAGAGGCTATTTGGCCTTCATATTTCGAAAATCCTCAAGAGTAAAGGATGGTTTCAATATATTTTTTTTTCTGATGAATCGACAATAAAAAACTACCTTGAAGTATTTGAAGTTCTGAAAAAAAGAATTTTGAGACTTGCCTTCAGTCCTTGCTTTCCATTTGCTGTGAATCTCATAGAACTCGACGCCCAACCGCAGCGGCTTCAAGGCTAATTCTAAAAAAAACGGGTGTTTGCTTTCCTTCCAGTCAATAGCAGTGACAAGATAACGCGGGAACGATTTATACCCGAAGGTCATATCCGAAAGGCTTGATAAATACAGAATCGAAAGCATCTTGTTAAAGATATAATTCAAAACCAGCTTGATTTTGTTGTATCCGGAAAAACCGTTCCTCTGCCCCCATCTCGAAGCGGTGATTACCGCATCGGGGTGATTTTTTTGCGTTTCAATGAAATCTTTGATTTGGTTGGGGTCCGTTTCCATGTCGGCAGACATGATAATAACATGGCTGCCGGATGCAACCGCAAAAGATTCTTGATATGCCTTACCGATGAAGGGCTCGATTTGAATGTATGTTTTCACAGGAATAGAGCGGGGTTCCTGTTTTAAGGTTTCCGCAGTTGCCAGGCATTCCTTGGTGGACCTGGCACAAAGAACGATAAGGATTTCCACAATGTCTTTGCTTTTACAAGTCTCTGTGATAATCTCAACCGTTTGCCGCAGGAGATAAGTTTCGTTGATGGCGGGGATTATTATAGTGACTTGATTAAAAATTGACACGCTTATACTTCCTTTAATTCAACTTCAATGCCGCGATAAATTTTGAAAAATGCGTCGATAAGGGGATTAAGTGTCTGGTGTGGAATGTTACTTTATGAAAAGGGTTGGCGTTATGTTGCCGTAAATCCTTTCACGAAAATAGTTTTGAAACAATCGGTCGTTGATTTCCGGATTGAAAATATAATGAAATACCAAGGATGAAGCATATGAAAAGGTGAGTGAGTTTGTGAATATGATAATCAGCAGGAGTAACAATAGATGACTGCTCAAGAACGAACCAACTTTGTTTATAGTTTTCAACACAATGGCTTCTCTCGAAATAATGAAATAAAAGACAAGAATAAACTGCGTATTGATTGCGGCTGCCCACCAACGGTCCCAGTCGTTTCCGAAGACCGCGGCGGCTATAAAAGCCGATGGCGCAGCAGCACATAAAATGAGCACAAACCTAAGAAACTTGTCTTTCGTTTCCGATATACAGTTCTTCCATACATAAGCGAAGATCCATATCAGCGGAACGCTGAAGGTGAACAGCACTAAGCCTAAAGGCAAAGCGTACGTGGCCGTCAAAGGTAAAACAAACATAGTCAACCATTCACGGAAAGGCGCGAAGTACTCCAGATATACCATGAATGGATCCGCTTGAAAAGCGGCGTTTTTCGTGAGATGGTCTGAATATTCTGCGGCAGTGGCATATGGAATGATTTGGGGGAAAACTTGAAAATAGGTAAATAAAAAAATAGTGAATAAACAGCTTAAAATAAAGACAACAATGTGTTTTTTTGAGCCGCGGTTCCTGTAAACCTCATATAGAATAGGGATGAACAAGGCAGGCATGTAAGTGACAAGAAACCCAGGATGAACACATACCGCAAGCGCGCCCAGCAGGGGAACAGCCCATATCAACACAGAATTTTTTAAGCAGATTAGCGCTGACAACACCAGAATGATCCAATAAAGGTCCAAACGCGCAAAATGAAACCCGAGCAGATATGTTACAGACAAAGGCGACGAAAGAAAAAGAATGACAAAAATAGTTATTGCGGTTCTTTCAGTCGATTTACTGTTTCTAATCAAATGCCCGAGAAGCATCGAAATTCCGACGGTCATTAACAAATATGAAAAAGTGCCTACAATGAATATCTGGTGAATAGTCAAACGACTGGTAAACAACGATACTATGGATCCGATAAGGGCTCTTGAAATAAAACCCGTTTCGTATGTCATCAGATAATGCGTTGTAACAAAGGTTTCTGATTCCAGCCGTTTTTCTGATGTCAGGACAAAAAACTCAAAAAGAAAAAAGGAAAAAATTATCAGTTCGTAGGCACCGAAAATCTTTTTATTTTCTCTCAGCAGATAATTGTCTCTATTTAAGGACATAATATATCTCCCGTTTGCGATATGATTTTTCCGAACCGGTAATGCGTTGACCGGGAAACAGTAAACTGACGGTTCATCCGAAACAATTAACAATAGCACTGCTCAATTCCGGAGTGGAGACATCTTCCGCCGCGTCGTCCATACCATACGACCTCCACAGCATACTGCTCCCAGTTTCCGGGAACATTTCTGTCTGTTATCCGGATGATGTTCTTCTTCTTAGAAAGCTCCGGTTTATGCCCTTCATAAATTCCACGGAAATATTGATAGAAATCATAACTGTATTCGAACTCGAATTCGGCCCTTCCGGGCAGTTTCAACATATTTTTCTGATAGTTTAACAGTTCCTCAAAGAGTGGCGGATCAATATTGAACTGTTTAAGGAATCCGGTGGCTTCTTTGTAGAATTGTTTGCTGTTATATGCAATTTCAAGGAACATCCCTTCTTCAAAAGGCCAGGTTATTTTGCCGAAAAGACTGTTGGTGTAAAACCAAAGTCCATTTCCTTGAGACGCTTTTGCTACTTCTTTGTGTGTGACGGCGAATACTCTACCGCAAACAGTGTCTGGATTATCTTCGAGCCAGTGAAAGAATTTTTCATAAAAATCCTCATATTTGATGTTGTGATCGTTAAACAAATAGAGCGCAAAATATTGAAACAAACCAAAGCAATGAAAACAAAGAACACAAAAGGAGAAAAGTTCTGTTTGAACCCACATTTCCCGACTCATCGTTGCTGTGGAAACAACCAAAGGGGAGTACTCAACGATACTGCCCTTTTCGGGAGGGAGGCTGTGCGTTTGGTGAATAGGTGCCGGAACGGTTTTAATTCTGTGCAGTTGAACATACTCCTGCTTTCCCATCTCGGAATGAACGAGCCAGTAACAATTTAAGATAATGATAGAAGAATGCTGACCTGCTTCCAACAATCTGCCCAAGGCTGTTTTAAAACTTTCGTAGGTTTCTCCGGGCAGACCGATAATCAGTTCCGAATAAGTCATGATATTATTGGAATTGTAGAGACTCATCAATTCACTGAAGCGTTTATATTGCATGTTGGTCCGTCGGATATTTCTGAGCACTATGGGAGACAAGCTTTGAAATGAGAGTGTTGCGCCCTTACTCATGCCATATTCATTTAACATTTTATTTATTTGGAATACAGCTTGGTTGCTGTTTTTAGTGTAATTCACATGGAACTTATCGGGGTAGCCGCTCTGTATTTTAACACTGACAATCTTTTCGGCGATACGTTTGTCTCTGCCAAGGATGCCAAAATTTGCGTCAGCACAGTATAGATATTTAATTTTTTTTGCCGCAACCCAGTCAATTTCATTATAAATTTTACTGAGTGGAAAGCACCGAATCTGATTGTGATGATATCCCCAGTCGCAATAGGTGCATCTGTATGGACAACCGCGATTTGTTTCGATAATAATATAAAAATCAACTTCGGTTTTTTTATTCAAAATCGTGTCGAAATAACCTTCGAGATACGGAGATGGATAATTTATTGCGGTTATCTCCCTGTGATTGCTTTTCACGGCTTTGCCTTGTACATCCCGATAGATGATGTTAGAAACATTTTGTAATTTATTTCCATCAATCAAAGCACAGAGGAGCTCTGTAAAGGGTTCTTCACCCTCCCCAAGTACTAAATAATCAATATAGTTATGCTGGTTTAAAAAATCTTCTGACTCCGGTGTGCTGTGCCCGCCGAAAACGATGATGCATCCCGGGTAGTTTTTTTTTATTTTTTGCGCGCACCACTTACATAGTTCGAAGTTCCAAATATATCCGGAAAAAGCGACAATAGCAGGCTCATTAAGTGAATCAACCGCTTCCATCATGTCTTTTCGAAGGTAAATAAAGGGTTCCAAGTTGTAGTTCTTTTTAACCGTTGGATTCTGCCATGCATAGGCAGCAATTGAGCCGATTGCGTATGGTAAATAAACCGAACCGGCATATTCATTATTTATCTGAGCCATATACACATTTTTCTTATTATTTACTATGATCTAAAATTCCTCCATATGATTTGAAAAGCTGTCTTTTCAGTCAATCGGGATGAGGCTTTGAGTGCAATTCCGAATGGATCAGTAGGGGATCGCGGTGAAAATTTTCTGAAATATTTCTGACAAATAGTTAGTAGAAATGTTTGTAGTGGAGGCCATAGCAATTAAAATGATATAGAAGGCGAACCGGTGTTCGGCTAAATAGTCCCCTATGGCGCGAACGGCTGAAAGCATAGCTGTATTTTTATGCCATATACTGTAAAACACGATGAAAAATAAAGAAATGATTAGAAATGGAACCCATATTCCATAGTAGTTATTTGATGTCAAGAACACAAGTAGAACAGGCGCAGCTACAGCAACAGCAATAACAGCCGGAACATATTTGTTTGCGGCTGCTTTATATATTACCGCACTAATCGTGCCCAAAGCCGGAGTAACAATCACCAAAGCAATTAAAAAATACAAATCAAGTTTTTGATCATTATTAAAAAGTGCCTCACTAAATGACCTGCCCTTTGATAACGAGTAGATGAGCGCACCCGCGCTCAAAATAATGCTTAGATCCAATACCAACGAAGTATTCAGATAATCGTCTGATTTGGATTTTTTCTTAACGGTTTTTTCAATTTGTTTTGACATCATTTCCAAGAATAAAAAGAGCAGTATCAGCGGAACATATAAAGCCGCCCAGTTTCTCAGCGATAAAAAAAAGATATGCTGGCTGAACAGAGAAGGTATTAAATACAAGCCGCAGATGAATGGCGCAGCCCATTTCAATATGGGGTTGGCGATTAAAAACAATGCGATAATAAAGACAGCGAACGGGTATAAAATATTAGTGCCGTTTACAGCGCTGATATCAAATAAGAAAGGGAGAGTCGCCGGACAGGCAAAAAACACAGCGGTTAACATGATAACAGGCTTTTCATGTTCGGTACCGTTAAGCCTGATTATTTTACCGAAAAGAATCGAAAGCAAGCCGCTGACGAACACCACAACCAAGGTGCCGCTCACTATGTTAAACGTGTCGGAAGAACCAAAAACCGCGTCTTGAGTAAAATATAACTTGTAACTCAAAATATTCTTAAAGACAAATCTCAACAAAATAAATACGAATAAGACAATTTCGTATTCATATCGGTTGATTAAGGTTGCCGACTTGTTTTTTACAGATGCATTTTCAGACATTAAATTCACGCCTTTCAAAATGAATAGCGGAGGAAGAACGGATATTATTGTAACAGCGTGTCTTTCAAGATTCTATCCTTTTTCATCAGTCTAATATGAAAAACCGTATGGATATAACTGAGATATTTCAGAAAAGATATTTCGGAGGTTCCTTCTGTTCGAACATTCCAGACAGCCGGTACCTCGATGAATTTTGTGCCAAGTCTAAGCGGCTTTAAGCAAGACTCCAGAAAAAAAGGGTGCTTCGATTCTTCCCATTGTATGGAAGCCAGTAATTCTTTTGGATAGAGACGAAAACCATATGTCACATCAGAAAGATTTGTTAAAAAAATCACATCGATTATCTTTTGAAACAGATAGTTTAATACAAGCATTAATTTTTTATAACCGTTAAATCCGCCTCCGGGTATCCATCGCGAAGCGGAGATGATGTTATCGGGGAACAACTTGCTTTTTTCAATGAACTTACTGATTGCATAGGGGTCCATATCCATATCTGCTGCCGCAGTAACGATATGAGTTCCGTTTGCAATTTCAAAGGCTTCTTGAAAGGCGTTGCCGACAAAGGGCTTTTCTTGAAAATAGATTATTACCGGGTATGCACAGTAGTCATTTTTAATTTTCTCTGCGGTATGAATGCATTCTGACGATGTTCTGTCGCAAAGTACAATGATGATTTCCTCAATATCTTCCTTGTTGCAGCTGTCAAGTATAATATCAATTGTTTTTCTAAGCAAATAGGTTTCATTGAGGGCAGGAATAATGATTGAAACCGAAGTGAAATGTTTCATATTACCCAACTTTTCTTTTGTTGACTCGTTGATATTTATCGGCATATTTTAACATTTGAAGCGATTATTGTCAATCAAACGAACACTCGCGGGGAACAAAAATATTCCATTAAAACAAAAAGTCCTAACGAAACTGTTGCTTTGCGAATGCTTTGCCCTCCGTTGTTTTAATAATAATTTGCATATAACAGTATTATATAAATTCACAAGCCCAAACATCAATGTTTTGATTTGGGAAAGTTCTTTTTAGGCGGTTGCTCAGTTCTCTCCGAGTGAACCCTTCTTTCAGGACGATTTGTATAAAGCCGCCGCCGCCGGCTCCGCAGATCATTTTGCCTTCTGTCATATCTTGACAAGCATTAAAAATGATATTGATGCGGTCATTAATGTATCCGGTGTCTAGCATATTTGTAAGTTCTGTCTGTCTGTTAAGGTCGTTAATAAAAAGATTTATGTTGCCTGAATTAATGTTGCTTTTCATTTCTCCTGCAAGGGAATAAATTTTATTGAGCGCGTGCAAGAATTTTGGGTCGGATTGTATATATCCTCCCATAATCTGCCTGAGAATAGTTCTGCCAATCCGGCGTTGTCCGCTATACACGAGGCAAAATCGCTCATGAAGCTGTTTTAAAAACAATTCAGGTGCTTTCAGTGTTTCGCATCTGAGTTCTTGCTTATAGCCCGGTTCGGAAACAGAATACTTAATCCCTGCGAAAAGTCCTCCCGCTTGATCCTGCCATCCTCCGCCGGTACCCATAATCTGCTCAGCCAAGAGTACACGCCTGTACAAATCCGTATTTTTAATATCCAAACCGACGAAATTTAATATTCCTTTTACGCAAGCGGCTAAAAGTATACTGCTTGTACCCAGCCCGGATCCCTTTGGAATTCCTGTTACGCCGGCTGAAAGATGAATCCCGCCTTGAAGCTTTTTAAAAATATCAGGTTTCGTTTGCATTCCCGGTATGGGAATCAGACCACAAACGGCTAACGCTGATTTTAATAATAAAAAAAGATCAAGAGGGTCGGAAAAGTCGGAAAGGTCATCCATATTTTCGTATTCATGACGGTAAGCTGAGTCGAAATACTCTAAAATAACTTTTGGCTCATGAATTCTTTTCAGACGCACCTTCACGGGGTACACCCCGTTTATTTTTACGGCTGCATTTACAACTGCGCCTCCGTTTTCCAGGCAATATGGCGGGGTGTCTGTCCAAGTGCCCCCCCAGTTGATTCGCAGGGGAAGGTTGATCTCAATTCTTTCGTTTTTTACATTAGGGGTGAAATCGAAAAAGGTATCTCCGACAGTTCCTTCAAGTATCATTTCACGCACACAGCGCAAACTTGTTTTCTCAAGAAGATCACGAATTTCGCCCGTTGCCGCTATTGACGCGCAACTGAAAACACGCATCTTGTCTTCAAGGGACAGTTCCCGTGAAGCGTCAATAATGCCGGCATATAAATTGCCGTCAATTTCTTCATTGGCAAAAAGTCTGACAGCGTCAACAGCCGGAACCCTGCTTGTCACAGAATTAATGAAATATTCAATTTTGTCGGATTCCCCGGTTTTTATAAAAACCCATTCCTTTCGTGCTTTGCCTGATGAAGTGTTTAAGAGTCTTCATTATCTAACAAAGCTTCCGCTATGTGATATCGCGGTCTCCGCTTCGTTTCCATATAGGTTTTACCGATATATTCACCGACAATACCAACGGATAACAGAACTGTTCCTCCCACAGCCAAAACAGACGAAAGGACAAGCAACCACTCATCAAAAGTACCTGAAACTGTGTTGACAATTGAACAAATTACAATTAACGCACTAATCAGTATAAATAATATGCCTGAAAGGCTTATAAGGCGAAGGGGCTTCAAACTGAATGATGTTATCGCTTCGATTGCGAGCGAAAAAAGTTTTGGTATTGAATATTTTGATGTGCCGGCAAATCTTTCTTTTTTTTCAAAAGCAACTATTGTACTTTTATAACCCAAGAGCGGAACGATGCCCGGCAGAAAAAGATTAACCTCGGGATACTCCTCAAGCGCCTCGACAGCGCGCCGGCTTAATAGCCGGTAAGCAGAATGGTTATAAACAACATTGACGCCAATCAGCCGAATAACCCTATAGAAACTCGCCGCAGCGACTCTCCTGATGAACGGATCGTTTTTTCTGGAGGATCTGACACCGTAAACAACATCAAAACCTTTTTCATATTCACCGAGCATTTTATCTACAGTATCAATATTATCCTGCAAATCAGCATCCATGGTAATAACCACATCCGCGTAGTTTTTAGCTGTCATCAACCCCGCATAGGTTGCATTTTGTTGGCCCTTGTTACGGGAAAGACACAATCCGGAAAACAGGTTGTTATCTTGATGGAAGTGCCGGATTATTTCCCAGGTTTTATCTGTAGAGCCGTCGTTTACAAAAAGGATTCTGCTCTTTTCGTTCACCAGCCCTTGTTCAATTAAAAGCGCCATTTTGTTATGAAGCCGCTTTGCGGTTTCAACAAGCACTTCTTC
>CAYUWQ010000001.1:0-55825 GCA_964448455.1 uncultured Eubacteriales bacterium | reverse complement strand
CCTTTTATGAGGCGGAACACCATTGATGTTTTTATTTTCAAAAATTACTTCGCCGCTGTCAGGCTCTAAAAAACCTCCAATGATTCGCAGGGTGGTGGTTTTGCCGCAGCCGGAGGGGCCGAGCAATGTAACAAACTCTTTATCACGGATAAACAGATTTAAATCCGTTAAAACCTGTTCGTCGCCAAATTTTATTGAAATATTTTTAAGGTCAATGATGATGTTTTCTTCCAATTATGCAGCCCCTTTCGCAACTTTTTGACGGCATATATTAAATAAATAACAATGCAACAGATACAAATATAAATTGATTTCGCCCAAATGTCAATATATTTTTTGCAAAAGTCAGCATAAAACCAAGCATAATCGCATATTAGATTGCGTATACTCTTGTTTTCACTGTTTTTCTTTGATTTACTCTGTTTTAAGCTATATTTTCAAGAATAAAATATTTTGTATAATATAGGACAATCTGCTTGCAAAAACCCGGCATCTGTGTTATTATTTTGAGCGTTATCCGGGTGTGGCGCAGCTGGTAGCGCGCTTGACTGGGGGTCAAGAGGCCGCAAGTTCAAGTCTTGTCACTCGGACCAAAAAAGCCGTCAATTTTTTATAATTGGCGGCTTTTTATTTTTGAGCGATGTGTTAAGATTTTCTATAAATCTTTAGAGAAAAAGCATGATTACCGGGAAAAGGCATACGGCGATTCTAAGCGGTATTTTCTCATCAGCGCTGAAGATGAATTGAAGTTTTTGTTTTAAACCATTCCCCATTAAATCATAGAAATCCAAGGTATAGGTTTGATAGTTTTGCGTATCGTTCTCGTCAATTTCAAATACTCTAACGCCCCGTAAATCATTGCCGTATGACCGGAAAGAAGCGCCGGGCGTTTGAATAATGTCCACGCCGCGCAGGTTGCCGATAAACGAATTGACATGGTCATGGCCAAAGACAATGGCTTTGACATCACTCTGCGCGGCTATTGTGTCAAACTGCCCAAAATTCTGCTGAGTTACACACGGGCTCTCGCCAAGAAACCCGTTTGCTAATGCCTTATTGAGTATATAGTATTTGCCATCCTTGGCAACAGCGCCCTTCGTACCTTTGCCAACCTCACTGAGTAATTCGTAAGTCTCGGTTACAGGTATGTGCTGAAACATCAGCGACATGATCGGCTCTCCGCCGTTTGCTGCTTTCATTTCATTGCTTTTTGCCTTGTACCAATCCAGCGCCGCCGTGCTGACATATTCAAAGTAATTCCCGTTTTCATCCAACCCGCCGGATTCCATCAGCCAAAGATTATAGAATACTTTTTGTCCATCGGAACTCCAAACCGGCAGATTAAAGGTACTGCGGCCTATGGAAGGGTCCGCATCATTGAACCCGACACAGTTTGAATAGCGGCGATAGATTTTAACCTGCTCTTCTTTAGAAATCCCGCATTGGTCATCATGATTGCCGAAAGTTACAGCAAAGGGTATTCCCCTGTCTTCCAGCGGCCGGATTAGATAGCCGAGCGCTTCTTCAACAACTTCGTATGCCTTTTGTGCGCTCTTGTTTTCCGCAATTCTGCCGAGCATGTTATCCCCGGTGAAAATGACCAGGTCCGGTTCCACTTTGTCATACGCGGCATTGAGCATATCCAGCATCGCCTTGCGCGGGTTTTCATTATCCTGCGGATCGGCAATTTGCATAATTGTAAACTTACCGTTTGAATTAAATCGCAAGTCCCCGGCCTCCCCGCTTACATCTTTCGCGAACGGCAGGCTGACGAAAGAGCTCATCAGCAGAAAAACCAGCGCAACCGCAATAACCGTTTTAATCCTTTTTCTCACAGTTCCCATCTTCTTTCTTGTATAAATGATTACTCACTTAATATCGCTTTTGAAAGCTCTTTTCTGCTGCTGCGCTGGGATAAAATGACCGAGCCGAATGTCAGCACACTGCCCGCCCACATCAGCGGGGTGAAAACATCCTTAAAAATGATAACCGAAAGGATGCAGCCGATGGCACACTCCATACTCATAATCAGCGAGGTGTGCGAAGGCGTCGTATATTTCTGCGCCACGGTCTGCACAAGGTAGGCAAGGCAAGTGCTCAGCAGACCCAAATACAAAACTGAACCCACCGTTGAGCCGCTCACTTGTTTGGGCACCTCATCGAAAACCAAAGCGAGCACCAGGCCGATTACGGCGCAGGTAGCCATTTGGACAATGGTCAGCACAATGGTATCATATTTCTTTGAATAAATACCCAAAAGAGCAATTTGAAACGCAAACAACAATCCGCATATAACCGTTAATACATCGCCTAAATTCACATTGCCGAAAGTGCCGTTGAACATTAGCATAAAAATACCGGCAAAGCAGAGAAACGCCGCGGCAATCTGTGTAACCTTTGGTTTTGTCTTAATAAGTACCCAGAAAATGAACGGCACGAAAACAACATAGGTTGCCGTCAACAACGCGTTTTTGCTGGCCGTTGTATATTGAATGGCCACTGTTTGAAACGCAAAAGCAAAATAGATAAAAACACCGCATAGAATGCCTGCCTTTAGACTGCCTTTATCTATCATTTTAATTTTTTTGTAAAATACAACCGAAATCGCAACGGCAGCTACCAAAAACCTCGCCGCCATAAGCCACAACGGGGTGATGGACTCAAGTGAGTTTTTAACAACAATGAACCCGGCGCCCCAAATAAATGCAATGCCGAGCAAACTGAGCTCGGAAATCAATGTTTTGTTCTTATACCTCATCAAATCCCTCGACTGTGTTTTGTTTGTGTGCAATGTACGCCATTTCAAGCAATTCGGACAGGTCGCGCGCGGCTTCAAGGCCGAATTCAATTGGCGTTCCCTTTGTGCAGGCATCCAGGAACATAACAATCGGACTCGGCAATTCATTTGGCATTTCTTTTATGGGTTCAAACCCCGAGTTTTCAAGATGAGCGCTTGCGATCCTGAAACTGCCGTCTCTTTCTATCAAGGTGCCTTCCGTACCGTACAGTTCAAATGCCGATGGCGAATTAAAGCTGACAAGTGCAGTTTCGAGTACTGCTATGCATTTATTTTTAAACTCGATAACGCTGACAGCGTTGTCGTCAACTTCTCTGCCGGTAATGGTGTTAAAAATTGATGTTACTCTTGCAGGTCTGCCGCACAAATAACTCGCCTCATACATGGGGTGACAGCCCAAATCCATCATTGCGCCTCCGCAAGCCATCTTTTCGTCATACCAATACGCCGGTAACCAGTTCGCGGTCGCGCCGTTATGGGCGTTGCGGATACGGACCATTGTCAGGTCGCCCAAAAGGCCCTCTTCAATTACTTTTTTTGCGTAGAGCAGCTCCGGCTTGCATCGCCAAGGCATGGAGATGAGAAACTTTGCATTGTTTGCTTTCACCGCCGCGGCGATTTCATCGCATTCGGCAACCGTTGGCGCAAGCGCTTTTTCGGTGAAAATATGCTTGCCGGCATTGGCGGCTTTTACGAGAACATCCTTGTGCATCGCGGTCGGCGCGCAACACGCAACCGCCTCAACATCCGCCCTGGACAGAAGCCGGTCGAGGTCCGGCTCAAAGTCCGCTTCAAGCTGTTTTGCCCATTCCGCTCCCCTTTCGGCATTTTCATCCCAAACGCAGGTAATTTTCGCGCCGTATTCCTTGATTTGCCTGGCATATCCTTCCGCGTGTACATGCCACTTGCTCAGCATCGCAACATTCAACATTATTTTGCTCCTTCTATTCCGGTATTTTTTATACTATTTCAGCCGTTTTTTACGGCACAACTACCCATTCATTGCGTTTTCCAGCCCGGCAGTATCCAGCAGTTCAAATTGCCCAAACACCCCGGAAAGCCCCGCAAGCATCTTTTTTACACCGCCGGCGGAATTGCTTTCGGCATTAAGCACCATAACGGGATCATGTACACTCAACCGTAAAAGAAACCAGCCGTCGCCCTCGCCATGCGCGGTAGACACCCTGATACCCTCATAGTTTTTCTCAGCGGGCTGCCAGCCATTACGGCTTTCCGCCGCGTGTTTAATCGCGTCAATAACCTGTTCGCCGTAATGCTTAAAATCATTTCCTTTAATTTGGAACCGGACTTCGATATCTTCCAACGGTTCTTCCAACCGGTCAATGAGATGATTCAACCGCTTATTTTGTCTGCCCAGCACCGCCATTTTGATGATCAGTTTGGTTACCAGATAAGCGCCGTCATCCAGATAATAATTGTCTTTAAACGCTGCGTGACCCGATGTTTCGATTGCCAGCGGGCAGTTGACTCCGTTGCCATTCAACTCGATTTGTTTGTTTATAACATTCTTATAACCGCGCATATAGCGCAGGTGTTTCCCGCCTTGCGCCTCAATAAATGCCGTTAATCCGTCCGAGGTGATGCTGTCTGTCACAATTGTCGCGCCGGCATTATTTTCCAGCGTTATTGCGGCGGCGAGCGCCACCAAGCGGTTGCGGTTGATTTCCAACCCGCCTTTGCCCACGCAGCCCGCCCGGTCCACATCGGTGTCAAATATCACACCAAGGTCGGCATCCGTATTTCTCACAGCAGCGCTGACGGAATCCATTGCTTCTTTATTTTCCGGGTTTGGCCTATGGTTCGGAAAAGTGCCGTCCGGGTCAAGGAATTGACTGCCGCCGACATCGGCACCCAGCGGCGCCAATACCTTTGACGCGTAAAAACCGCCGACACCATTGCCAGCATCCACGACAATTTTATATCCGCGCAAAGGCTTTCCATAATCCGTATCGTCATCCACTTCACGGCAGATCATCGCTCTGAGTTTAGCGGCATACATGTCCATATAATCGACCGTTTCAACCACACCCGTCGAGGTTGAAGCGGCAGGTTGGTTATGTTGGGCAATTTCGAGTATTTCTTCAATGTTTTCGCCCTCCAGTCCGCCGGATGGCGTAAAATACTTAAAGCCGTTGCGGTCATACGGATGATGGCTTGCGGTTATCTGGACGGCACCGCCGCACTTCAAATCCACCGTTGTCATAAACATGGCGGGTGTTGAGGAAAGACCGCAGTCAATTACATACACGCCCGCGCCCGTTAAAGTTTCAATCACCCATTTTTTTAAATGCGGTGCGGAAATCCTTGAATCATGGCCAACCGAAACGACAAGCCTGTCCAAATCTGTTGTCAGTTTTTCACTAAGCCAGCAGGCAAAACCGTATGTGATTTGAGCAACAATGTACTCACTCAGATAAAGCGGTTCACTGCCGCAGGCGATACCATACCCTCTGATATCGCTGCCGCTTTTGAATATTTTCCATCCGTCTTCAAGCATCGTTATCCACCTGACCCAGTGCTATATATCTGTCCGCTGCCCTTTTTAAAAAAAGGTACATCGGCGTGAAGTTCTTGTAAGCTGCTTTCAGCTCTGCGATAACCGCATCGCTTTCAAGCACGCTTAAGTCGCTTGATTTCACCATAAAATACATGCTTTTGACATTATAATACATTTTTATATTTTCCGGAACATCCGGTTTCTTTTCTTTTTTGTAGCTGTCTGCGTAAAAACCCGCTCCGGCTTTTTCTGCTTTTTTAACCGCTTGCAAAAACTCGTCCGGCCGCTCCAACAAGAGTTGACGGTAAATTTGCATAAACGCCGGCGTTGTTTCAAAACAGCTGACGCCATAGGAATAACCCGACGGCTGAATTTCAAACCAAAAACAGGGATATGTCGGCCACTCGGCTTTCGGGCGCATAAACATAATCCAAACATTCTCGCGGTAAAGTCGCTTGTCTTTTGAAAACCGCGTATCGCGCCGGACTCGAGAAACCATTTTTGTCGGAACAAGATTCATCCTGTCGTCAATCTTTTCCATGTCCGCCGCAATAATTTCCGCAATCTGCCGCATGGGCTTTATAGCAAGGCGAACAATTTGCTCTTTATTCGCTTCATAAAACTCTTTTGAATTGTTGAACTTGTTTTGTCCGAGCAGCCAAAATGCTTCGCCCGTAATTCCGTCATAATTCTTCATCACAATTTACCCTTTTCGAGCATCGTTTGGGCGGCCAGCATAATACCCATTTTCGCGCTATGAAAATTGAGTCCGCCCTGCATCCACGCGGCAAAGGGTTCCCTGAGCGGTGCGTCGGCCGACAATTCGATGGAAGACCCCATGGTAAAGGCACCCGCAGCCATAATCACTTTGTTGTCGTAACCCGGCATATCCCATGGTTCCGGCAACACAAAAGAATCAACTGGGGCGCCGCGCTGCATCCCCCGGCAGAAGGCTATTAGGGATTCGGAATCGTGCAGAAATACGGATTGAACAATATCAAAGCGTTCATCCCCGCTTGCCGGCGAGACATCAAAGCCAAGTTCTTCAAAAAGCGCCGCCGTAAATACAGCCGCTTTCAGCGCCTCACCCGTAACATGCGGTGCGTTGAACATCCCCATAAACATCCCGCGGTTTTGTCCGAGTGTCGCGCCTACTTCCCTGCCAAGCCCGGGTGTTGTCATCCTGTACGCGCACAATTCGATCAAATCCGATTTGCCCGCAATATAGCCGCCGTTTTTCGCGATGCCGCCGCCGGGATTTTTAATTAACGAGCCTGCGATAACATCCGCCCCGAATTCCGGCGGTTCCTGTGTTTGCACAAATTCACCGTAACAGTTGTCCACAAAAATCAACGCGTTGCTACGGGCTTTCACGAGGTTCGCTATCACCCCGATTTCCTGCACGGAGAGGCTCGGGCGCGGCGCGTAGCCACCGGAGCGCTGAATATAAACCAAGCGAATATCCCGTTTGAGCGCTTCCCGGATTGCGGGCATATCCGGTTTGCCGTTTTTATCCAACTCAACCTGCTCGTAATGAATCCCAAAATCTTTTAATGATCCCTGCCCTTCACCTTTAAGGCCAATGACGGGATGAATGGTGTCATACGGAGTACCTGTTACGCACAGCATGGTTTCGCCGGGGCGCAGCAGCCCGAACAGCGCGACGGCAATGGTATGTGTACCGCAGGCAAAACTGTGCCTTACAAGGGCATCCTCGGCGCCGAGAGCATTCGCGAACACCCTGTCCAGCACTGCGCGTCCCCTGTCCCCGTAGCCATAACCGGTACTTTCCGAAAAATGGCTTTCACTGACACCGTTTTTAATAAAAGCCGATAATACTTTTAACTGGTTGTGCTCGGTTATTTCTTCAATTCTTTTAATGGGCACAGCAATTTTCGCCATTGCTTTTTCGCTGCACCGGCATATTTTATCGTCTATTTTAAAAAATTGCTGCTTCACATAAATTACCTGCTTTACACCAGCGTCCATTCACCGGTTATTCTAAATCCGAGTTTTTGATAAAAATCGACAATACCGTTGCTTGCGCAAAGCAATTCAACCCTTTTATTCGCTGCCTTTTTCTCACGCGCAAGCGAAGTGACAAGTGCGCCGGCGTAGCCTTTGCCGCGGTAAGCCGGCAAAGTCGCAACCGCGCCGATGAGCGCGGCCGCTTGCGTCTCAAACAACACCATGGCGCAGGCGGCTAAATCGCCGTCTTCTTGAACCGCCGCCGCTTTTGCAGCTCCCCGGTTCACCCGGAAAGAGACATCCGAAAGCCACTGCGCGCGATTGCCCAATCCGTCAAAGTTTGAACGCTTCAGTATATCATAAACATCCGACAACTCAAATCCCGCTGCAAATAAAGCGCTTTGATTGTCATACTTTATTTTCATACCGCCGTATTCAACAATTAAACCGTTTTTCTTTGCTTCCAAACAGAGACGGCTGCAGGCTGACGCATCGCATAACAGACTGTCGAAACCCACAGCTTTGACAAACTGCGACAGCTCCTCAAAATCGGCATTTTCCGCGCAGCAGATTGTCATCGCTCCGTCAATTTTACACAGGGCGGCTGTAACCTGTTCCCCAATTTCCTGCAAATAAAACAAAGCAAAGGGATATTCAGTTGAGTAAACCGTCATACAGGCCGATATTCTGGTGCCGAAAACATCTCTTTCGCAAAAGCTTGTTAAGCGGTTGTCTTTTTCCTCCTGTAATCTAAGCATTGGCGCATTCCTCCGCCAAAGCCAGCACGATTTTTCGCACTTGTTTAATGTCATCATCGCAAATCACGCATGAGGGTGAATGCAGATACCGGCAAGGCAGGGAAACGGTCAGTGTACGCACGCCGCTCCGGCTCGTGTGAATCGAACCGGCGTCATTGCCGCCGGCAACCATTGTTTTAGGCTGAACTGTTATTCCGTTTTTTTTCGCAAGCGCGAAAGCCAGATCATACAGTTTCCTGTTATATACGGTGCTCCGGTCCATAAATGATATGACAGCGCCCGAACCGAGTTTGCAAACCTGCTTTTCTTTCGGAACACCGGCAATATCCGCTGCTGTTGTTGTTTCCACAACAATCGCATAGTCCGGCGCAACCGAAAATGCCGCCGATTTTGCGCCTCTTAACCCCACTTCTTCCTGCACGGTAAAAACGAAGTGCATATCGCAGGGCAGCTCGCTTTTTATCAGATTTACTAAAATCAAACAGCCCGCCCTGTCATCAAGTGCTTTTGCTTTTATCCTGCCTTCGCCAAAACGAACCGGATGCGAATCAAAACTGACCGTATCACCGGGGCTTACAACTTTCCCGGCTTCTTCGCGGCTGTTTGCACCGATATCAATATAGAGATTGTCTTGATCCGGAACAGCGGCCTTTTCATCGTCTGTAACCATGTGCACCGGTTTTATACCGATTACACCCGGTATGCTTTTTTCGCCGACAATTACCGGTCTGCCAAGCATAACACGGGTATCAACACCGCCCACGGCGGAAAATTTGAGATAACCGTCATCTGTTATGTAAGTTACTATAAAGCCCACTTCGTCCATGTGGGCGGCAAGCATCACTTTGTTTTTTGGTGTTTTGACGCCTTTTTTAAAAACAATCAGGTTGCCCAGCGGGTCAATATTATATTCGGCTGATCCGCCTATAAGCGTAATAAGACAGTCCCGCACTTTGTCCTCTCTGCCGGAAACGCCGGGGATCGAGCAGAGGGTTTCCAGTTCTTTATACATCTGCCCCGCCCCTTTCCATAATGTATTCCGCCATCAGTCTTGCGGTGCTTTCTACATCCGCCAGGTCCAACATTTCAACGCCCGTATGCATATTCTTAAGCGGGATAGAAAGCAAGGCTGATTTTACGCCTTTGCCGGAAACCTGAATCGCATCCGCATTGGTTCCCGTTTTTCCGCCCATTACTTCCAACTGATACGGAATATTTTTATCTTTCGCAATTCGTTCGAGCATTGTGCTCATTTTGCGATCCAGCACCGGCGAAATACCAATCATGGTACCCTTGCCCAAATCGGCGCATTTTTCACGCGGCATACCGGGTGCCATCGCGAAACTGACATCGACGGCTATCGATTCATCTGCAGCCGCCGTAAACCCGCCCGTTTGTGCGCCGCTGCCGCCCGTTTCTTCCTGAACGGAGAACAGCACGGAAAGCCGGCATTGATGCTTTTTGTCATGCAAAATCTGAAGGCAGCGCAGAATTGCTGCCACCCCCGCTCTGTCATCAAGGGCGGGGCTGCAAATCCGGTCATTCAAAAGTCTGATTTGCTTGCCGTTGAGTGTTACCCGGTCGCCCGGACGGACGAGTTCGGACGCCTTTTTCCCCGGCAGACCGATATCAATGGCGATCTCGTCAAATCCTTTTGCTTTCTTGCCGTCTTCCTTTTGGGCTAAGTGGGGCGGAGTTGATGTAATAACACCAAATAGCGGCTCCTTACCCCAGACCGTCACCTCGTGCGCAGACAAAACCCGGATATCCATACCGCCGCATTTGTCAACTTTAACAAACCCGTCTTCATCCACCGCTGTCACAATCATACCGATTTGGTCAATGTGGGCATCCAGTAGGATATGATGCCCGGCACCTGTGGTTTTGCCTGATATATTGCCAAGCGCGTCAATCGTCACGGGCATATATTTCGCGAGCTCTTTCCCCGCCTTTTCTGCCGCGGCAGACTCGTCACCCGCGACACCGTTTGTATTGGACAAGGCGAATACAAGTTCCCGCAGTTCTTTATAATTTTGCATCATTTCAACTCATTTCAGATTGTGGAATATAAATTTTACTCAGTATATTTTTACGCCGCCAATCGGACGAACCGACAGCACATGGCAGGAATTGTCGCCAAAAACAGCATTCATCGCGTTCTTGTATGCGCCAAGCAGATCTTTCGGCACAAACGCTTGGATTGTCCCCGCGAAACCGCCGCCGTGCACGCGCCAAGCGCCTTTGCCTTTGAGTATTTTTTCGCTCAAACACAGCGCAATCGAAACAGGCTGGAATTCCGGAGTGGCTGAAAGGTATACATTCTGGTTGTACATAAACGACGACTGCCCGCTCTCAATAACCGCCGCCTTAAAGGTGTCAAAATCCCCTTGAGCAAGGGCTTTCGCCTGACGAAGAACCCTTTCGTTATCCGCGTAAAAATGCATGGCGCGCAAAACGGCTCTGTCGCCCACACGCGGGCGAAGGTCATGAAGTTCTTTCTCAAACTCTCCCTGCGGGACATCCCGCAGTGTCTCTTTGCCGAAATCGGCCGCAACGGACTCCATTTCTTCCCTGACAGCGGCGTATTCTTCCGTCAACCCGGAATGGCTGCCTTTTGTGTCAACAATACAAAGGCTGTGTCCGCAGGCGGAAAAATCGAAATCCACCTTTTCAATAACCGGTGTTTTTGGGTTTTTAAAATCAATCGTGACAAACCCGCCGACGGAACTTGCCGTTTGGTCCATTAGTCCGCAGGGCTTGCCGAAATACTCGTTTTCGGCATACTGGGCGATTTGGGCAATTTCAACCGCGCTGACGCGCCCTTCGTTGTAGAGGTGATTCAATATAGTGCCCAACAGCACTTCAAATGCCGCCGAAGAGGATAAACCGGAACCGGTCAGGACATCAGAAGCGGTTGCTGCGTCAAACCCTCCGATTTGATAGCCACGCAGTTTAAACCCTGCGCATACACCGCGAACAAGCGCAGCAGAACGGTGACGCTCCTGCGGCATCACACCGAGATCTTCAAGGTTGACGACATCCATGGAATAACCGTCCGATTTTACACGAACAATGTTTTCATTATTGCCCGCGGTGGCCGCTACCGCGTCCAAATTAATACTTGCCGCCAGGACTCTGCCGTGGTTGTGGTCTGTATGATTGCCGCCGATTTCGGTGCGCCCGGGCGCGCTGAAAAGCCCGACGCTTCTGTCCGTTCCAAAGAGCAGACCAAAGTTGTCAATTAGTTTTGTTATTCGCAGTTTTTGCTGTGCAACCTCTGCATCTGTAACATATACCGCTAATAATTCCTTCGAAAGAAATCCGGCAGCCAGTTTATCTCTTATTAATAAAAGGTTCTCCATCTCCAACTCCGTTTCATTGCCGTCTGTTTACTGACGGTCAGGTTTCGTTTTGTTCGACATTCTTTTTACCTTGGGCTATGTGGCGCCTGTCCCCGACAAATTTCCAAATTATATTGATGGAAAGCAGTGAAATACCCGATAGTGTAAGCAGCAAGATAATCGGTGTTAAGAATGCCGCGGAAAGCGGGTTGTACACATTACGCCCGATAAAGGTATAGGACAGGAGCTTTGGCGCATATCCGAGCAGCGACAACAAAATAAAGTTCACATATTTGAATCTCATTTGACCGTAAAGCTGGCTGACACTGTTAATCGGAAAAGTCGGAAATACTCTGAATACAATCAGCAACCACGGATTGCCCTTGCCGCCGTGTTCCATAATTGCTCTGACCCTCTTATTTCTATAAACCAATTTTTGCGTATTGCCGCCGCCGAACCGTCTGCCCATATAGTAACGAATAGAAAAAATCAAAGTCAGACCGATAATATTAACAAAAAAAGCAATGTAGACCGGTAAAACAACACCCGTGATAATACAGACAACCGAAGTAGATAGAATCGGCAGTATGCTTTTTACGCTGTAAATCAATGCTATTACAAGCAAAAATATCCACCACTGCTCGATTGACTCAATGATCTCCTCAAACGCCAGCAGTTTTGATTGAACGCCTGAATACCAAAATGCTACTTTTTCCATCTTGACAATATACAACAAAGCGTAACACCCTGCCGCCGCGAGGAGCAAAGTCAGACCTGTTATATCCATAACATATCTACCGAAACCGTGTTTTCTGACAGCCAACTCTTCACCTGTTCTATATGAATTCTAACCAAATTATTGTATATCATTTTTGACTGCTGGTCAACTTTATTGGACGGTTAAGGCTAAATATCTGTTTAATTTTGCTTGCTTATATGATATAATACTTCACAATTGGTAGCATAAAACATCATCAGTTCAAAACCAGTTAACGGAGGGATTTTTTTGGCCGGCAAGCGAGCTGTTGTGTTCAGCGGCGGCGGGGCTAAGGGCGGTTACCAAATCGGTGCCTGGCAGGCTCTGCGTGAGCTGAATTATTCACCTGACATTGTTACAGGCACTTCGGTCGGCGCGTTCAACGGTGCCCTGATGGTTTCGGACAAATACAAAGAAGCTCTTCACATGTGGGAAAACATGAGCATGGGCATGGTCTTTACCCAGTTTGCCGAAGCCGTAAACAACGAAGAATCGAAACAAGGCGATTTTATAAAAAGACTCGCGAAAGAAGCAGTTTTAAAGGGCGGCGCCGATTATACACCGTTGCGCAAGCTGATGTTGTCTTATTTAGACGAAGACGCTTTGCGCAGCTCGTCAATTGATTTTGGTCTGGTCACCACAACCTTTCCCTATAAAAAGCGCGTTCAGCGGTTTATAGACGAGATTCCGCGCGGCGAAGTGGTTGACTATATCATCGCGAGCGCTTCAGCTTTTCCCCTGGTCAGGTCGTATAGAATAGGCCAAACGAAATATATTGACGGCGGTTACTCAGATAATATGCCGATACAAATGGCATTGGACCGCGGCGCCGAAGAAGTTGTTGCCGTTAACATAGGCAAAATGCCTGTGCAAAAGTTAAAAGAAAACAATGCGGTTATCCACTATGTTCACAACAAACGCCCCTTCAATGACGGTCAGTTTGGCAGTGTGGCAATTTTTGAAAAGGAACTTTCATTAAACAATATCCGTCAGGGATATTTGGATACCTGCAAAGCCTTTAACCGTTTTGACGGTTATTACTATACTTTTGAAAAGTACGAATGCTATCATGTAAGCACCTATGAGGGTGTTTGCGCACAAAAATTCAACCGTATCTTCAGCGTTTTACCAAGCGAAAACCGGTTTGACCGGATAGGCAGGCAAAATGTAATTGAAATGCTGCAGGGGTTCGAGCAAGGACCTTTTGAAACAAATAACAATGTGCTCGGCTGTGCCGAGCTCGCGGCTGAAATATTTGATTTTAACCCCCGGGAAATCTACACACTCCAAAGTTTGGCGGAAAAACTGATCCTCGAAACAGCAACCCTTATTGCTGACAATTCAGCAAATTCCATTGCCTTTATCACTCGGCAGCTCGACAAAGGACTTAGTTTTGACTTGCTGAAAACAATTGTAAAAAACTGGGACAAAAAACTGATTCTCGGTTTTAGTTTACAACTGCTGCTTGAAGATGAACTGTCGCAGGCGCAAAAGCGACGGCTTTGGCTGGTGGCATCATTGATGCCCGATGTCTTCTGTGCCGCTTTATTTTGCTGTTCCGCCATACTCAACGCCAAGCAATAATCGTTTAACTGTTTATGAAGGGAAACTGCAGCATGAAAATTGTAATACTGGATGCCTACACAACCAATCCGGGGGATTTGTCATGGGATTGGCTCGCGGAATTCGGTGAATACGCGGTTTATGACTTTACAAAGCCCGATGAGGTTTTGGAAAGAGCAGCGGAATGTGAAATCGTTTTTACCAACAAAACCGTTTTGGGTAAAGACCTTCTTGCCCGTCTGCATAAATTAAAATACATCGGCCTGCTGAGCACCGGCACCAATGTGATAGATCTTCCATACGCCGCAGAACGCGGTATTCCGGTTACCAACATTCCGTCCTACAGCAAATCGGCAGTTGCGCAAATGACCTTTGCGCATATTTTAGAGTTATGCAATCAAGTCGGTCTGCATAATGCTGCCGTTAAAAACGGCGAATGGAGCGCCAACAGGAACTTCTGCTTTTGGAAGTCACCGCTGGTCGAACTCTATCAAAAAACGCTCGGCATCATCGGCTTTGGCAAAATCGGCCGGGCTGTTGCGGACATCGCGCAGGCGATGGAAATGAATGTGATTGCTTATTCACCGCATTCCGGCGGCGAAAGCCAACGGAATAACTTTAGATTTGCCGAATTAGCCGAATTGCTTCAGCTATCCGATATCGTCACGATGCACTGCCCGCTGACACCGGAAACCGATAAGATGGCAAATGCCGATTTTTTTGCAAAAATGAAAAACTCCGCGTTTTTTATTAACACATCGCGCGGTGGTGTTGTTGATGAAACGGCGCTCGCGCACGCGCTCAACAGCGGCATCATCGCAGGGGCCGGCGTCGATGTGCTCTCAACTGAGCCGCCCGGGGCGGACAACCCGCTGCTGCACTGCGAAAAATGTTTTATTACCCCGCATATCGCGTGGGCCGGGTTTGAGACAAGAAAAAGACTTGTCGGCATTTTGGCGGAAAATCTCCGCGCGTTTTTAAACGGCAGCCCCGTCAATGTGGTGAACGGCGCCGGTTAATCGTTCAAACGGTACTATGAAAAGAACGCCGCAAATCCGGGTATGTCCGGTTTTGCGGTGATTCAGTCAATCAGAGTGCTGCTAAATCAACTCATCCGGCACCTGCATAATTGTGTCTAAAACCTTCGCGCCGCTGCTTGCGAGTTGCTGCGCGCTCTGGTGACCGTTGGGGATTAAGACACAATCCGCGCCGATTTCCCGTGCCATTTCATAATCATGCACAAGGTCACCGACCACCAGCACCCTTTTCGGGTCAATGCCGTTGTCCGCCAAATGTCGCTTTGCGCGCTCCACTTTGCTGCCCGCGAAAAAGTCTTGGGAGCCGATAACGGTGTCAAAGTAATCCTGAAGCTCATAATGCGCGACATAACTGTTCAGCTGGTTCTGCTCACAGGATGAAAGGACAATTTGCCGCAAACCGCTGCGGTGTATATGGCACAGCACATCCCCCGCGCCCTTTGCCAGCGTTGTTTCATGCCGCAGGTTCTCGTATCCGTCGTTATACTCTTTGAGTATCCCGGCATAATCCTCTTGTTCAAGATTAAAAATGTTCTCGTAGAACTTCCGGATCGGGATGCCGATATACTCATAGTACTGAGCCATAGTAATCGGCGTCCGCCCCCGGCGTTCGAGCATTTGATTGACGGATTTAAGCGCCGCACCGACATCATTGAGCAGCGTACCGTTCCAGTCCCACAAAACATGGGTGTATTTCGGTTTTACTGTATTCAAATAGAGCAACTCCAGTTTTTAATAAGGAACGGTGGCATATGGAAAACAGTTTTGACAAGATTTATGAAGTGGTAAAAAGCATCCCGCCGGGGCAGGTTGCCACCTACGGCCAAGTCGCAGCCTATGCCGGCAATCCTCGCTGGTCACGGGTGGTCGGGTTCGCGCTGCATGTCAATCCAACCCCCGGCAAAATCCCCTGCCATCGGGTTGTCAACCGTTTCGGGGAGGTTTCAAGCGCCTTTGCATTCGGTGGGGAAAACATGCAGATTCAGCTGCTGACCGGCGAGGGTGTCGTATTTGACGCCGACGGCAGGATTGACCTGGCAAAATACCAATGGAATAAAAGCAAAACCCCATAAGCCCAGATATCGGGACTTTTGGGGCTTTTTGAAAAATGGTGATCCATCGGCGATTCGAACGCCGGACACCTTGATTAAAAGTCAAGTGCTCTACCGACTGAGCTAATGGATCATATTTGCCAAATTTGGCACTTGAATATAATAAATGATTAGGGTTGCAAAGTCAAGCATTTTTTTCTTTGTTTTGCTTGGCGTTTGCTTATGTTTAGTTTGAACTTACATCACGATAATTGCTAATAGAAATTTAAATGCTTGAACAACAGAACACATCGTGTTATTATATAAGGGTTCAACAGATGACATAGAATTCGATCAGATTAATCCATGTTGCGAGGTGAAATCCATGCCGATTAAAATTGACAACCAGCTGCCTGCCCACAAATCGCTTGAAGATGAGAATATTTTTGTTATCACCGAATCCCGCGCGCTGCAGCAGGATATCCGGCCCCTGCGTATTCTTGTGCTCAACCTGATGCCGACCAAAATCGAAACGGAGACGCAAATTCTCCGGCTGCTGAGCAATACACCCATACAGGTGGAGGTTGAACTGCTGCAAACAGCAACGCACACATCCAAAAACACCACGCAGGAACATATGCTTAAATTTTATAACACATTTGACGATATCAAAGATTCCAGATATGACGGGTTGGTTGTCACCGGTGCGCCGGTGGAACTGCTGGAATTCGAAGCGGTTGACTACTGGGAAGAACTCTGCAAGATTTTTGAATGGGCTAAAACAAATGTCTATTCGACCTTTTACATCTGCTGGGGCGCTCAGGCGGGCTTGTATTACCACTACGGATTGCCGAAATACAAGCTTGAGGAAAAAATGTTCGGTGTTTTTCCGCACCGCCCCTTGGATTTATTCCACCCGTTGCTCAGGGGTTTTGACGATATATTTTATGTTCCGCAGTCAAGGCACACTGAAATCCGCCGCGGGGATATCGCGTTGGTCAAGGATTTGCAAATCCTCTCTTATTCCGATATGTCCGGCGTTCACCTGGTATCCGATATGGCTTGCCGCAACTTTTATACAACCGGCCATTCGGAGTATGACCGAAATACCCTTGCGAACGAATACTTCCGCGACCTGAAAAAGGGATTGCCGATCAAAGTCCCCTACAACTACTTCCCCGGTGACGATCCCGGTAAAAAGCCTTTGATGACCTGGCGGGAAACGGGAAGCCTTCTGTTTTCCAACTGGCTGAATTATTTTGTGTACCAGCGCACACCATATGACCTTAGTGTACTGTAGAAAAAGCAAAAAAAGCATCTCCGGAAGTCTGACTTTCCGGAGATGTTTTTTAAAGCCTGAGGAAATCTCTTGCCTTCACTGTTATGCCGCCGACATCGACATCCGTGTTATTGTAGTTCACATAAATCAATTTGCTGCCTTCATATTCGGTGCGAAAAACACCGGGGAGTATTTGGGTATGCCGAACCATTCTCAATGAGCGCAGGTCGGAAAGCGCGGCGTTTGCCTGTGCATAAAAATCAACCGCTTGGTTAATCCAGTCATCATAATAGAATGTTTCAATAACTTTGGGCGGATCGTCAAGCCGTTTATAACTCCATATATAACTCGGGCAGGCGCCGTATTCGATATATTTCAGCATCATGTCCTTCATGGGTTTCTGCTTTTGTCCGGTTAATGATGCAAAAAGCAGGTCTTTGGACTGTATCGTACTGTCACCCGGGTTAAATGACAGGTTAATGGGGGTGCCTGAGTAATCGACGATGCCATGAAGAATGAGTTGAATGAACGGAATATACTGATACGGAATGTTTTCACCCTCACCGGTTTCCGGGGGCATGGGCATATTCACAATCACGCCGGCATTCTTTACCGCGCTGAAGTTGCCGGTATCCAGCATTATTTCTCTGCCGTTTGACAGAGCGGCGATCTGTTTGTCGATCTCTTCGGCGGTATCCTGACGGTTGTAACCAATGCCGGAAAAGTCGGAGTAAAGAATCCTGCCGGCATCATTGAGGCAAAACCCGCCCAAAGACGAGTTTCTGAAGCCGGAAAGGACTTTCAGCACTGCGTTGTCAAGCCCGGCAACCGGCCGCAGATTCTGTTTGAAGCTCGTATTGCCTGAATAAGCGGAGATATCATTTTTTGTCAGCGTATACCCTTTGCCCCGGCTTACTGTCGTTATTGTTTTTGCTTTGTCGAAAACCGGTGCTTGTTTGAAGGAAAGCAATCCGATATCCAAATACAAATCCATCTTCTGCGAATTCATATAAGTGTTAAGTTCTTCAAACCCGGTTTTGCCGCCAAGTGTACGCAATATGCTTGCCTTTGAAATATCCTCTTGATTCAATCCCCCGGTGAGGGCACCCGTATACCGCAAAGAAATGTTGTTGACGCCTTTGGATTTCATCCGCGAAACCATATCCTGCGTCTGATCGAACGCTGTCAGGTTTTTTGTTGATTTGACGGGAATCAAATCGATGATACTTGTTTTAACCGCGCCGACAGTCGTCAGATGAAAGGGTAAATTCTCTGTACTCTCGAGCGTTTTCTTTGACAGGATGTTATCACGGATCAGTTGTTCCCGGCACACGGCCGCAATGCCCGAATAAGTCGAGTTACCCCCCGATAAAAACCGGAGACAGAGTTTTACGGAACCGTTGAATGAATTCTGCGCGGCAGTACGGATAATTTTATTGCCTTTTTCAACATCTTGCATTTCGGTAATCGTGAAAGACGAACCCACCTTGTTAAAGCCGCTGCTTCCGGTTGCCCTGTCGGCAGATATCCGCGCAACCGCGTCGCCTTCTTCAACAATCACGGCCAACGCGTTCTCACCTTTTTTCATGCCGAATGCCGCCACAACCGCTGCCTTTTCATCCTCCGGTGTTTGCGTGCTTTGATTGCCGCCGTAAACCTGCAGCGTCATCGGGCTGAAGGACGGTTGTTCCACTGCGGTATGAATGAGCGCGCCGCCCTTGTCCGGAACAAGCAGAAAATCGCCCGGCTGCGCGGATGCTGAAGCGCCGAAATATTCAAGCAGACTAATATCTTTCATAAAGACATTCGGGTTGCCCGTCAAGTTAATGTGTTCGCAATTGACATACAGACTGCCGTCTTGCAGGGTGTAGGTTAAGCTGACTAAAAAAACAATATCCGTTTCACTGTATGCTTTTTTTTCAGCCGTTTCGATATCCGGTGTAATGAAGTAATAAACCTGTACCCCGACCGGGGTCGAATTCGTGTCGACCGGTTTATCGACATTATCGTATAATATGTTGTAATAGGCATTACCCTGCGCGACAGCATTGTCCTGCGAGTTCAAATAGTAGGTTTTAGCTCCGTTGACAAGGGTAATATTTATGGGAGAGGCAGAAAAGTTGTAACGGCCCGTGTATTCCCCCGGCACCACCGGCAACGAATACCAATAAGCGTCTTTGAGCGTTTCGCGCACCGCAACCGCATAAGTTGTTGTATCTAAATAAATTTCTACAAGGCCGGATTTTGCGACAAGCTTCAGATTTGAATTTCCGGCTTCCGAAACATGAAGGTTTGTATTTGTGTTAGAAGGATAAACATCAGCAATGTCATCTTTCGGGAAGGATTGCGTATTGATATTTTTACCGCCCTTTTCACAGGCGGACAAACAGCATAACACAAGTACCGCAGCAAGCAGCCCCGTTATAATGTTTACATAAGTTTTTTTATTTTTTGATGTCATTGACTTAACGCTGCTCCGATCATCACTTTATTAAAGGTGGCACGAGTTCGGGAATCAGTATATCATACAGGTTGTTTCTTTTCAATCGTCAGGCAGCAGAAACAAGGTTACGGCTGTTTTTCCAACGAAAGAACCCGCCGTGTTTCAAGTTGAAGCTTGACGCGCGGCGGGTCTAATCATATCCCGAACAGATCAACGGTATTCACGCAGTCCGCTGTCAAACCCGAAGAAAACGAAAAGCTCACTGATGACGGTACCGGGATTGCCTTGTGATATTTTAGCAAGGTAAAGCAGCGCTTGTGATACGCTTGAAAGGACGGAAACCGTCTTCTCCCAGGCGTTACCTTGAATTTCACCAAGCGTAAACAACAGATATCTGCAGTCAGTTATCGGGTTGTCATCAAATAAATCGTTAAAGGTCAAAATATAGGTCTCAATTGAGTCCGGCTCATTTTCATTGAGTTTGATTACCCGCGCTCCGCGATCCCTGCCGGGCGCGAACTCGTTGAATCCGGCTGTCGGGGTGTAATACAGTTCAATACCTAACCAGTTATAGTTGTCGCTCCTGTAGTGGTTATGCCCAAAAAACGAAGCCTTCACATCCCCCTGCGCGGCAAATGCGCCGACAAGGTCATCATTGTAAGGTACAATGTGCTGAAACTCGATGGAAGGGACGGGCGCACCGCCGTTATTCACTTTCAGTTCGCTGCTTTTGGCTATATACCAGTCAATTTGATCGGGCAGAACTTTTGATTGGTTCGAGTCAAGAAAATACAAGTTAAACGCTGCCGCATCGCCGGAACTGCCAAGTACCGGAACATTGTAGTTCCCGCAACCGCTGATTGTTGGCCCTTCATCTTTAACAAGGCATCCTTTATACTTTTGGAGAAAAGCCACCTGTTCTTCGAGCGTAAAAGACAACTGAGAGTCATGGTTGCCGAAAGCAAAGGCAAACGGAATCCCCCGTGCAACAGCAGGTTGAATGATCGCGTGGAGCGCTTTTTTAACTTTCCAATCATGACCATTTTTGCCGTAATCGGAGTCGTAATTTTTTAATTGATCACCGGTGAACACCACCAAGTCCGGTTTGCTTGTATCAATTGCCTTTTGTATCAGGGTGAGAAGATTGGGTGACGGCCACTGCGTATCCTGCGTGTCGGTAAACTGCAAAATCGTAAAAGAGCCGTCCGGCCGAAACCGCAGCGATTCATCCGCGGAGGGGTACGCAGCCGAAACCGGCGCGGCGACTGCTGCTGTCATTACCAGCGCAAGCATTACGCATAGAATTGATTTGAAACGCCTTTTCATACTATGTTCCTCCCGTTGAGCGTCATTCCAACATAAAACAAAACCCCCGCATATCAACTATAATTGAAGATGAGGGGGCTGACTGATTCTTATTCGTCGTTGTCGCTGTTTTTCTTGCTCTTTTTTCGTCTTGCTTTGCTGCTTTCGCGGCTTTCTTCCATCTTGGCTGCTCTTTCCGCTTCCTGTGCGTCTTTGGCGGCTTGCCTTTCAGCCTCGGCCTTCTCGGTCGCGGTGTTGTTGGTGCTGATTGCCCAGCGGGTAATCTTGATTTTATTTCTGTCCGCGCCGGTTTCGATAATCAGGGAATCGTCTTTAACCGTGACGACTCTGCCGACGATACCGCCGATTGTTGTTATTTCATCGCCAACCTGAAGGCTTTCGCGCATCTCCTTCTCGGCCGCCTGCTTTTTTTTCTGCGGTCTGATCATGACAAAGTACATGATGGCGAACATACCGCCCATTAAAAAGATAAGCGAAAAGTTGCTTTTACCGCCGGCTGCGCCCGTTGTGCCCGCAGTTGTTAAAAGGGTGTAAAAATCCATTAATAAAAAACCTCCAAAAAGTGATGTGTTAATTATAACATAAAGGGCTTAATATGCAAGCTATTTTTTACCCGTCTAAATCCGCTTGTCAAGCATATCAACATACCGTGCTTTAAACGCATCAAAGGTTTCTCCGTCAAGTTCATCGCGTATCCTTTGCATGAAATTGTTGTAGAAATAAAGATTATGCATCACACAAAGGCGCATGGCGAGCATTTCTTTCGCCTTGAAGAGATGATGAATGTACGCCCTGGAGTGCCTTTTGCAGACCGGGCAGTCGCATGCCGTGTCGATCGGGCTCGGGTCTTTTTCGTACTTCGCGTTATTGAGATTGAGTATTCCTTGCCAGGTAAACAGGTGTCCGTGCCGCGCGTTTCTGCTGGGCATAACACAGTCAAACAGGTCAACGCCCCTGCTTGCGCTTTCCAATATATTGCCGGGTGTACCAACGCCCATGAGGTAGCGCGGTTTATCTTTGGGCATGAAGGGTTCCACAACAGAGATGATTCTATACATATCTTCTTTGGGTTCGCCGACGGCAAGCCCGCCGATGGCATATCCATCCAGGTCAAGTTCGGTAATTCTTTGCATATTTTCGATGCGAAGGTCATCAAATGTACAGCCTTGGTTGATACCGAAAAGAAGCTGCTTTTTGTTGAGTGTGTCGCTCAGCGCGTTGAGACGCTCTATTTCTTCTTTGCAGCGGTAAAGCCAGCGTACAGTACGCGCGCAGGAATCCCTTGCATAGCTCATTGCGGCCGGGTTCTCAACACATTCATCAAAAGCCATGGCTATTGTTGAGGCTAAGTTTGATTGGATTTGCATACTTTCTTCCGGTCCCATAAAAATATGTCTGCCGTCAATGTGCGAAGAAAAATATACGCCTTCTTCTTTGATTTTGCGCAAAGCAGCCAGCGAAAATACTTGAAACCCGCCGCTGTCCGTAAGAATCGGACCCTGCCAGCCGGTGAACTCATGCAAACCGCCCATTTCCCGCACAAGCCGGTCGCCCGGACGCAGATGAAGGTGGTATGTGTTGCACAGCTGCACCTGACACGATATTTCGGCCAAGTCATACGCCGACAACGCGCCTTTTATGGCGCCTTGTGTGGCGACATTCATAAAAGCCGGTGTTTGAACCTTACCGTGAACGGTTTCTATTTCGCCTCTGCGCGCTTTGCCGGTTGTTACAGTTATCTTCAAATCTCCGTTCTCCCGCCCCTGTTAAATTCATTTTATTTTGCACTTTTTTACAAATCGGCGATAAACATTGCATCCCCGAAACTAAAGAAACGATATTTTTCATTTACGGCCGTTTCGTAAGCCTTCATTGTTTTTTCCATACCGAAAAATGCGCAAACCAGCATAATCAGTGTGCTCTCCGGCAAGTGAAAATTGGTCAGCAACGCATCGACGCACCGGAACCGGTAACCGGGGTAGATAAAGATATCCGTCCATGCCTCATGCGCGCATATAGCGCCTTTTTCAGCCATCACCGATTCAAGCGTGCGGCAGCAGGTTGTCCCGACTGCAATTACACGCCCGCCGTTTTGCTTTGTCCTGTTGATCATCCGCGCGGTTTCTTCCGGCAATGAATAATGCTCCGCGTGCATGAGATGCTCCTCAATATTTTCCGCCTTCACAGGCCGGAATGTACCAAGCCCCACATGCAGTGTCACATAGCCGATGCTGACGCCCGCAGCTTCAATTTCCTTTAGCAATTCCGGTGTGAAATGCAGCCCGGCGGTCGGCGCGGCGGCACTGCCGGATTCCCTGGCGTAGACCGTCTGATAGCGTTCCTTATCCGTCAGTTTCTCTGTAATATAGTGAGGCAGCGGCATTTCCCCGATTTTGTCCAACACATCATAAAAGCTGCCTTTAAAATCGAACCTGACCAAACGGTTGCCATCTTCAAGCACTTGTATGATTTCGGCGCGAAGCAGTCCTTTATTGAAAATAAAGCGGGCACCCTCTTTTGCGCGTTTGCCAGGCCCCGTTAACGCTTCCCATGTGTCCGGCGTCCGCTGATTCAACAGTAAAAACTCGACCTCCGCGCCGGTATCCTCTTTATTGCCGTAAAGCCTTGCAGGCAGTACTCGTGTATCGTTGAGAATCAGACAGTCGCCGGATTTCAGCAGCCCGGTTATGTCGGAAAACACCTTGTGAAACATCTCGCCGTTGTTTCTGTCTGCCGCTAACAGTCTTGAACTGCTTCTGGGCTGCGCGGGGTGCTGGGCAATTAACTCTTTGGGCAAATCATAGTGGAATAGGCTCTTTTTCATGCAATAACCTCTGGAAAAAATATTTGACTTGATATAGACACAATGTTATAATTTCATTGATTATAGTATTTTGCCAATCTTGACAAACGAGTTGGCTTTTTTATTATATTGCATCGACCGGAGCATTACAACCGTTATTTATCAATAAAATGCAAGGATGGTATTAAAAATGAAACAATTTAAAGTCGGAATTATCGGGGCAACCGGGATGGTCGGGCAGCGATTTGCGCAGCTGCTTGAGCATCATCCGTGGTTTGAGGTTGCGGTTGTGGCCGCCAGCCCCCGTTCAGCCGGATTAAAATACAAAGACGCCGTTGGCGGACGCTGGTGCATGCCAATAGAGCTGCCCAAAAACATGGCAGACTTAATTGTGATGGACGCGACTGCGGATATCGCCAAAATAGCCGCTTCAGTTGATTTTGTTTTTTGCGCGGTCGATATGAAAAAGGACGAGATAAAAGCGCTTGAAGAGGCTTATGCGAAGGCTGAATGCCCGGTGATATCCAACAACAGCGCGCACCGTTTCACACCCGATGTCCCCATGCTGATACCGGAGCTCAATGACGAGCACGCACAGGTAATCCCGTTCCAGCGAAAACGGTTGGGTACAAAGCGCGGCTTCATCGCCGTTAAATCAAATTGTTCCCTGCAAAGTTATGTGCCGGCGCTTTATCCACTGTCCCGGTTCGGTATCAAAGATGTTCTTGTCTGCACTTACCAGGCTATATCCGGCGCCGGCAAAACATTTGACACCTGGCCTGAAATGATTGATAATGTGATTCCTTTTATCGGCGGTGAGGAAGAAAAGTCTGAAAGGGAGCCTTTAAAAATTTGGGGCAAAGCCCTAAATGGCGAGATAATTTGTGCCGACTCCCCCGCGTTTACGGCGCAGTGCATCCGGGTTCCAGTTTCCAACGGACATCTCGCAGCTGTGTTTGTACGGTTTGAGAACAAACCATCAAAAGAAGATATGATTGATATTTGGAAAGGGTTTAAAGGAATATCGCAGGAACTGGAGCTCCCCAGCGCCCCAAAACAGTTCCTCAATTATTTTTACGAAGACAACATGCCGCAAACCAAGCTGCAGCGTGACCTGGAAAACGGCATGGCCGTTTCAATTGGTCGTTTGAGAGAGGACAACCAGTACGATTACAAATTTGTTTGTCTGTCCCACAACACGCTCAGGGGCGCCGCAGGCGGTGCCGTACTGATGGCCGAGCAGCTTTGTGCGCAGGGATATATGGAATAGAAGCACTGCCGCGGCCGATGGTTCGAAAAAGATTTGTTTTTATGTGTAAAGGAAAGGACACGGAATATAATGAAAAAAGTTTTATTTACAGGTTCGGGTGTTGCCATCGTTACACCTTTTGATGATAACGATCAAGTGAATTATGCGCTGCTTGAAAAACTCATCGACTTTCAGATTGAAAACGGTACGGATGCCATTGTTATCTGCGGCACAACAGGCGAAAGTTCCACACTTTCGGACGAAGAACATGTTATGGCCATTAAGCATACTGTGGAATATGTCGGCGGCAGGGTTCCCGTCATTGCCGGCACCGGCAGCAACGAAACGGCCTATGCAATTAAGCTTTCCAATGACGCGGAATCGGCCGGTGTCGACGGGCTTTTACTGGTTACACCTTACTATAACAAAACATCCCAGGACGGTCTGGTCGCGCATTACAATTTTATTGCGGACAGAGTCAGCACGCCAATCATATTGTACAATGTGCCGGGCAGAACCGGTATGACAATTAAACCGGAAACCTATTATGAGCTCTCCCGCAACCCGAAGATTATCGGCACCAAGGAAGCCAGCGGAGACATATCCGCTATTGCAAAAATGGTAAGCCTTTGCGGGGATGATATGCCGTTTTACTCCGGCAATGATGACCAGATAACGGCATTGATGTCTCTGGGTGCCAAAGGAGTTATTTCCGTTCTGGCGAATATTCTGCCCAAAGAAACGCACGATATGGCTGCGAAGTATCTTGCAGGGGACGCTGCGGGCAGCGCCGAGCTTCAGCTGAAATATTTTGATATCTGCACCGACTTGTTTATCGATGTTAATCCGATTTGTATCAAGGAAGCAATGAAAATGATGGGCTGGCCGGTAGGCGAATGCCGTTTACCGCTTGTCGCGCTCAATGACAAGAACAGAGCGACACTTGCCGCCACACTCAAAAGGCACGGACTGATTTAAAAGCTATTAATCGTTAATTATCAATGGGAGCGCCTGTTTATATACGATAGAAGGGCTATGTATCTATTATGACAAATATTTTATTATGCGGCTGCACAGGGAAAATGGGGCGTGTTGTAACGGAATTAGCGGCGAAGAGAGACGACTGTCAAGTTATCGCCGGCGTTGATTTAAGCACTGACGCAAACATCGGTTTCCCGATTTTTGCTGCTGCCGCCGAATTCACGGGCAAGGCGGATGTGATCATTGATTTTTCACACCCGTCAGCCGTTGAACCACTGTTGCGTTACGCAGTGGGGTCTCAAACCCCCGCGGTGATCGCAACAACCGGTTTGGGTCAGGATCAGCTTGATTTAATCCATACCGCATCAGATAGAATTCCGGTTTTTTTTAGTGCCAATATGTCCATCGGCGTCAGTTTAATAACCGAACTCGCTGAGAAAGCGGCACGCGTACTGGGCGGCAGTTTTGATATCGAAATTGTGGAAAAGCATCACAATCAAAAAATCGACGCGCCAAGCGGTACAGCGCTGATGCTTGCAAATGCCATATCCGCGGAACTTGAAAAAGCACCGGATTATGAATATGACAGGCATGCTAAAAGAGCCCCGCGCGGCAAAAATGAAATCGGTATTCACGCTGTCCGCGGCGGCACGATAACCGGTGAGCACGAGATCATCTTCGCGGGGCATGATGAAATCGTAACAATCAGCCACAGCGCACGGAGCAAACAGATTTTTGCCGCCGGCGCGGTAAACGCGGCAGTTTTTATCAAAACCAAGCCGGCAGGTCTTTACGCGATGAAAGATTTAGTCACGGAATAGGAGAAAGGTTGGAATATCAATGAATACAATTGAAATATTAACCGTCAATGAGGATGTTACGCTGATATCACTGAGCGACTCCCCTGCTGATATTAAACTGATTTCAAAAATATTCGAAATGATATCGCAGGCCGGCATTGATGTGGATATGATATCACAAACGCCCCCCAACGGCGCGCACTCGAGCCTTTCCTTTACCGTAGGCGATGATGACTTCGGCAGAATACTGGAAATCGCGGCGGCATTAAGGCAGCTGAACCCGGAACTTAAACTTAATGTGAGCAGCGGCAACTGCAAGATATCCTTATTTGGCGAATCCATGCGCGGCAAACCCGGTGTCGCAGCCAAGGTTTTCGCGGCAGCATCTTCAGCCAACACCGATATACGGATGATCACCACTTCCGAAACCGATATATCATTGCTTGTTGTCAAAGCGGATTTGGAAAACACCGTTGCGGCTATAAAAAGAATCTTTGTGGAATAGTCCGTTACTATAAATATTTGACGCTGTATGACAAAAATCTCCCGGCCTTTTGGCCGGGAGATTTTCAGCATATTGTAAGGTTAATCAGCAAGAGGAACGCCGTTGGCATCTTTATTGATCGAACCGGTTAAAATCATAATCCCTTCAATAAAGCCCCAAAGCCCTGCAGCACCGCAGGTAACGATGGTCAATACAATTTGCAGAATCGCTCTGTTTGTAAAACCAAGATAGAAATTGTGAACGCCAATCGAACCGACGAAAATACCCAACAGCCCTGCTGTCATTTTTGACTTTTGCACACCTTGCACAGGCGCAGCCAAAGGAGCTCCGCAATTTGTGCAGACTACTGCACCCGGCGGTGTTGGCGCGGCACAATTGTGGCAATACGCGGCACCCTGGCCCTTCGGGCATCCGCACTTCACACAGACAACTGCCGCGGGATCAAGCGGGTTGGCGCAATTCTTACAAAACATGAATATCCTCCTCCTTATAATATGACGAGATATGGTTGCCGATACTGATATTATTCGTCATCTGCTTTATTTTATACTTTGCATCCGAAAAAGTCAATAATTTTTGCGTGGCGGTTAACATAAAATATAAAATTTGACACCGTGTTGAAATGTGTTTAAACTATTTATTGAGAAACAAATTCTATTAGATTTCTGGGGGAATATGATGGATGTGACAAACTGGCAAAAGTCGATTCCGGGAACCGTACCGATATCGCTCATCAATCTGCCGGGTACGCACGACAGTTCAACACAATTTGTCTCCCTTTCTCTGTTCAGCAGATGTCAGGATACAAACATCCGGCAACAGCTTGAAAACGGCATCAGATTTCTTGATATCAGACTTGAGCTTCGGAATTCCGTATTCTATGCGGTACATGGTATTGCAAACTGCCGGACTTCAAAAAGCAAAAGGTCACCCTTGCTGCTTTTTCAAGATATTTTCAATGACATGGTAAGTTTCCTTGATCAATATCAATCCGAAACCATTATAGTTGCCGTAAAAACAGACAGAGGCAACAATACTGATGAATTTTTCCCCGCATTCTATGAACAGTTTATTGAAAAAAATGTTTCACGCTGGTTTTTGGAAAACAGAATCCCCGTTTTAGACGAATGCAGGGGTAAAATGGTATTATTGCGCCGTTGCACAACAGGCAAGTCTTGCCATTCTTTCAATGACAGTAATTCCGGGTTAAACTTTACAAACAGTTTTGATTCTCCTCTTTCCTCAGACGGACTGCCTCTGCCCGGTCTTGTTGCCGTAACAGACCCCAAAAGCCTGGAATACTACGCCGTTATTCAAGACAGCTTCATGTTGAACCCTGTGCAGAAATGGAAAAAAGCGGCTAAGCCTGCGCTTGATCATTTTGCTCCGGCGGACAACACAATAGCGATTCATTTTCTGAGTACTGCCGGCATGCCGTTTATCCCGCGCTTCAATTCTAAATATGTTAATTCAAAGTTTAATACTTATCCCTTACTTAAGCGGAATAAATACGGTTGGATTTGTTTTGACTTCCCGGCAAACGATCAGCTTGTAAAAACAATCCAAAGCAATTTCGAGTGACAAAAAGTCTTTCATCGCAACAAGTAAAAAAGAGAGGATTTGCAGACATGAAAAGTAATCTAAAAGCAAAGCTCGGCTACGGCTTCGGCGATGTATACGGGGGCGGTGCGTTCCTCGTATTCAGCCTGCTGTATATGAACTTCCTGGTTCTTGTTGAAGGGCTGCCAATTATTTTTACAACAATGATCATCCTGACAGGCAAGTTTTGGGACGCAATAACCGATCCGATTGTCGGCAGAATATCCGATAAAACCCGCTCGAAATTCGGACGCAGACGATTCTTTTTTCTGATTGGGATAGCCCCGGTTTTCCTCTCTTTCATTATGCTGTTTTATTCGTTTGGTATTGAAAATATGACCGCAAAAATCATCTATCATATGTTTGCCTATATGTTCTTCGGTACGGCGTTTACGATTGTTATGGTGCCGTACAACGCCATTCTCTCGGACATCACATCCGATTATAACGAAAGAACGAGTTTTACGACTGTCCGGATGATATTCTCGGGCGGTGCTTCTCTCTTTTGCGCCGTTATCCCCGGCATCATCATCAAAACAATGGGGGGAGACATCAACGGACCGCAACAAAAAACCGGGTACCTCGTTATGGCGGTACTGCTTGGCGCCATTTTTGCCTTGTGCTGGCTGTTCACATTTCTCGGTACAAAAGAAAAGAAAGACCTGCCGGAACCTGAAAAAACGACCCTGAAAGGCTGGCTATCTGTTTTCAATAACAAATCTTATCTTAACTTCTTGGGTATATTCCTAATGTATCAAATCGCTATCGACTTAATGCTTGCGCTGCTGATTTTCTACATTGATGTTGTTGTTTTGAAGTATAAAAGCTATGAGCTGATAGTCGGCATTTTACTGGTATGCTCTATGGGACTGATGGCCGTTATGGGTGCGCTTGCGAAAAGCAAGGGCAAAGCATTCCCGCTTTATATCGGATTGCCGGTTTGGATTTTAACAATGCTCGCGTTTATCCCGGCTAACCAAGGCACCCCCGTCTTTATATTTTGCATATTCGCAATGCTGATAGCTGTCGGGTCATCTTCCGGCAACTTGTCCACCTGGTCTATGCTCACCGATATTTATGATGTTGATGAGGTTATGACCGGCAAACGCAGAGAGGGTTTATACAGCGGAATAACCACTTTTTTGAGAAAAGCTTCAAGCGGGGTGGCCATTCTTCTGTTGGGTATCGGTCTGAAAGCATTGGGTTTTGATCAAAACCAATACAACCTGTTAAAGGCAACCGCGTCGGATTTTGATCCCGCCTCGTACGCGAAAACCGATGTTGTATTTGGCATCAAATGGATGTTCATTATTATCCCGGTTATCCTCATGTCTGTCTGTCTTTTCTTCGCAATAACAAACAAGATCAGCAAAAAGCGTTATGACGCTGTTCAAAAAGCAATTGCACTGTTTCGAATGAACGGAAGTATTGACGCTTTGCCGACGGACGAATTGGGTGATGTATTGGCAGTAACCGGATCTAAAAAAACGGATTTGTGGGGCGGTATCTCGAAATAGTCGACATAAAAATGAATGCTGCACAGCATAAGCCGGCAATCGAAAACCGCAAGCGCTCAAACGACGGCTTGCGGTTTTAAAATATCATGGATAATCCATTCATTCTAATTTAATCCAAACAGCTTTGTATAACGATTGAAGGTGGATTTTACAAACGGAACATTATTCTTTTGACCGCTGATATATTCCTCCAGTAGAATAGGCAAGTTCGTTATAAAATGAGTGTTTTCGGGCAGTAAACCGAATTGGTCATAATAATTTTCCAATCTTTTCAATGCAGCAAACATATGCGCTGCGCTGTCAATTGTCCACATATACAAATCTTTACCGTTTTCAACCAAAGAACTCATGATGCTATTGTTGACTTTTGACCACAAAATCGAGTAAAAATCAAACGGCATGTCTTTGATAAACTTTCCGTCAATCGGACCCCTTTTATTGACCAGTCTTACAGCTTCGAGCAAACCGGTTTTTACGCCCGTTTTTTCCCCGATTTCAATCGTGCGTCTTATATCATAACTTTTTACAACGATATTCAATTGATTTTTAAAGCTGTTTACAAGCTCAACCGTTGCGTCACGAGTCTTGTCAACGGCATCTTTTATCTCCAGCACAATCTCACCGCTATATTTTTGGGCGGCTAAATACTCAAACATTTCAAATGCTCTGGGCACTACCGTCTTGTTTTGAAGCCGTTGGTTGATGATATTTCTGATCCGCTTTGAGTCCGGCAATATTAGCGCCCTCTTTTTTAAGCCGCTGTAGTAGAGACCGGCGTTTCTGATTTCAAGGCACTGCAGTTCTTTGTATGTCATTTCGCCGATGTTTTTGTTGTACTTGTTTGTTGTCATCGTTTTTGCATTCGCGTCGTGCACGACGACAAGCTGGTTGTCTCCCGTCAGCCTGACATCACATTCAAACCCTTTCATATGCTGATACTTTTCCTTGTCAGAATTGATCTCCAACACCGCATCCAGGGCTTCCATGCCGTTGTCGACATGGTTATACGCCTCGTTTGAAGGGCTGCCGACATTCATTCTGTGCGCAATAAAAAAAAGATTGTGTTTGCTTTTCAAATCCATTAAATGTTTCCTCCGACATGTAATAACATACTGCATGTATTATCGCCTTATGCTGACTCATTTTCAAGGTTTGCGGGGAATATTCCCGCATTCGCGTTTAGAAGACCGCTTATCGGAATGGTAAGCGGCCTTTCATTTGATGATGTTTAATAGCCGTTCATGCGTAACAAGTTCTGTTAATGATGATCTGTTTAAGTTCGTCCGAAAGCTCGTTAAAGTATGCGCAGTAGCCTGCGACACGCACCATTAAATACTTGTACTTTTCCGGATTCTTGTAGGCTTCCAGCAAAATTGCACGGTTAATCACATTGGGCTGAAACTGCATACCGCCCTTTGAAAGGAAGGTTTTGAAAATACCGCCAAGATTCTTTACGCCTTCCGTTCCCTGGAAAAGCGCGGAATCGATTGTAAAGGTAACCGTTGATCCGTTTGCCGCGTATGAAGTGAAGTCCACTTGTGAAACAGCATTTAGCGAGGAGAACAGGTCCGTCGCTTCCATCCCGTAATGCGGTGTGACACTGTTGGCCAGCGGAACCCCGTTGAGTCTCCCGGAAGGCAGTGCCTGCGTTTTTTTACCGTATCTGTCACTGACATTTAACGCGTAGTAGCCTGCCGAATAGACGCCGTTGCGCGGACAGTTGGGTACTGAGGCCAGTGCGTTGTTATAAATCCCCATTACTTTTGTGACCCACCGGGCGGCTTCACCGGAGGAATCATCGCCAAACTTCGGCACAGCAAGAAGCGCGGCGTGTATATCCCGATTTTTCTCCCCTTCAAAATTACTGTCGATTGCCGTAATAATATCTTGCATGGTGTACAATCCCTGTTTGTAAACAACTTCGTTGATTGCGTGCAGAGAGTCAGCAACATCGGTAACGCCCACCGCCTGAATACCGGAGCTGTTGTAATCCGTACCGCCTTCATAGGCATCCAGTCCCCTTTCAACACAACCTTTATAGAGAGAGGATGCAAGCGGTGTCGTAAAGTTTTCGCGCAGAACTTTTTCTATGCGTTGATGGTCAGCGAGCACCCCGGCGGCTAATTTATTTAACCGGGTCTGAAAGCGTGCCAGCAGCTCGTCCATATCCGCCGGCGGATTATATATGTACAAGCCTTTCCCGGTATTCAGCTTTTCAACTTTCTTTTTGTGCCTTGCCAGTATAGACTTTGACAGAGCATTTTCGCCTTTGAGAGTATAGTCTAAAAATTTTGTTATTATCTTTTCGTTCCGGTCTTCCTTGCCAAAATTCCACAAATCATGTTCATGCCCTTTGATCGCCTGCAGCAGGGGCAGCGCAAGGTTCATATTGGCGCAGTCCGTGTTCCCGAAATGATCATCCGACGCAACCGGTTCAACGCAGCCGACGATCGAGTAGTTTCGGGCGTTTTCAAGCGTGGTTGGATAATGCCGCATAATCGTTTCAATATAAATCTCATCACTAAACAGTTCGGGCATGGGACAACCGTTTATATAGATTTCCGCCAACCTGTCCAGATAACGCTGCGGACTGCCTTGATGAACCCGCGCGGTCATGTTAACGGCAAGGGGCTGCAGCTCACAGGCATCAATGAGCATATAGGTTATGTCGTTTGTTGCGTCCTTACCCTCTTTGTCAACTCCGCCGAAAGTCAGCGACTGGTCGGTTGAAAGCGTTTCAAACAGTTTGCTGACATTCAGGTAAGAATCTCCGTCATTCACCAGGATACACTCATCCATTTTCAGTATAAACAGACACAGCAATTCCTTTGCTTTTTCGTAAGTGATGATCCCCGCCTCGACATCCCGTTTATAGTAGGGATAAAGCAGTTGATCAACACGCCCGAAAGAAACGGCATTTTCATACGCTTCAATGCAAAGCGCGATTTGTAAAAATGTCATACATTGCAGCGCTTCATGGAAAGTCCGCGCCGGATTTTTCGGTACATGCGCGCATATCCGCGCCATGTCGGCCAGTTCCTGCCGGCGGACGGGATCCTGTTCTTCTTTACTCGTTTGCAGGAGATAGTCGGCATAGTTTTGCGCAAAATCTTCCAGACCTTTCAGTGCGATAACCGCTCCGTTATAAAAGTCCTGATTGTTGTCCGGCTTTTCTATTTGTTTTTGTCTGATTTCCTCAATAATACCGGTTGTACCCAGTTCAAGCATTCTGTCGAAGTTCACAATAAAGTGGGCAATCGCCGCCATATTGTTATTGAATCCCGCAATCATTTCGGAAGATCGGGCAATCATCATCTTAAAGTCCGACAATTTAGGATTCACTTTTCTAAGCAAACTATGCTTCATCCAGAATGGGAATATATGGGCATAGAAATACAGTCTTTCCTTGCGAGAGCACTGGAAGGATACGGGTTTTTGACGGTTTATTTTATATAAAAAAGTAATATCAAGCACACCGTACTGCTCTTCCCAAACCTGACCGGCCACTCTTTTTGAGGTGAAATTGCCGACAAGCAGTTCTTCCGGATAGACTTTTACGGTTTTGTTTTTTAACACATACGCAAGCCGCTCTGCTCTGTGAATCGGGGTCGGTTTATTAAACCCGTTCTTCTTGTAATACTTCGTCTTAAGTCTGGAAACTTCAAAACAGAGTGCCCGCTTACTTTCGCGGATGGCTTTTTGGATATTCAATACCCGCTGCGTGAATTCCGCGGGTTCGGGTGGTGAGTCGAGGTCGGAGTTTGTTGCTTTTATGCCGTATTGCCGGAATAATTCAACGCCGTTATTAAGCGACAGGAGACTTTTTTCGGCGCCGATATTTAGTTTTTCAAATGCCAGGCCGAGTCGTTTTGCTTTGTCCTCATACATATTATGGTATTTTAAGAGTTCAATTGAATTAAACCCTTTTGACTGTAAAAAAGCGGCCGTAGCCTTGATATTTTCATCGCTGTCATTCAACCCCGGTACCATCACCATACGAAAATGCACATTGGCATTGGACGCAAGCAATCGATCAATGTTTTCGCGTATAAGCGCGCCGTCCTGCCCGGTGAGTTTTTTATGAAGCGCGTCTTCACCGACAGCTTTCAAGTCAATAAGGAATAAGTCAATGAGCGGAAGGACTGCCGCGATTCTTTCCCATGGTACAAATAGCGCCGTCTCGGCAGTAATGCCAATACCTTCCGCCTTCAGAATCTGAAGCAGTTTAACAAGGTTTTCGGTATGCTGCAAAAAGGGTTCGCCGCCGCTGAGTGTCACTCCGCCGCCGGCTGCCCGGTAGTATTCTTTGTCCCGCAGGACGATTTCAGCAATACTATCAATCGAACAGGCACAATTTTCGGTTTTGCTGATATTAGCCGATAAGGTCTCCGGGTTCTGGCACCACAGGCAATTCAGTCCGCACCCTTGAAAAAAGATGGTGGTGCGCAACCCGGGTCCGTCATGAACACAGGTACGCTGAATTTTTACCGCCTTCAGCGCTCCGGCGCAATCCTCGTTTCTTTGTTTCATTTCTGTTTGCATTTGGACTTTTTGCACTTTATCACCCTCTTGAAAAGGTATGCCGTTAGCTTGATCCCAATATCACATGGAATAGAATAAAAAATAGTGATATAGTGTATGATGTTAATATTTTTAATCATTATAGCACTGAATTATGAATTTTTCAACCAGCACAAGCAGACGACATATTCAAAATACACAACTACCCGCCAGGCATGTGCAAATCGCTAAGCCGGCTGATGGACTGCTTAGCCCCTATTACTTTCCAAAACGCGAGTTCCCATTCATCACTGCACCATCGAGCAAAATGTCAACCGCCTGCAGTCCGCTGTTCATAGCGCCAAACACACCGTGAGCAAATTTGGGCATCATAAGCTCCTTCACTGGTGTTAATACCGGCAAACGGTTTCTGCCGAAGTTTTTTGGAACAGAAGCCATGTCGTAAATTGAGCCGTTTGATGAACCGGAGTACCTGGAATAGGTCGCCGGGGTGGATATATCCTTGACAACTACATGTTTACTCAAGGAGGGAATCAAGTGTTTTTCAACGATTTTAATGATCAAATCGGCTTTGTTTTCTTTCTCGGCGATGTATTGTTTTCTGTCCGAGGCACGCAGTTCTTTCCAGTTCAATATTGGCGCGGGAACTGCCTGAATGGATAATGCGGGTTTTCCTCTACCCTGACCGGTCTGATATGAGAACCCCAAATAAAAGCAGTTTTCGCTCAGCGCGATTTCATTCTTTCTATACGCTTCACATAGCCGGGAAAACGCTTCATTCCCGCTTGTCAGGATCGCATAACCGCATTGAAGCTTTTCAAGACCGGGGATATTTTCACTGTCAAGGCCGAGGTTAACGGTAAAGGCAGATGTTGTCATTTCCATATTTTCGATCCGGTTGGCATATCGGCGGTTGATTGCGCGTAGTTCATCTATGCTGATCAAACTGCCGAAAGTAGCCTTCACATCCGTACGCCTTACCGTTACTCATCAGTATCTTTTCCGCTTCGGTCTTATACAGGATTTCACCGCCCAGTTCGACAAAACGCTGTTCCATTTTGCGCGGCAATTCGATAAACTGATCATCTGGTCTGTACGCCTTTTCAAGCAGAGAATCGAGCACCCCAACCGTCAGCAGCGCGGCTATCTTATCGTTTGGCAAGCCGCACAAGCCCGAAAAGGTTTGAAATACAAGCTTAATATCAGGATTGTCAATTCCAAACTGACCGAGATATTCGTCAAAAGTTTTCGAGGCGTTTTTAATGACTTTGGGGCAGGCAATAAGCATTCTGACGATTTCAGCAGGACTCGGCGCGTATTTCAGACCGTAGAGTTCGGCAAACATCGCATCCGAGTAGTCAAACAGTTTTTCGAGTTTGGCGGCATCCGCCGGGAATATTGACAGCATTCTCTGCCTGAACGCCTGCTGACCCGCACACAGTTCAAACAACACAGGCTCGCGATGTCCTGACTCCGCTTTGAAGATGCGGACAAAGTCATCCTTAAACTCCTTCCATTGGAGTTCAACGCCAAAGTAATCCAAGATTTCGGAAACATTGGATATCATCTGGCAGGTATCGAAATTATAGCCCTTTCTTGCATATGAGGTTACATACCCGCCGCAGACATGCCCCTTTTCGATGATCAGTACTTTTTTTTGTGACATATCAATGTTCAGGGCATAAGCAAGCCCGGCGGACAGACCGTTGACGCCTGCGCCGATGATGATGAGATCGTATTGTGATCTATTTTCCATTATAATAACCTCATCGCTTTTAAAATACACTTGTTTCAACTGAGAAAAATGTTCCCTGCATCGAAAGCAGAGAACATTCTTAACCTGGCAGGGGCAGAAGGATTTGAACCCTCGACACGCGGTTTTGGAGACCGCTGCTCTACCAACTGAGCTATACCCCTATAAATGGTGGGCCATCAGGGACTCGAACCCCGGACCAACCGGTTATGAGCCGGTTGCTCTAACCAACTGAGCTAATGGCCCGTGTCGGTGAATATAGCTGATATTCAATTTTCTCGTTCTTCTCTTGACTGCAAAAAAACGAGCAGATGTATAATAACAAATCGCCTGCTCCTTGTCAATCACTTTTCATCATTTTTGCATTGATTTACTTGATTTACGCCGCCGGCTTCACAGTATTGTGTCTTTGAGTTGGATTTACAAAAACACGGTATCTTACCGCTAAGTTATCTCCTGTGCAGACGAGTAATTATATCAACGGGTTCATCCTGGAAGGCTGCCGGCAAACCTATTTTCGCCGGTAGCCCCCTGCCGATTTATGTCCTAAAACATCTCTGCCATTTCTATAAACCGTTCCAGGTTGTTAAGGCCTGTTTCGATGGCCATCATGTTTTCTTCAATGCCTTCAAACTCAATACTGACATACCCGTCGTACCCGTTTTTATTAAGGATTGAAAGGCATTGCAGCACGGGCACATCACCATGGCCGACAATGGCACCGCGCAGGAAATTGCCTGCCCTGCTGGTAAAAAAGCCGCCGCCGGGATTGACGCCCTGCCCGCTTTTTACATGAAAATCTTTGCAGTGTACATGTTTCACGAACGGCGCGAGCCTGCCTGTGGCAAGTTCGGGCGCCTCGTCCGCGCAAAGAAAGTTGCCCATATCCAGCAAGACGCCGAAGTTTTCTTTACCGACACCGGTGACGAGTTTTTCTATTCTCTCACTTTCCTGGCAAAAGAAACCGTGGTTTTCCACCATGGTTTTGATGCCTTTTTCGCCGGCATATTCGGTAACACGCCTGCAGCCTTCAATAAGCGCGCGCAGTGCCTGGTCAAAACTTTTATAGCTTTTCTCAACGCCTTTATATCCCCCGGTAGCGTCGTGCCGCATGCCTTTTGCGCCAAGAATAACGGCAATGTCGACCTGTTCGCACAAGCGTGCGACCTCGTCATCAAGGTTCGCGCAGTTGAGCAGTTCCGCACCGATAGTGTAGTTGGCAACCGGCAGCTTACGGGTGTCGCTTTCCGAGCGAATCATCTGCGCAAAATCAATCATGCTTATGCCCTCCGGCGGGTCGAGATTTGTAAATTCAATCGCGTCAAAGCCCATGCTTTTAACTTCTTTAATCAAAGTCAACTGCGTGTATTCGCCGGACTTCAACAGCTTATTAAAGCTGTAACTGCTTACACATGTTTTCATCGTCAATCTGCCCCCTCTATAGCATTAATTTTTTCAAAAACTGTACTGCGTTGCGGATATCTTCTTCGGGATTTTTGCCGACTTCACGCTCGATTGTCAAAAATCCCTTATAGCCGATATCATCGAGTGCCGCTAAATATTTAGGCCAGTCAACCTGCCCTTCACCCAGCGGCACCTCTTCGAAGGAACTGGCAGTTATAATAACAGACTTTTTCATGCCATAGACAATTTCGGGGTCTTTATAAAATAATTGCTTGCCGTCTTTAGCGTGCGTATGTACAATGTAGTCCTTTAAGTTGTAAACCGCTTTGACGGGATCGTCACCGGTTACCATGACAAGGTTCGCCGGGTCAAGATTAACCGCAACGCCTTTTGAATTTAATGTATCTAAAAACCCTTTTAATACAAAAGATGTTTCCGGGCCCGTTTCTATTGCGAAATGCGCGTCAAGCGTATCAGCATATTCGGCCAGTTCACGGCAGGCTTCCTGCATAATCTTGTATCGATCGTTGTCCGGGTCGTCCGGAACCACACCGATGTGAGTGGTGACAACATCCGTGCCAAGTTCTTTGGCTAGATTTAGAATTTCTTTTGAGCGGTTAACCTTTTCTTTGTTCATCTTTTTTTTGGTGAAGCCTCCGCCTCCCAGGTCCCCGCAAAGCGCGGATATTTGAAGGCCACTGTCTGCCACCAACGCGGCAAACTCTTTACGCTTGGCTGTTGAAAGATTCTCCGGCGCCATTTCGCCATAGGTGGAATAAACCTGGATGCCCTGAGCGCCTACCGCAGCTGCTTTTTTTACCGCTGCCGGAATATCTGTTCTGAAACTGTCAATAATTACGCCTATGGGAAAGTTAAACATACAGACAACTCCTCGAAATTAATTGGGTGTTACCGCCTAACGATTATATCATAATGAAAGTAACATCCGCAAGGCAAAAACAGTAAAATTTTTGCCCGCCCGGCAGAACGCCGGACGGGCATTTTTGATGAATTCAGCTGAATTAATGAATGTGTCGAAGTCGCCTAACCCGGGTGGCTCGGATGAATCAAGCCACAGGGAGGGCTAAACCGGTAACCTGATCAACAGTTTTCATGTAATTCAGAACATCCGTTACGACGCCGGCATCGATGGAGTCGATAGTGCCGTCGCCGTTGACATCCGCGGCAAAGCGTTTGTCAGGACTGCCTGCCCAGTTGTACAGGTAGTTTTCATAATCAACGATTTGACCGCTGTCACCGTCATCAATATTGCCGTCACCGTTCACATCGCCAAAGATTACAACTGTGTAAGTCGCAATCAGAGAACCGCCGGACATCAGTCTAACCCTGGTGCCGGTACCCTTACCCTGCTGTGTGAATATGAGTGAAGCGGAAGCGCCGCCAACCAAATCGAAGAAACTTAAACTAAACCCGCCCGGAGCCAAACCGTAGATAAATCGTCTTGTCGTATTTACAACCGGCGTTATAGGATTACCCCAGAAATCGTTTACGGAATAGGGAATCGGGTTGATCGCGGGAGCCAGAATATAAACAAGGCCATACATCGCAGTATAAAGCTGAGCCGCAACATCATCCACAATTGTTTGTTCCTCATAAGAAACAAATCGATCGATGCCTTGCGCCGCGGTAATGGCATCCCGTAAATCCTGAATGCTTTCCGGTGTGAAAATACCGGCAGGTAGGCTGGCCAGCCTGTTTACCGCTTCGGCAATGTACATGTCAAGCTGTGTATAATCAGCATACGGAACAAAATCTGTCAGACCTTTAACGGCCTTAAATAGATTTTGCCTTGCAGCCGATATGGTGGACTGCCGAATCCACGACTCACCCAAGACGACGCCAACGCGTACTTTTTCCGCAAACTGAAGCGCGGTTTGATACACCGCCCAGCTCTTTGCGGTATAGTCCTCCTGCAGATACTCATTTTGCTCAAGGGCTTTTTTCATCTCCAGCAACAATTGTGTGGTACTCAGGGGAGTCCTCTTCACCAGGCGGTTGTAATAGAAGGTAACCCGGTAAGCAGCGTCGGTATTCTTCTGGAGATCAAGCGTTTCGGGATCTTCAGCGTACGCGTCAAGCAAGCCCTGCACTTCGGTTTTTGCCTGTTTGTAGTTAAAGTAGTTGCGCAGTTCTGTGAAGTCTTCTGCTCCGAAGAAGTTATAACCAGTCTCATAATACTGCAAATTCGCATTTAAGTTACGCGGTGTATAGGAATCCAGCAGACTTTGCAGCGCAGGAATGCTGACCAGCGGCGCGCCCGCCGGTGCTTTGCGGATATAGGTTTCTTTTGTCCATATGCCCATGACTTGCGTGACCAGCGGGAAGAGGGTGCCCAGCAGACTGTTGCCGTTGTCGTACAGATACCTGCAAAGCTGTTGAATGGTTGAACGGAGATTTGGTTTGGTGAATATGGCATCCAGAGACGGAAGATTCATCGGAAGGATTACATTGTTGCCAAGCATGCTCTTGAGAAAACGGGCAACCGTGTTCAGCAGTACCTTGACAACACTGTTGTTCAGTTCTGAGTTCGGGTTCCTTTTAACAATGCTGAACAGCCCGACATAGTTAAAATCAAGAATATTTCCGAGGAACCAATCCATCACCAGGTATTTGGAACCGGTAAACTGCGCAGGCAGCCAGTTGAGCGGAATAATACTGAAAAGAACCTTGTCAATCTTCTGCCATACGGTATCTGTAGGCAGGATACTGCCTGTATAGAACAGCCCGCCGTATTTGCCGAGGAACCAGTCAAACACAAACCCGATGGTCTGCTCAAAATTCAACCCGGCCGGAATGTCAATCGGCAACAGACCGTTGAGATAGTAGCGCATAAGCGGAGCGGCAACAACAAAGATACCGTCAGTAAAGGGGTTGAGTGTGCCGGCCGCGACCATTTGCTCAAAATTGTTGTCCGGTAAAACATCTTTTGCCAAACTGATAAGCAGATAGGTAAATACAGACCTGACGGTAGATGCGGTTTCCGGTATGTCAGCAAACTCGACGAATTCGTTGAGCAGCAAACGGGCAAGATATGCGTAGCAGTCCGGCGTTGACATTGCCATCACTTCTTCTTCGGTTTTGAACACTTTCGTATTCTCCAAAAAGCCGAGGTTCGGAATAAGTGTCAACGCAACCCTAACCAACCCGTCAAACAACTCCACAAAGGCGGGTGTAATATGAAGCCCCGTATCGTCAAGATAGAAATAAACATCCATACCGCCTTCAACAAGCATATAAGTGAGCGCGGCATTCATTTGGGCAAGCGGAGTCTCCAAATCCTCAGGTGTATAAGGTATATCGCCGCCGATTTCGGACAGCAAACCAATTACCATATCCAGATTCTCCGCGCCTTCCGGATTGCCGCCTGGGTATTCCGGTGTAATCTCAACACCGGCAAGTCCTAAAAGCAATGTTGAAAGACCGGGAACAACAAGTTCTTCAATTCCGGCGTTAATAGCATCGGTAAAGAGTGTGTAAACACTGGTGGTACTGATATTGGTTTTACCAAGCAATCCGGGCAGGGCGCCGTCATATTTGCCGGTTTCCGGGTCAAGTTCGCCGATAATTGCGCTGTCAACAAGCTTTTGAACAAGGCTGTCAACCGTTGTGCCTGCGGGAGGCGCGACACCATCGTTTAGAGTTTCCAAGATAGAGGCTTTGAGCGTTCCCGGAACATCATGTATGGTGTCCGGTAAATCTGTAACAGTTTCGACAAAGCCGTAATCAAAGGTGTCATCAATAATTTTGCCGATGCGTTCGTTATTGTCTTTCAAAAACCGGGTAAGCGCGAGAACAACATCGAGGTCTGTTTTGCCGGCATCTGTTCTAAGCGGGCAATTCTCAATCCAGGTCATGTTCATGTCTTCAATGTCGGCGAAGTTGAGAACGCCAAAGGCAATGTCAATCCACGTCCAATTCCAAAAGTCGTCAATTGATGTTGTTGCTTTGTCAATCGACCTTAAGTCAATGGTCTTGCTGCCGACATAAATATCGACAGGTATTGTCATGTCCTCTTCGGCAAGCATCGCGTCAACCATGTCCAACAGCATGGACGCTGCTTGAGCCGGCGTAACATAAGGATTGTCCAAGATATCATACCCGCCCGCGTTCACATAGCTTGTGTGAGCCGCGAAAGCATTGATTTGGACCGCCGTGAGCAGCATTACCACTGCCATGAGCACGCTGAGAATCCGTTTTGATTGCTTCATTAAAATGCACCTCCAAAATAAATAGGCAATTGCTTACAAATGTATAAGGAACCATTTTTCGTGAAATTTGGTTCTGCAGCCGGTCAAACAAAAAACTAACTGCATTTTCCCATACTCCATTGTTAGTATATATTAAATGCATGGCAAATGTCAATAAATTTTTTGTTTATTTCTTTGATTTTTTATCTTATTCAATTATGATAAGAGCAAACTTACGATTAGTCCAGTATGAGTTTTTTCAGCGACCGACATACATCTGTATTATCATTCAGCCGGACATTTTTACATTACGCGGGAATTGAAAAAAAATAGCTTGATTTTGACACACGCTTTGGCTATAATAGGCAGGTGCCAAAATCGCAGAGTCTGCCATAGGGAGAGTTGTCCGAGTTGGTCTAAGGAGCACGACTGGAAATCGTGTAAGTCGCAAAACGGCTTCGAGGGTTCGAATCCCTTGCTCTCCGCCACAAGGCACCGGAGCCGCCGAATCAACTTGATACGGCGGCTTATTTTTTCGAATACGGGGTGAAACGACTGGGCAAGCTTTATTATGCATATCTGCTTTCTTACCATCCGGAAAAGCTGGAAGGCACCGCTTTCATGGCTTGTATCTCAGCGCTCTATAACGCCCCGGAAGTAAAAAGCTTACAGGATTTTGAACAGCATCTGCAAATCAACCGTCTGCAGCACATTACAAGTGTTTCGTATTTGAGTTTTCGCATGTGCAGGAGGCTCGGCTTGGACTGGGCAACAGCCGCCAGAGGGGGCATACTGCACGACTTGTTTTATTATGACTGGCGTGAAAATGATTGGAGCCACCGGCCGCACGGTTATCTGCACCCCCGTTTTGCCTTAAAGAACGCCCGGGCGCTGTGCGGTGAGCTTGACAAGAAAACAGAAAATATTATAATTAGGCATATGTGGCCGCTGACTCCTTTGCCGCCCCGATACAAAGAAGCAATTATCGTCAGCCTGGCCGATAAATACTGTGCGACCAAAGAACTGCAGATTTCCCTTTCACGAAAATACAGAAAACGCTTTTACACACAAATCGAAAAGAGCAAATAAATCAATCTTCGCGGATTTGGAGCATGCTTATGTATACTGTATCATTGCTGGCTGTCTATTATTTTTTCTACAGCGCGCTGGGTTGGCTGGCCGAATCTATTTATTGTTCCCTTGGTGAACATAAGTGGATAAACCGTGGATTTTTAACCGGACCGCTGTGCCCGATTTACGGCGCGGGGGCGCTGGTGATGATTGTTTTCCTCAAACCGCTCAAAGAGATGACGCCCGCCCCGGTCAGCGTGTTCGGGGTGTCACTTACTCCCCTGCTTGTTTTCATCGTGGGCATGATACTTGCCGACATCGTCGAATTTATCACGAGTCTGGCCATGGAAAAGCTGTTTCACGCCCGATGGTGGGATTACAGCGAGAAGCCGTTCAATATTCAAGGGCGGATTTGTCTGCAGCATACCCTGTATTGGGGCATCGCCTCGCTGGTTTTTGTTTATTTGATTCACCCGTTTTTTTCCCGGTATGCCGAAAACCTTTTCCCTGCGGCACAGCCGAAAAAAATATATATTTTAATTTCGATCATCCTGATAATCTTTGTGCTTGATATCATCAACGCCGTTCGCAACGCAATGGATGTAAAAAAAGTGATGGATAAAGTTCACAAATTGACCGATACGATAACCAATGTCGCTAACGATATCAAGAGCAATGTGGAGGTAAGATTTGACGGAATTCAAGCCTCCGCGGCAAAACGGGTCGAAAGATTCGCGGCATGGCGGGGCGATATGGCAAAGCAGATGAGTGAAATAGTGGAACCTTTCGGCTTCGCGGTGCGCGGTAAAAAGGCGGATAAGAAAAAGAACAGAGAAAAAATCAACCGGCTGATAAACGGGTATCCGAACTTCAGCAGAATCGCTAAAAATCAGCTGGATATTCTGGAAGAATTGCTAAACGAAATTAAAAAACGGATTACCGACGATGACGAAGAGATGTACTGATACCGGCAGAGCCGGCTTGCCTGCAAGAATGTTGAAACATTGAAGGAGGATTTTAGATGAGCGAAAATACCCAGACAAGCGATACCATGCTTGACGCGAAGGTCTATAAGGAGAGAAAACGCTGGCTGTTTTTCGGTTTGCCTTTCACCTTCACCAAGTACACACTTACGCCGAAAAGCCTGCAAATGAACAAAGGTTTGCTGACTTCAACGCAGGAAGACCTTCTTTTGTTCAGAGTAATGGATGTTTCCATCAAGCGGACTCTATTTCAAAAAATGGCAGGACTCGGCACGCTGCTTATCCGGTCGTCCGATAAAACCAATCCGACGCTGGAAATACGCAATATCAAGCATTGTGCCGCTTTCAAAACCGTGCTTGATGAGCGGGTGGAGAATGAGAGACTGCGCATGCGTTTCAGGTCAGGCGAACTCATGGGTGACTTTGACCAAGACTTTGACGCAGACGGCAATTAGCGCGTAATTCAGTTAATAAACAAACAGTAAGGATCGCCCTAAACCGCGATTCTTACTGTTTGTCTTTTTTTGCGATTTGCAGGGTCACAAACGGGTTTTCAGGCGGATAGCAGTACAATCTCTTCCGCGTTGAGCGCAAGTGTTACTGTTTTTATCGGACTGCCCATGCTCTCAACAATGAGCGACGCTATTTTATCCTCAACTTTGCGGCGAATCACATTGCGCAGGTCCCTCGCGCCTCTCGCACCGCCAACCGAAAGCTGTGCAAGGGCGGCCGGGATATCGGTGCCCCAGGAAAACAAAATTCCCTTGTCGCGCAGAGGCTCAACGAGCTCTTCAAGCATCAGCACCGCGATTCGCTCATAATCCTCAACGGAAAGTTCGTTGAAAACCGCGATTTCGTCAACACGCCCGATAAACTCCGGACGAAGAAAGTCCGACAGGGCTTTAAGAACCTTTTCTTTTGAGGCGTCGCCCTTGCTCTTGGTAAAACCGAGCGCGCCTTCTTTTTTATCACTGCCGGCGTTTGAGGTCATAATAATCACGGTGTTTTCAAAACTGACCGTTCTGCCTTGCGCATCGGTAATTCTGCCCTCATCAAGGATTTGCAGCAGAATGTTCATCACATCGGGATGCGCTTTTTCAATCTCATCAAAAAGCAGAACCGAATAAGGTTTTCGCCGCACTTTTTCAGTCAGCTGCCCCGCCTCGTCATAACCGACATAGCCCGGCGGCGAACCGATAATGCGCGAAACGGAGTGTTTTTCCATAAACTCTGACATATCAAGCCGGATAAGCGTTTCCGGTGTATCAAACAGTTCGCAGGCAAGCTGCTTTACAAGCTCGGTTTTACCCACGCCGGTCGGCCCGACAAAAATGAAGGATGACGGACGGCGCCTCGGATTAATCTGCACACGCCCGCGCCGGATTGCGGCGGCGACGAGTTCAACGGCGGCATCCTGCCCGATAATTTTCCGCTTCAGCTTGCTTTCCAAATCCGCGAGTCTGCGTAAATCGCTTTCAATCACTTTCTGCGCGGGTATACCTGTCCAAAGCTGTATCACCTTCGCCAGATCTTCTTCTGTCACAGCGTTATCGGAGGCCAGTTCTTTGAGGTTGTCCATATTGTTTTCAAGCGCGGATATTTCGGCTTTGAGCCGCGCGATTTCTTCAAAATCAACATCATCAACATTTTCCGCAGCCGACTTATGTGCGGATATGAGTTCCGTGAGTTTACTTTCCGCCACTTCCCACTCGCTGATATGCTTGTTTCTCAAATTCGCGCAGGTGCAGGCTTCGTCCAGTAAATCGATCGCTTTATCCGGCAGGAAACGGTCGTTGATATACCGTTCTGACAGGATGACCGCTCTGTAAATCAGGGAGTCGCTGATGGCGACCCTGTGATAGTTCTCATAATAATCCTTGATGCCAAGGAGCATTTTGTAAGTGTCTTCCACCGATGGTTCTTCAATTTTAACCGGCTGAAGGCGCCGTTCAAGCGCCGCGTCTTTTTCAATATACTTGCGGTACTCGTTGAAGGTCGTCGCGCCGATGATCTGAACCTCTCCCCTTGACAGTGAGGGCTTTAGAATATTCGCGGCGTTCATGGAACCTTCGGCATCACCGGAACCGACAAGATTGTGAACCTCATCAATAAACAGAATGATGTTGCCTTCCGCTTTAACCTCGTCGACAAGTCCTTTGATGCGGCTTTCAAACTGTCCACGGAACTGAGTGCCCGCGACGAGCGCTGTCAAATCAAGAAGATGAATCTCCTTTTTCGCGAGTTTAGCCGGCACATCACCGCTAGCGATGCGCAGCGCGAGCCCTTCGGCAATGGCTGTTTTACCGACACCCGGTTCACCGATAAGGCAGGGGTTGTTTTTTGAACGCCTGCAAAGAATTTGAACGGTTCTGTATATTTCATTTTCCCGTCCGATGATTCTGTCAATTTGACCGGCCCTCGCCTTTGCTGTCAAATCCGTGCAATAAAGGGGTAAGAACTTGCGCTTATTCTCGTCCCCTTCTTTGTTTCTGCTTCTTTTTTTACCCGGTATCCGTTCTTCTTTCCTGGTCGGCTGCCCGTCCAGGGGTTCGTCCGGTACATCCTCAAACGCAGATGACTCTTCGGGTTTAAACTCGCCTAAGTTCATTTGACCGAGCGATTGGAGAAACGGCACTGTTCCGGCGCCGCCGGGCGTAAATCCGGTGCCGTCGGCGTTTTCGATAAAACTGTTGAACTGATTGCTCATTTCCTCGAATTCTTCTTCCGAAATGCCCATACTTTGCATAATCTGCTTGACGGGACCGATATTTAAATCCATCGCGCATTTCATGCAGAACCCCTCCTGCATGTTTTTTTCACCTTCCACCCGGGTTACGAAAAAAACGGCAGGCCTGACTTTGCATTTTACGCATACAACTTGCTTCATGATTTAACTTGCTCCTTATTTTTTCGGGCACTTTATTTTGGGTTCTTTGCTTTTTTTGCCGCCGCGTGTTCTTTAAACTGGCGGAATGTTTCAGGCATATAACTTAAAAACGCGGCGAGTGTCAATGCCGCGGAGACAATCACTAAACCCATTACAGCCCAATTCGGCAGTTCCAGGGCGGAATCCGCAGCGTTGCCAACAAAGGCGCCGACACCCGGACCGAAGGCAATGATTAACAGCATTGAGCCGTAAAACACAAAAGTGGCAACTTTGCCCAATATCTCCGAGGCACCGGGGCGTATGCCTTTCGAGAGCATAACCGCGCCGCCGATTACCATGACCCCTTCCTTGAAAAGGAAGAATAAAAACACCCAGCTGAATGCTCTTAAAACGCCGCTTTCCGCGCCGCGGAACTCGAAGAAGAGCATCACTGCGATTGTGATCTGCGTAAGTTTGTCCGCAATCGGGTCAAGAATTTTACCGAGTTCACTGATTTGATTGAAACGCCTGGCGATTTTACCGTCTAAAAAATCAGTAAGTCCCGACAAAAACAGAACAAAAACAGCCCAAATCAGTTGATCGTTGTAAAACAGCACTGCAAAAACAGGAATTAAAATAATTCTGACAACCGTCAGCAAATTCGGCACCGTGAGACTCCCTTTGAACAAATCTTTCATGAAAACAATTTCCTTTCAGGTTAAAATCGTTTAACTCAGGCAGAAAATCTGTCCGCTACGAAATTGTTGCCGCGAACAAATTCAATGATCTTCGATGATTCGACAGCGCCGGACATAAACGAATCGTTGCCGGAGCCAAAAAATATTTCAAGAATAACGCAAAGCAGAAAGACAAGTATTACGCCCTTTACGGCGCCTGACGCCCCGCCCAATATTTTGTTAGCTGTTTTTAGAACAGGCAGTTTGAAGAATTTATCAATCAGTTTGACAACGATCATGAGTAAAATATAGGAAATGATAAGCAGCAGGACAAAAAGAATAGCCTGTGTAACGGCTGTGATTACCGGCTTTGCGACATTATCCGCCAGTTCTCTCGCGATAGCGGCGCTTGAATTATCCAAGCTGTTGACTTTATCGGTAATGCCGGCGGTATCAATTCCAATGGAGGATGCAATACTCTTTACATACTCGGGTATGGACGCAAGCACGGCTGAAACCTGGCCGGCGGCTTGAGTCGCTCCGGGGGCATCGGCAAGTTTTGTTTCAATGGTTTCATAAACTCTTTCACTTAAAAAAGTATCATATACGGCAGGGGCCAGAACCGGGCTCAACTGATAGGCAATCAGAAATGCGGCCATGATGGCCACCATGCCGAGTACAGACTTAACAAAGCCTTTTACGACACCAACCAGCACCATCCCGGCAAACACAAGCAAAAGTAAAATATCCACAACATACGCCATATTTTTACCCTCCCTACAGGATTATTATACCACAGTCACAGCATAATTAAAGACTTTGAAAATTGTTTACGAATTATTCATGCCTACCGCGGAATGCTTGGCAATTGAACTTTTTTCGATGAGATAGGTGTTTTTGCCGGCGGATATGATCCGTTCGGTGTATTTGTCCGCCGTAACGCTGCCCATTTGACGGCCTTTTTCGTTAAAAGTCTGCACCTCATTGTCGAACAGAATACTGACATAATTTTCATCGCAGGAAACCCGCCGCACGGCTTGATCAAAGCTCTTTTCGAAAATGAGCGCACCCTTTGCGCTGTAAACCCTCAAATCGTTTTTTAACTCGTTGCCGAAGGCGGACAGCACAACAGCTGTTTTGCCGTTTTCGTGAACATATAAGCAGTTGAGCTGTCCCGTACCAAAGGAATAGTCCTGTTTTGTGCCGCTATCGAGTGATATGACGCTGATCGAATTATCGCCGGCGGCGATAAGCGTATTGCCGCTTCCGAATTTAAGGTCTATCAATGCTGTCGCGGGATAATCAAAAACCGCAACGGGTTCATTTTTGTCAAAGTCAAATACAAAAACTTTCGAATAGATTTCAGCATTGTTCGCGCCAATGACCGCGGCTGCGGCACTTTTGCCGTTTGCGGACAGCGCGACGGCGGAAATCCTTTCGTTTGCACATTCCCAGGCAAATATTTCTTTTTTATTTTTGTCAAATACTGTCAGATCGCTCTGCGCGTTCAACGACTTTGCGGCAACAGCCACATTCCCCTTTTTACCCAACGCCGCGGCGAGGATGTTGCGTTCCATATCTTTTTCAAAAAGTATACCGGATGGACTGATAACCTTAAAACGGCCGGAGGCTCTGTCAAACAGCACCACGCGCCCGTTGCTTGTATTTGTCGCGGGGTTCGGAAAAGTATGCTGAACCCCGGCAATTTCTTTCGCTGTTGCGTTCAAAATGCTCAGTGAATCATTGTCTAAGACCATAATCCCCGACCCGATTTTTCCCGCGGAAATGATAGTGGAATCGGACAAATTGTATGGGTATCCCCCACCGTTGCCGAAGCTTGAAAAGAAACCCTTTATATCCGCGGAAATGCCTGTAAAAGTTGTTCCGCCGAATTTAGCAGCGGCGGTCACACCGCCCGCGGCAACTACCAGCACGATAAAAATCAGAAATGCAAGTCTCTTTTTACCGCTTTTCCTTGCCGGGTGTTTGTTTGGCGGTGCAGCAGATGATTTCTCCTGCATTCTATCGGAAGCGCTTTTTGCTTTTTTAAAGGGTTTTGTTTTAGCGGCTTTTTTTCTGTCTGACATGCTTTCACGCTCCTTGCGTCAATCGGGATTTGGGAAAATGTTCATTTTGAACGGTTATCCGATTATTTCGGAGGGATAGTTGACCTTGTTTAGATACAGACCGTGGGCAGGCGCCGTAATCCCGGCACGCGAACGGTCCCCTGCGGCAAGTATCGCGGGAATAGCGCCCCGTTCGATTTTACCCTGCTCAATCCTGAGCAGTGTCCCAACCATAATGCGGACCATGTTATACAAAAATCCATCCGCTTCAACGGAAAAGAGCAACTCGTCACCGCGCCGGCTGACAGTAACCGCGCTAACATTGCGCACCGTGCTCTTTATCTTACTGTGCGCGGAACAAAAGCTCGCAAAGTCATGACTGCCTAAAAATGACTCAGCTTCGTGTTCAATCGCTTTTTCGTCAAGCGGATATTTATAGTGCAAACTATAGCCGTTTTGAAACGGGTTTCTAACCGGCGAGTTCCATATTTTGTAAATATACTCTTTTGACACACAGTGGTAGCGCGCATGAAATTCATAGAAAACCTCCTGGCAGGAAAGTACCGAAATGTCAAACGGAAGATGCGCGTTCAGCGCGCCGGCAAGTCGGCCGCAGGCAAGCGCGGTCCCCGTCCTCATATTAAAACAGTACATGTTTGCATGCACACCGGCATCTGTGCGGGAGCACCCGATAATGTTTTCACGCGCGCCGACAACTTTTTCCAGCGCGTCCTGTATCGTTTGCTGTACAGAGACTCCGTTTACCTGCACCTGCCAGCCGTGATAGGCAGTGCCGTCATAAGCAATGGTGAATAAAATGTTTCTCATGCTATCACCTTGTCAAAATACAGGTTCAGCACAATAACACCGGCGAGTAATACGGCGGTTACCGTCATTGATACGAAGTCAATGACGCGGAGTTTCATTTGCTTCATCCTGGTGCGTCCTTTCCCCCCGGTGTAACAGCGGCATTCCATCGCGAAGGCAAGCTCATAAGCACGGCGGAAGGACGAGACAAAAAGAGGAACCAGCACAGGCACCAGTGCTTTGGCGCGGCTGAGCAGCGAGCCGCTTTCCCAATCAGCACCCCTTGCCTTCTGCGCGCTCATAATGCGGTCAATCTCTTCTATGAGCGTGGGTATAAAGCGCAGTGCCAGCGTCATCATCATCGCGATGGTGTGGACTTCGATTTTAAAAATCTTCAGCGGCGAAAGCAGGCGTTCGAGCGCGTCCGTCAGACCGGTGGGCGTTGTCGTATAGGTTAACAACGAGCTGACAACGACAAGGCAAATGATTCTGACAGCCATGAACAGCGCGGTAAAAACACCTTTTTCGCTGATTTTAAACACCCAAATACTGATTGTCCACGCGCCGCCGGTTGTATAAAATATATTCAGCACCGCGGTAAAGATGACAATGAAAAATATTGGTTTCAGGCTCTTTAAAACCGTTTTCAAGGGAACCCTTGAAGCAAAAACAAGCGCAATAACAAAAGCTACCATTAAGCCCATTGAAAAAAAACTTTTACACAAAAATATCAGTACAATAATCACGAAGGTCAGGACAATCTTCATCCGGGCGTCCATGCGGTGAAGAATTGACCGGCCCGGAAAATATTGACCGATTGTAATATCTTTGATCATGCTTTCGCCCCCTTCCCGAAGAAACGAAGCAATTCCTGTCGCCCCTGTTCAACCGTAAAAATGCCGGTTGATACATTCAGACCCCGGTCGCGCAGACCTTCAAAAATCCGCGTTACCTGCGGCACATTCAAACCCATGCCGAACAATTCCGAACCCCTTGAATACACTTCACGCACCGAGCCGAACATGGCGACCGAAGCGTTTTCCAGCACAAGCACCCTGGACGCCAGCCGGGCGATATCCTCCATACAGTGGGAAACGAGCAAAACCGTGCTGCCGGTATTGTCACGGTAGTTTTTAATTAAATCAAGGATCTTGTCACTGCCGCGCGGGTCCAGCCCCGCTGTAGGTTCGTCCAAAATCAGTACGGCAGGTTCCATGGCCATCACACCCGCGATAGCCGCCCGCCTCTTTTCCCCGCCGGAAAGATCAAAAGGTGATTTTTGCAAAAGTTCTTCTTTCAGACCCACATACTCCGCCGCCGCCCGAACCCTGCGGTCAACTTCATCTTCGCCGAGCTTCATGTTCTTGGGACCGAAAGCAATGTCTTTGTAGACGGTTTCTTCAAACAACTGATATTCCGGATACTGGAAGCACAACCCGACCTGAAACCGCGCTTCCCGGATGCTCTGCTTGCTGGCCCAAATGTCTTTGCCGTTGAGCAAGACCGTACCTTGTTCGGGTTTTAAGATGCCGTTAAGATGCTGGATCAGTGTACTTTTACCTGAGCCCGTATGGCCAATGATGCCAACGAGCTCGCCTTTTTCGATATCAATACTGATGTCTTTTATTGCGGCGACTTCAAAAGGGGTGCCTTTGCTGTATAGATGAGTCAAACCGCGGGTGGAAATAACGGGCATTAATTTATCCCTCCGCCGCTTTTACCAAAGCGTCTATGCATTCCTCTTCATTGAGAATGTCCTCAGGCAGTTCAATACCGTCGAGCCTCAGTTTATAACACAATTCCGACGCTTGCGGAACATCAAGCCCAACAGATTTTATCAGTTCAACGCGGGTAAATGCTTCCCGCGGGTTGCTGTCAAGAATAATTTCGCCGTTATTCATCACCAAAACCCTGTCCGCCCTTACGGCTTCATCCATAAAATGGGTGATGTACAACACTGTAATACCAAGTTCTCTGTTCAGGCGCATAACGGTTTTGATGACCTCCGCTCTCCCGCGCGGGTCCAGCATGGCGGTAGGCTCGTCAAGCACCATGCAAGCCGTGCGCATGGCTAATATGCCGGCGATCGCTACGCGCTGTTTCTGCCCGCCGGAAAGCTTGTGCGGTTCCCGGTTTCTGTATTCATACATACCGACTTCCCTGAGCGCGCTGTCCACGCGTTCGCGAATTTCCGCGGGCGGAACGCCGAGGTTTTCCGGGCCGAAAGCGACATCGTCTTCGACTATGGTTGCAACGATTTGGTTGTCCGGATTTTGAAATACCATACCGACGGTCTGCCGGATTTTGTTGATCAGTTTTTCATCCGAAGTATCCATTCCGTTAACAAGCACTCGCCCTTTTCCCGGTGTTAAAATGGCATTGGTCAGTTTGGCAAGTGTTGATTTACCGGAACCGTTGTGCCCCAAGACAGCAACAAACTCACCTTTATGAATATCAATATTAATGTTGTTCACCGCGTGGTGCAAATTGTTATCTTCTGTTTCATAAGTGAAACAAACATTTTCAAACTGGATTACAGGTTCGTTCATTATACATTTCTCCATATTGATGTGGCGCCGCAAGGCAATACCAAACCCGTTGACGACACCGGCAGCCCTATTTCCTCCGCCGTTACGGTACCGCCCAGTTGCGGGACCACCGAGGCGCCCAGGATATATTGCATGACGGAGGGCGAAAGACCCGCGGTGTAGGAATTGATCATCAGCATCAACGATTTTTCATGCAGGAGATCCCTGCAAAGCTTAACCAGCCGGAATATTTCATCTTCAAGTTTCCAAATCTCCCCGCCGGGGCCTCTTCCGTACGAGGGGGGATCCATTGTAATAATGTCATACCTGTTGCCGCGCCGGATTTCCCGCTGAACAAACTTGGCGCAGTCGTCCACTATCCAGCGAACCGATTGTTCCGCTGCCGAGGATGCCGCCGCGTTTTCTTTTGCCCAGGCAACCATGCCCTTTGCCGCGTCCACATGCACCGTTTGGGCGCCCGCTTTTAAACATGCGACCGTAGCCGCCCCTGTATAGGCAAAAAGGTTCAGCACATTCACCGGCCGGCCGGCATTTTTTATCACATCCGACAGCAGCGTCCAATTGACTGCCTGTTCCGGAAAGATACCGGTATGCTTAAACCCCGTTGTTTTTATAGAAAAAGTATAATCTTGATAGGCAATTCGCCAGGAATCCGGCGTTTTTTTGTAAAAATCCCAGTTGCCGCCGCCGGAGGATGAGCGAAGATATTTGGCATGGGGATCATCCCACAACACATGCTTTCTTTCGGTCTTCCAAATCACCTGGGGATCTGGACGAATTAGGATAACACGCCCCCACCGTTCCAGCCGTTCCCCGTCGGAACAGTCGAGCAGTTCGTAATCCTCCCAACCGCAGGCAACCCTCATCGCACACCGTCCAATAACAAATAGTCGTCTATATCAGTCTTTCCCGTACAACTTCGGCAATTTCTTCCGCAAGTTTTGTAATGAGCTGTTTGTCTTTGCCTTCCAGCATCACACGGACAAGCGGCTCCGTGCCTGAAACGCGAACCAGAACCCGTCCGTCGCCGTTTAATTCCTGCTCCGCTTCGAATATGGCTTTCTTAATCTCCTCATCGGACGAATAGCGGACTTTCCCGAGATTAGACACTTTGACATTAACCATCACCTGGGGGTAGACCTGCATACTTGCTGCCAGCTGTGCCAGGCTTTTGCCCGTTGCTTTCATAACTTCAAGGAGTTTAAGCGCAGTCAGCTGGCCGTCTCCGGTGGTGGCATAGTCAAGAAAAATTACATGACCCGACTGTTCACCGCCGATGTTATAGCCTTTTTCAAGCATTCTTTCCAGCACATAGCGGTCACCCACCTTGGTTGTTTCGTAATGAATACCTCGTTCGCTGCAGAATTTGTAAAAGCCCATATTGCTCATAACGGTGACAACCGCGGTGTCATCGTGCAGTTTACCGTTGTTTTTCAGGCCTTCGGCACATATGGCGATGATTTTATCTCCGTCGACAGTATCGCCGTTTTCATCAACCGCAAGGAGTCTGTCCGCATCGCCGTCAAACGCAAACCCGGCCATATACTTGTTTTTAATAACATATTTTTTCAGCGCGTCCAGGTTGGTCGAACCGCAGTCCTCATTGATATTTGTGCCATCCGGTTCTGCGCAAATGACGCCGCATTCGGCGCCAAGGCGCATAAACAGTTCGGGCGCCGTGATCGAAGCCGAACCGTTCGCGCAGTCGAGCGCTATTTTCATGCCTTCAAAAGTTATGTCGACCGTTGACGCAATATGTTCGATATAGTCAAAAATAGGCATTTCGGATGTGAATATTCTGCCGACATCCGCACCGATGATTACCGGAGGAATCGCGGTATCGTCAAGAATGATCTTCTCAATTCTCTCTTCCAAAGCATCCGGCAGCTTATATCCGTCCGCTTGAAATATCTTAATGCCGTTATACTCGCAAGGGTTGTGCGACGCCGATATCATAATGCCCGCGTCATACCCGTACTTTTTTACAAGAAACGCGACAGCCGGCGTCGGGACCATACCCAAAAGCAAAACATCCACACCCACAGAGCAAAGACCGGCCGAAATCGCCGATTCAAGCATATCCGAGGATATTCTTGTATCCATTCCGATAAGCACTTTGGGCCTTGCGCTGACTTCTTCCGTTAAAACCATTGCCGCGGCGCGGCCTATTTTCATCGCCAATTCACATGTCAGCTCACTGTTCGCGACACCGCGCACGCCGTCTGTACCAAATAATCTGCCCATTAATATCTGCCTTTCATCATTGAGTCGTTGTGTGTTGTGTGTTCAGACATCGAGCCGCTGCTGCCCGCTCATCGGAATACCCACATGCGCGTAACCAGCGGGCGTAACCATCCTGCCGCGGGGGGTACGGCTTAAAAACCCAACCTGCATAAGATAGGGTTCATACACATCTTCGATTGTAATGGATTCCTCACCGATGGCGGCAGCAATGGTATCAAGCCCGACAGGCCCGCCATTATAGTTTTTTATCATAGAAGTTAGAATCAGACGGTCTATTGAGTCAAGCCCGAGCGCGTCAATTTCCATCCTGTCCAGCGCATGCTTCGCGCTGTCGTGCGAAATAACGCCGTCCCCGATTACCTGAGCAAAATCTCTTGCCCGTTTGAGCAGCCGGTTTGCGATTC